>CAKSOE010000002.1 GCA_934476675.1 uncultured Clostridia bacterium | reverse complement strand
TTTTCTTTCCCTCTTTCTGATTTATTATATCAGATTTTTGGGTGTTTGTCGACTCTATTTATATTATACCACTCCAGCCAGAGGGGGCAAAGCACTACAAAGCTGCCGATATTTTGCCAAATTGTATGCAGGGGGGTATAAAGCGCAAATCTCCCGTTGCCAATTGGTTGTTTGATAGGCACAAAATTTGGGCTGAAATGAAAAAAATCGCTTGAAATCAAGCGATTTTTCTTGTATCAACTTTATCGTTGACCTATGGTGCGCCAGGAGGGGCTCGAACCCCCGACCTACTGGTTCGTAGCCAGTCACTCTATCCAACTGAGCTACTGGCGCAGATGTGATCCTCAGACCACTTTTAATATATTACCACATATTTGTTTTTCTGTCAAGCCTTTTTTATAAAAAAGCTAAAATTTAAACGAATTACATAAAACTATGCAATTCGTTTAAATTTTATTTTAATATATACACATTACAGCTTCTTCTTCCGAATTTGTTTACCTGACTTACAGAGCCGTTATAGCATAAATCAATTTTATTGCCTTTAATTGCGCCCCCTGTGTCCTCTGCGCTTGCCACGCCGTATGACCAGCTGCCGTCGGCGCCTTCAATATAAACCTTTGACCCCAAAGGCACAACGCTTGGGTCAACGGCAACTATACCAAACCCCAGAGGATTTCCCATTGCCGATACGCTGTATCCGCCGTTCTCTGACGGTGATGTGGAATATGCGGTTGCAGTCATTGTGATTTTCTTTGAATATGCCATGCCTTTTATTGTTTTTCCCGTATCTGCGTCAGATTTAGCCGCCCCGACAGTCCTTTCCGCATTTTTTGAAGTACCCTGTGCCGTACCTTTTGCAATTACCTTATTTTTCACCGGAATTACAACGTCCTCGCTCATTGCTTCACGCGATACCTCGCTGCCGTTTTTGTAAAGAACCTTATAGGTGGTTGAAATTACGCCCGTCTGCCCCTCGCTGACAACCTTTGTCTGACCTTTTGCCAGGCTTGAGTCTTCAATATATTCCGTCTGATACTTAATCTCGCTTTCCTCCGTTTCTTCAACGGTATTCACCGATACAACCTCAATTACGCTGCTTTGTGACAAATCGCCGCCGTCCGTTGTTATCTCATCATATTCTCCCGGAATAAATCCTGCCTCTACCAAAGCGTCCGCAGCATTTGCCGTTGTGATGTTTGCTACCTGTTCCGTATCGTTTGATTTAATAGTTATCTGCTTACCGCGCTTTATTACAATATCATCATTGTCTGACACTTTCTCGTCCGCCGGCTTATTCAGCTTATCCAGCTCGCCCACCGTGTATCCCGACTGCTCAATTACCTCTCCGACACTTTCGGAGCGTGTTTTTACGACTACGGTTTCATTTGTTCCCTCAAATTCGTTTATTTCCGTAACGGTGATTTCCTTTGCGCTTGCATTGTATACCGCACCAAATGAAACAGTACATATGGCTGCCAGCGTTACAAGCGCCGTTATTTTTCTTTTCATTCTTCTGCGCTTTTTTTGAAGCCGTCGTTTTTCAATTCCGGCAATTATAAGCTTTTTTCTTTGTGTGTTCATAAAAAAATCTCCATTCCCCGCCATACGCGGCACAAATCATAACAGAAAAAAGTACAGCGAATTGCATTACTGAGATCCGCAGTGCATTTTTCATGTTAATCCTTTGCTTTCATGGTATTATACTACAAAATTGTTACAATGTCAAGCTTTTGTTACAAATTTGTTACACTTGATTTTCATTTATTACACGCGCTGATGGTATAAATTTTATTAATTAAGGAAATAATTAGAAAGAAACATAAACGAAGGGAGTTAAAATCAGTGAAAGATATCACAAAAAAGGTAGTTATACTTAACAATCTGTCCTCTCCATACATCTGTGAGGCAATAATCGTATTGAAGGACTACAATCCGCGGCTTGAAAGCAAGGTTATTGCCGACGCCGAAAAAATCGTTACGGATTATATTGAAAACATGAAAAAAAATGAGCAGATTTATTACAAATCCGCTCAAAAGGGCAAGAAATCTCTTATGCTGTGTCTTGTCGTATCACTGGCGGCAATAATTGCGCTCGGCTGCAAGGCTATTGCGGGCTGAACGCTTTATCCATATAATTGATATATGTGTCATACTCTGCCGCTGATACGGAGTTTTTGTCATACTGAAAATCGTAGTAATAGGATTTTCCTCCGTCAATGACGCATTTTCTATGATAAACCATCGTGTTCTTCGTAACGGTAATACCGTACCAGTTATCTCCGGCAAGCGAATAGGTGGTTGTGCCGCCGAGAGTCTGGGCATACTCCTTCATAAGTTCTGCCGCTTTCGTACCGCTTGCCCTATCCTCCTTTAAGGTCAGCGTCGCACCGCCCGTCTGATCCATCAGATTAAGCCGCGTATTCCCCTCTGCACTCTTTTTTATAAATACAGTCGGATACGGACATTTAAGGTTATTATCCACCGTAAACTCTCTGTAACCGTCACTGTTCACCGGATCGGTATTCTCCACCTCCGGCGCTACCGTAGGCAATACCGACGGTGACGGAGACGCTGTTTCCGCTGCCGCCTGTATGGTCGGAACCGGTGTTGAATTGAGTTCTATCGACTCATCTCTGGTTCTGTATCCTGCATTTTGGTTTTTATAGTCCGTTATTATATACGATATTATCGCAGACGCAAGCAATATCAAAACAAATGCCGCCGCATATATAAGTCTGTTATTGCGGGGCAGCTTTCTCGCCTGCTGCTTTTTTTTCTTATGTTCACGTTTTTCCGCTTCCATATCGGCAAGCTTTTTCTTGCGCGTAAGCCGTTCTTCCTTTAACGCTTCGATTTCTTTAAGCCGTGCCGCACGCTCCGTCTGGTTTGACTGTCTTACCGATTTACCGCATCTGTCACAGAAACGCACACCGTCTTTCAGTTCCCTGCCGCAGTTTTTGCAATACATCTTGCAGTACTCCTCTACCATCTTAATATAGCTATTATACTATAAAACTCTTCTTATTTCAATAGTTATTTTGAATAAATCCGACAAATATTAATGTACTCCTTTTTAATTCCGCACAGGCGCTGTTTTTTTGTAATATTAATTTTGTGTAACAATACTTGATAATTTCCGAAAATAGCTTATAATAGTATAGATAGATATTATAATTTTGTGCCGTTGCAGAGCGGCGGAATGGAGATTTTATGAATAGGCTCAAAGATAAGTCGCAATCGTTTATGATGAATGTGGTTATTATTTTATTTGCGCAGATTATGGTCAAGCTGCTCGGTATGGTATACAGAATAGTTATTACAAACATTGACGGTTTCGGAGATGTCGGCAACGGCTTCTACAATGCCGGATTTCAGGTATATACCGTACTTCTGGCGCTTTCCTCTGTCGGAATACCGAATGCAATCGCAAAAATGGTTTCGGAACGTGCAGCGCTTGAAGATTACAAAGGAGCCCACAATATTTTTAAATCGGCGTTTTTGCTTTTTACGGTTATAGGGCTTGTATGCTCCGCATTTTTATTTTTTGGTGCGGATTTTGTTGCCGTACATATACTTCATATGGACGGAGCGCAGTATGTAATGCGCGCACTTGCACCGTCCATATTTTTCGTATGTATTTCCTCGGTTATCCGAGGATATTTTCAGGGGCTTAACAATATGCACGCGTCAAGCCGCTCGCAGATGTTTGAACAGGTATTCAAATGCACGTTTACTATTGCTCTGGTATTGCTTGCCGTTGACAATATGCCTGCAATTATGGAATTTGTAAGCAGAATTGCTTTTCTTTGCCGCGGAGATATGTACACGGGAAATCCGCCGAAAACCTCTCCCGAAATTCTTGCCGCATGGGCAAATGCTGCGTCTTCCCTTGCAACGCTGTTCTCGTTTCTGTATCTTGCGGCATTTTACCTTAAACGCAAGAGCGGCATAATGGAAAAGGTTCGTATTACGGCTGTTGAATCGCTGCATGAATCAACCGGAAAAATAATGAAATCGGTTCTTATGCTTTCCATACCGATTTCTCTTGCATCGATTATAACCGCCGTAAACCGTGTCGTAGACCTTGCAACAATTACGCGTAACATTGAAATTGCTTTTTCCGCCTGTATTCCTGCGCACGGAAACACTGCCGCAATTTTCAATCCTACGGCAAAGCAGCTCAACAGTGAGGCTTTAAGGCTTTCGGGAATGCTCTCAAAAAGCGATACTCTTATAAATATGCCACTTGCTCTGAATATTGCTTTTGCAACGGTTCTTGTTCCGTCCATTGCAAGCGCGCTTGCATTGGGCGACAGAAAAGAAGCGTCGGAGAAAATTATATATTCGTTCTTAATTTCGATATTGCTTATCATGCCGTGCTGTATCGGTTTTATAGCGCTTGCAAGACCTATATATATGGTAATTTACCCCAAAGCCGTCGAAGGCTATGACCTTTTGGCAATAATGTCTGTGTCTCTGATTTTCAGCGCACTGTCGCAGACAATGTCGGGAGCTCTCCAAGGGATAGGAAAAGTCTTTGTTCCTGCAATAAGCATACTCGCCGGATGTGTGGTAAAGGTCATATTGAACATCATTCTGATACGTCAGCCGTCAATCAACATCTATGGCGCGGCAATAAGCTCCATTGCCTGCCAGGCTACGGCGTTTCTCATAAGCTTTATCGTGCTTTCGAAGTACGTATCTCTTAAAATGTCAATAAGTAAATATGTCATAAAACCGCTTATAGCGGGCGGTATCATGGGTATAACAGCATGGGCGGCTTATAAGCTGTTTATGGCTGTTATCGGCTCAAATATTGTTTCAACGCTTCTTGCTATCGCATTTGCCGCCACAGTTTACCTTATACTTGTGCTTGCATTAAAAATTCTTTCGGAAAACGAGATTAAAATGCTCCCCGGAGGCAATGCAATTTACCGTCTGCTTGAAAGAGCAAAAATATACAGCTGACAAACGCTGCGGTTCACGAAATTTTTTTCGTAAACCGCAGTAATACGAGTACCATATTTTAATAAGCGGCGAACAAGACAGCTTTACGTCTGTTATCTTTCGTTTTTTTCTTAGTATAACCGGTTTTCGGCGGTTTAAATACGCTTACAGAGTGGTCGTCCAAAATGTATATACGCTTATTTTGAAGCCCGTACACCGTGATGAACTTATTGCAGAAAAAGCAAAAGCGTCTCCTTAACAAAGACAGTTACAAAATATTTGAGATTTCTGATATAGCGTGTTTTAATGATCATTATTATTTCCTTCTGTCAGCTCCAGCCTTTCCATATCTCCGGCCTATAACCGAGCGTTGACTGCTTACCGTTCCTGACTACCGGAGTTTTGATTACCTGCGGATTATCCAGTACTTTTTCAAGCTTTTCTTCATCTGTGATATATTTGATAAGTGCAAGCGTGTCCTTATCCCTGCCCTCCCAGTTAATCATATTTTCAAGACCGCCGTTTGCCGCGGCAACCGAGTTGAACTCTCCCTTACTCATACCCTTTTCTTTCATATCAATAAACTGATACTTAATTCTTCGCTCCTTAAAATATCTTTCGGCTTTTTTCGTGTCATTGCATTTTTTTGTACCGAATATCTGTATATTCATATTAATCCTCCATTTCGCTGCTGCAATACCAAAAATCCACCCGTGCGTACATTATAAACGAAGTGACTGAAAGACGCTGACTTATCTGTCCTGCTCCAATATGCTCTGCCTGTATTTAGTCGCTGTCATTCCTGTCATTTTTTTGAAATAACGACAAAAATAGCTTTCGTCACCGAATCCCGAAAGCTCGGAAATTTTTGGAATTGAATAGTAATCCGATATGATAAGCTCTTTTGCTCTTGAAAGTTTGAGGTCGTTTATGTATTTTATCGGCGTGACATTTTTGCATTTCAAAAAAATATTTCTTAAATATGTTGTGCTTATTCCGCATAATTTTGCAAGATGTTCGACGCTTATGTTTTCCGATGTATAATTTATGTGAATATATTCTATTGCAGGTTCTATAATTTTCTCCGTGCTTTTTGGAATATACTTCTTTTCATATTCGCCGAGCATTGAACAGATTACGGAATACAGATTTGCCTTGCACTGCATTTCATATCCCGATGATTTTAAACGAAATACCTTTTCAGCCGCCTTAAATTTATCCGTCACCAAATCGCCTATGTTCAAAACAAACGGTTCAAAAGAAACCTCGTCCGCAATCTTGAAATTTATTGCGTAGCAATCCCCCGGGCATTGCGCCTCCACTACATAATTGGAATGTTCCGGCATGAAGATAATATCGTTTTTACCTGTATAAAGTATGTTTTTATCTTCAAAGGTGTATTTTTTATTGCCGGACATATGCAGCGCCAGACCGTGCGACGCTCTGTTCATATGAACCGCATCACCCTCGCCTTTCGGAACATAGCACGCAAGCGCTATTTTATTTATATTGAAATCGTACCCGAAAAACTTTTCCATAAATGTCAGACCTCCTGCGGTTATTATAACATTTTATTTGGGGACAGTCAATGTATTATTATGCTATTTTCGGTGCAAAATGCTCTTTTGTTTTTTTGATATATTTTTGTTCAAAATTTCACTTCACAAATGATAATGTTTGTGATATAATTAATAAAGTATGTTGAAATGAGGAGATTTTATATGCCGAGAAATGAAGAAGAACGCCTGGGGCTTTCGCTTCTGGGAAACAAAAAAACCGTTTATTCGGACAAGTATGCGCCCGATGTACTTGAAACATTCGTTAACAAGCATCCGGATAATGATTATATGGTAACCTTTAACTGTCCGGAATTTACATCGCTCTGCCCTATCACCGGTCAGCCCGACTTTGCGGAAGTTAAAATAAATTATATACCGAATATAAAAATGGTTGAGTCCAAATCATTGAAGCTGTATCTGTTCAGCTTTCGTAACCAAGGTGATTTTCACGAGGACTGCATAAATATTATTATGAAAGACCTCGTAAAGCTTATGGAACCGAAATACCTTGAAGTCAAAGGCGTGTTTACACCGCGCGGCGGAATTTCCATCTATCCGTTTGCGAATTACGGACAGCCCGGTACCAAATATGAAAAAATTGCGGGGGAACGCTTGTTTTCTCAATTAAAAAATATATAAAGGCGATGATTTTATGAAAAAAGCATTAATAGTATTATCCGGCGGACAGGACAGCACAACCTGTATGTTTTGGGCAATTGACCGTTTTGGAAAGGAAAATGTATCCGCAATCGGTTTTGATTACGGTCAGCGTCACAAAGCCGAGCTTGTGTGTGCAAAGGAAATATGCAAAAAAACAGGAATACAGTTTGAGGTTATAGACACACCGATTATAAATCAACTGAGCGCCAATTCTCTTACTCGCTCCGATATACCTGTTGAAAAAACAAAGCCGGAGGGTGCGCCTCCCAACACGTTTGTTGAGGGACGGAATATGCTGTTTTTAAGCTATGCAGCAATATACGCAAAAACACATGGCATAACGGAAATTGTTACGGGAGTCTGCGAAACGGATTTTTCGGGTTATCCCGACTGCCGTGATATATTTATCAAATCGCTTAACGTAACGCTCAATCTTGCCATGGAATACAATTTTGTAATTCATACGCCGCTTATGTGGCTTACAAAGGCGCAGACCTGGGAGCTTGCGGACAAGCTCGGCGCGCTTGATACAATATATAACGATACGCTCACTTGCTATAATGGTATAAAAGGCACAGGCTGCGGCGACTGCCCCGCGTGCTTTTTAAGAAAAAGAGGCTATGACGAATATATGGCTGAAAAGAACAGCGGAAAGGATTTTTAAATGTACGAGGTAAGAAAACGACTTGAAATAAGCGCTGCGCACAAGCTTATTTTGGATTATCCGTCAAAGTGTACCAATCTCCACGGTCATAACTGGATAATAGATGTGTATCTCAGAAGCGAAAAACTTGATAATAACGGTATGGTTATGGATTTTACTCATATAAAGCATGAAATTCTCGATAAATTAGATCACAAGGTTATAAACGATGTGGTTGACTTTAACCCGACAGCGGAAAATCTTGCAAAATATATCTGCGATATACTCGCACCCCGTTGCTATCGTGTTGATGTACGAGAAAGCGCAGACAATGTGGCAAGCTATATCAAAGACAATTGTGGGGCGACACTTTTATGAAAGTAATTGAAATTTTTGACAGCATTGACGGCGAGGGACTTCGCAGCGGTCAGCCGTGTTCTTTTATAAGACTTGCCGGCTGCAATCTGCATTGTTCCTACTGTGATACGCTGTATTCCCTGTTTGATTCGGGCGTACCGTGCGAATATACGGAAATGAATGTTGATGAGATTATTTCAAAGCTTAATCTGCGCTATAAACGCGTAACGCTTACCGGCGGCGAACCTCTTATTCATCCAAATGCAGATATACTTACAAACCGTTTGCTCTCGGACGGCTATGAAGTGAACATTGAAACAAACGGAGCAGTTGATATTTGTGAATTTTCAAAAAAGCTGCAAAATACAGATAAGCTTTTTTACACAATCGACTATAAACTTCCGTCCTGCGGAATGACAGAAAAAATGCTTTGGAATAATTTTCTCTCGCTTCGCCCGTGCGATGTTATAAAATTCGTTGTAGGCACTGATGAAGACGCATCGCTTATGGTTGACATTGTAAAAAAGCTCGATAGCTTTTATGATGTTATGCCGCATATTTATGTCGGAACAGTATACGGCGAATACAGTGCGGAAAAGCTTGTTGATATAATTCTTAACAAACCCGTAATGAAGGACGCAAAATTTCAGGTGCAGCTCCATAAAATTGTGTGGGATCCCGAAAAACGGGGCGTATAAATCAGGAGGATACAATAATGAAACCCGAATTTGACCACAAAAAAATAGAACAGGCTGTCAGACTCATCATCGAAGCCTTAGGTGACAATCCCGAACGTGAAGGGCTTATAGGCACTCCCGACCGCGTTGCACGTATGTATGACGAAATTTTTGAGGGTATGCGTTATACGAATGACGAGATTGCACAGATGTTTAATAAATGCTTTGAACAGGAAAAATCGCGCGACCTTGTTCTGGTAAAGGATATAGAGTGTTTCAGCTGGTGTGAACACCACCTTGCGCTTATGTATAACATGAAATGTCACGTGGCATATATACCTAATGGAAAAGTTATCGGTCTTTCAAAAATCGCACGGATATGCGATATGGTGTGCAAGCGTTTGCAGCTCCAGGAGCGTATATGTGCAGACATTGCGGAAATTATGCAAAAGGTCTGCGGAACAGAGGACGTAATCGTAATAATCGAGGGTGAACACAGCTGCATGACCTCACGGGGAATCAAATCACGCGGTGCAAAAACACGAACCAGTGCAATCCGCGGATTGTTCGACTGTGACCACGAGCTTCGTAATGAGGTTTATGCGCTTTTGCGGTAGTATATTTATGTATCATAGAAACTGCAAATCCCATAAGCTCGCCGTTTTAGGTGCAGCGTGCAGGAATAATTAAGAAATAAACTGAATTTCTGCACTTGCACCTACTATGTTTCTGTACCTTTCAGACACTTTTGGGTGTTTTTATCACAATTTATGTGATTTTTTTTTGATAAAATGCTGAATTAGTTAGGTTTTATGTGGTTTTTGAGGTGTTATAGTATTCTTCATTCATTATATTGTACAAAACTTCCGCATTTGTAAAGATATTTTTAAAATACTCTTTACAAATGCGGTTAAAACTGTTATAATGTCAGTTAACTGTTTAAAAAAACATGAAAGGAAGCTTACAGCTATGGCTACAATTAACTCAAAAGAAGAAAAACAACATTTTTATAAAACGGTTATTGCACTTGTTATCCCTATGGCGCTGCAAAATCTCATAAATGTCGGAGTGCAGGCAGCAGACGTTCTTATGCTCGGAAAGCTCGACGAAGCAGCAATTTCGGCAGCTTCTCTTGCCGGACAGATTTATTTTATAATGACGCTTCTGTTCTTCGGGCTAACCTCAGGAGCTGCTGTACTTACCGCACAGTATTGGGGAAAAGGCGACGCCGTAACAATCGAAAAAGTTCTCGGTCTTGCCATGCGCTGGGCTGTATCTATTGCCGCTGTGTTTACCGCTGCCGCTCTTATTTTTCCTGTACAGCTTATGCACATTTTCTCCTCCGAGGCAGACGTTATCGAACAGGGCGCTCAATATATGCGTATTGTTGCAATTGCCTATATTCCGGCTGCGGCAACAATGGTGTATCTGAATGTTATGCGCAGTGTGGAACGTGTTATAATCTCAACGGTTATTTACACGATCTCGCTGTTTGTAAATATAATCCTTAACGCTGTATTTATATTCGGATTATGCGGCGTTCCGGCTCTCGGTGTGCGCGGTGCGGCAATCGCTACCGCAATAGCGCGCTACTGCGAATTTTTCATAATGATTTTTTATGCGTTCAAGGTAAACAAAATAGTCCGCATAAAAGGTAAATATTTAACACATACAGAAAAAATTCTTGTATCTGATTTTATTAAATATGCTGTTCCCGTAGCCGCGAACGAGCTTTTATGGGGAAGCGGAATTTCAATGATAACCGCAATAATCGGCCATTTAGGCAAATCCGCCGTGGCGGCAAATTCGGTAGTTCAGGTGGTTCGTCAGCTTGCCATGGTTGTGATTTTCGGCGTTGCAAACGCTACTGCAATAATGCTCGGCAAAGCTATCGGCGAGGGTAAAAAAGATTACGCCAAGGTTTATTCGGTGCGCTTTATAAAAATCACATTTCTTCTCGGTCTCGGCGGTGCGCTTGTGGTTCTTGGTGTTTCTCCTATAATTAAAAACTTTATGTCGCTCGGCGACCAGGCAAACGACTACCTCAGCGGAATGATGTATGTTATGTCGTACTTTGTTATAGCATCCGGAGTTAATACGGTGCTTATCGTAGGAGTTTTCCGAGCCGGCGGCGATACGAAATTCGGATTGTTTCTTGACAGCGGCACTCTCTGGCTTATGGCAATACCTCTCGGCGCAGTGGCAGCATTTATTTTAAAACTGCCGGTTATCGCTGTTTATGTGATTCTGACAAGCGATGAGCTTATAAAGCTCCCGTTTACCTTTACAAGATATAAATCTTTTAAATGGCTTAAAGATGTGACGCGTGATACTTCTGAAATTCACGACTAAAAGGATTTACTTCAAAAAAACCAGTGCGGCAGTTTAAAACTGCCGCACTGGTTTTTTTAACTAATGAATATTATTCATAAATTACAATCATTCTTGCTAATCCGTCCTTGGATAAAACAAGTATCTTAGAGCAATCCGAACCATAATTCTTTACATCTTTTAAATCAAGATATGTCAGAGCTGCTTCGGTATCCTCTGCATACTTTGAGAATCCCTTGCGATCAGATGCCATACGAATAAACTTTGTTGAAGAATTCATGTGAATTTCGTCATATGAATTTTCATCTGTCAGTTTACCCTCACTGTCAAAGCCATTCTTCGTTACATACAATTTTGTATCATCATCCAGCACCTGCACTACATTATACATTGCAGCTCTTGAACGATAGACTGTACCGTACGCTTCCTGGCTGGTTGTTTCATTTTTAAATCTGTAATCAAACTTATCCTCATCTGTCCAGTCATAGGTCTTTTTATCCAATTCCGACTTAATGTCTCTGAAAAGAACACAATTTGCTCTCTGTGTAGCATAATTATCCTGGTCATATCCAAACTGTATAACGTCACCTATTTCACAGTCTGCAAATTCATCAGCCTCGGCAACAGTCCACTTCTTTTCGGCATCTCCCGAACTCGGGAATACTGTAAGCTGCAGCGTTGTTTCATCTTTATCGGAGTTATAGAATTCTTCCGGTCTGTTTGTAATTATTGAAAACGCGGTAGATCTTGTAACTTCGGTAATTTTTCCGCTCTTGCCATAGTAAATAACCAAATTAGCAACATTTGAGTCGTTTAAGTCATATGCTTCAACGTAATATGAACTATTCTGTTCAAATGAGCTTGAAGTTTTCTTTGCAAAGCCTGACTTTGAACGATCACCAGGAACATATAGAATCACACTCGATGAATTAACCGAGAACTTTGAGTTTCCGTTTGAGAATGTGCCTGAATTGTACTTATATTTAGCCAACTCCTTGCACTTTATAACCTCAGATTCATTTGAGTTTGTATCACCTATTTTATCCGATACCGGAATAATCGAAGTAACATAACCCTGCGTATTAATATCTATACGTGCAGGCTGTGAATATTTATATGTATTTGCATCATAATTCAAATCAGAACCGTATATATTCTTTCTTATCGTCTCATCAGCAACATCCGCATTGCTGTTCTTTGCGATTTCTTCAAGAATATCTGCAACAGCCTCCTGGTTAACACCAGTCTTTGTTCCTACTGTTACTTTATTTTTCAGCGGATAGCTTACAGTTGAAGAAGTTGATTTTGCCGGGCAATATGCCGATATATACCACTGCTCCGTACCGTCTCCCTCATATACATTTGTAATATAAGCGTACGGCTTTTCTTTCTCCTCTGCGATTTCGGCATAAATTACAGTATCAAACTTATCAATGTAGAATGTGCCTGTCTGACCCGATGAAAGCTTTTTACCATTTTGCTTTGTTGAAATATATCCTTCACATTCGGGGTCAACATTATAATCTTGCTTGTCTATTGTTATTGTTCTGTCCGCACTGCTGTATGAGCTTACGGATCCTGTAATTTTTTTGCTTGTTACATATAATGTATATATACTTCCGTCAATGCTCTTTACGTAAGTAATTACATCATTGGCTGCAATTGAAGTCAATGCAGCTTCCTTACCGTCTTTTACAACAGTATATGTATACTCGGTTGAATTAGGATTTAACACAAGCGAGTTACCGGTCTTTAATTTGTCTGTTATCTTATAATCCGAAGTAGTCGGTGATTTCAGTGCAAGCATCGTCTTGTAATCGTTAATCTGAATATCATCTATTGTACCGTCAGATTCTCTGTCTGTAAGTATAACATCACCGTAAATGAAGAAATCGCTGTCAGGATCAAGCCAATTATTCAAAGCATCCTTGAATGAATATGTTTTATCAGTAAGCTTGTCCTCTTTTGTTCTTAACTGAGTACCTGTTCTGTCAACAGTTTTTCCGTTATATCTTACTGTAACATTATCCATATCAACCTTGGCATTCTTTGACGCATTATTATCATAGTACTTGAAGCTTGTGCTTTCGAGCCCTATAATATTATCCGAAACAACGTTTATTTCTGTATTCTTTGTTGTATCTGAATCAATTGCCACCAAAACTGCTTCGTCATTATCATTCTTCTGTCTGTAATAGACGGTTATCATTTTACCGAGGTACTTGCTTATATCAGTAATATTCTGAGTAAACGCTGTGTAGTCCATTGTAACATACGTACCCGATGATGAAGCGCTGACCATCTGCATTTGACCCTTAAGGAGCGTTCCTACACAGTTTCCTGTTACGTGTTCCTCAACACCTGCAAGCTCACCCTTAAACTTCTTAACATTAAGATAATCGTTGAGCAGAGTTTTGTCTGATGAAACCCACTGTCCCGAATTATCCTTCTGCTGCATACTAACTTCAAGAGCATTATATACAGCCTGGGCAATCGCACCTCTGTTTGCCGGAGCATCAAACGCAAGACCCGAAATACCCTTTGTAAGTCCGAGTGATGCTGCCTGTGACTGATAACCAACCGGATAACCTCCGGCTGCCTGTGCAAAAGCGTCATAGCCGAGTGTACAAACTATCATCTTTAACGCCTGTTCGTATGTAACATTGTCATCCGGTCTGAATGTACCGTCCTCAAAACCGTTGATAATGCCCTGGTCATATGCTGTTTTGATATTTGCATTCGCCCAGTGACCGCTCACATCGGAAAATTCCGTCGAAGGAGTAGTCAGCTCCGAAAGACCGAGTACATAGGTTATGATTTTTGCAAATTCAGCTCGTGTAATCGAACCGTCCGGCTTAAATGTGCCGTCATCGTAACCGTTGATAACCCCCAATGTTGATAGGGTCGTGATTGATTTTGAATACTGGTTATCACTGCTTACATCAGTAAAGTCAGCAAAAACAGTATTTGAAAGTATCGAAGTTGCAATAATTGCAGCTGCCGACACCAATGAAATAAGTTTTTTAATCTTTTTCATTTCTTTACTTCCTTTCCTATTTCATAACTATAATTAAATTATAACATCTTTAATCCGTTTAGTCAATCAAAATATTATAAAAATATTATAATATTTTGCATTTGACCATATATTCCCTGATTTGGCACTCATCACTTTTAAATTTTTGCACAAAAATATGACACAGCCACCGAAAGCCGTGTCATATTTCTATTTGACTTATTTAATCATTGATGCAACTTCTGCGGCGAAATCCTCGCTCTTCTTTTCAAGACCCTCGCCCTTTTCAAAACGTGTATAATCAACAATCTTAATGCTGCCGCCCAGCTCTTTTGCAGTCTGCTGAACATACTTTGCTACCGAAAGATCTCCGTCCTTGATATATTCCTGGTCAACAAGGCATACTTCCTTATAGAACTTATTGATACGGCCGATTATCATCTTCTCGATTATATTGTCCGGCTTGCCTTCGTTCTTGGCCTGTGCCGCAAGAATTTCCTTTTCATGCTCAACCCTGTCAGCCGGAACCGAATCACGGTCAAGATATTCAGCTCCTGCTGCCGCAATCTGCATTGCAATATTCTTTGCAAATTCATCAAATCCCGGCTTATCTGCGCAATCTGTATCAAACTTAACAAGAACGCCTATTCTTCCGCCGCCGTGAATATATGAAGCAACTGTTCCTTCATAACGTGCAAAACGTCTGATGTTCATGTTTTCACCGATTTTTGCGATTTTTTCCGTCAAGGCATCGCCTACTGTCTGGCTTCCGCCCGAAATTGTCTCTGCCTTTAAAGCTTCAACATCAGCAGGATTCTTTTCAGCGATTGTCTTTGCAACATCTGTTACAAACTCAATAAACTGATCGTTTTTAGCAACAAAATCCGTTTCGGCGTTAACCTCAACAACAACACCGACATTGCCGTCAATATAATCCTTAACTATACCCTCCGATGCAATGCGGCCTGCCTTTTTAACGGCCTTAGCCATACCCTTTTCTCTCAATATATCAACGGCCTTTTCCTTATCGCCGTCAGCTTCGGCAAGAGCCTTTTTGCAGTCCATCATACCGCAGCCTGTCATTTCTCTCAATTCTTTTACATCAGCAGCTGTAAATGCCATGTTAGTTACCTCCTGTTTAATCGTTTATCAATTATTCCTCTGTCTCTTCGTCTGTTTCGTTAACCTTTGCATCTTCTTCGTCGGCTACAAGAGCGTCCTCGCCCTGTCTGCCTTCGATGATAGCGTTTGACATTGTTGATGCGATTAATTTTACGGCTCTGATAGCGTCGTCATTTCCCGGAATTACATAATCAACCTCGTCCGGATCACAGTTTGTATCAACTATTGCAACTACCGGAATACCAAGCTTTTTAGCTTCTGCAATTGCAATCTTTTCCTTTCTCGGGTCTACTACAAACATAGCGCCCGGAAGCTTCTTCATTTCCTTAATACCGCCGAGGTATTTTTCAAGCTTGTCTCTCTGAGCTTTAAGCTTTATTACTTCTTTCTTCGGAAGAAGATCGAATGTGCCTTCCTCTTCCATCTTATTAATCTGAGCCAATCTGTCAATTCTCTTCTGAATTGTCTGGAAGTTTGTAAGCATACCGCCGAGCCATCTTGCATTTACATAGTACATTCCCACTCTTTCAGCCTCTTCTTTAATTGAGTCCTGAGCCTGTTTCTTTGTTCCTACAAACAATATGCTCTCGCCTGCTGCCGCGATATCTCTTACGAAATAATACGCCTCCTCTACCTTTCTTACGGTTTTCTGAAGGTCTATAATATAGATACCGTTTCTCTCCGTGAAGATGTATTCCGCCATTTTAGGATTCCATCTTCTTGTCTGGTGTCCGAAGTGAACACCTGCTTCCAAAAGCTGTTTCATTGAAATTACGTTTGCCATTTTCTTTTTCCTCCTTGTTTTTAAATCCTCCGCCCCATCATTTCCGAAAACCGCCGTATTACGGCAACAGTCCTGCGGATCAGAAAGCGTGCGTATTTTTCATACCAAATTATTTTACCACAGCTTACATCTTATGTCAAGCATTTTTCGAAGAAATTCATTGTCTGTAATAAAAAACTTTTATAAAAAAATTCGACATTGTTTTGGTTATTTTAACTAAATTTTCATTTTGTCGAACAAAATTTCGTTTTTGTATTGACAACGAACGTTTGTTGTGGTATATTTTACTTATAGACCGAACAGACATTCGCACAGGAGGTAGTGAAAATGAATAACCGTACTTATAATAAAAGGCTCGCTCACAACGGCGCTTCAAGAAAAAAGAAATCAAAAAAGCACATAAAAATCGTTAATAAAAGACGATTTGCTTTCTTCTGCACGCTGTGCATTATTTTTACTACGGTACTGTGCGGCATAAAATCCGCAACGGCATCACGATACAGCGATACATATACAATAACCGTTGCTTCCGGAGATACCCTTTGGGATATAGCCCGCGAAAACAATCCCGCCGGCAGAGACGTACGTAAAATTGTCGATGACATCATACGCCTTAACCATATGACCGATACCTCCCTATATTCCGGGGATAAGCTTATCATTCCGCTGTATTAAAATATACATGAAGAATTGACATATTTCCTCAACTTCCATAACTTACAGCTTGATTTTACGGACATCATAGTGTAATATAATATCCGTGAACGGCGGTTAACATAAAACCAAGAATGCATTTTCATTTGCAGAATATGTTTCTCAGCCGGTTCAGGCGCTATGTATTAAGGTTAAGGGGGTTACCCCCGGTTGGCCGCTAAAAGCGGCAAGGAGGTTTTATATGAACAATTCATTAAAGAAGTTTTTATGCTCCGCAGCGGCGGTATCGGTATTTCTCCCGGCTATACCGTCATTAGCAGCAATCCCTGCGGACGTAGCCGGAACCCGTTACGAAGAACCCGTGCAGATACTGGCTGCCCTGGGAATCATGAACGGCGATGAAAACGGTCAGTTCAGACTGGAGGATACAATTATCCGTTCAGAGGTTGCCAAAATGGCGGTTCACGCAATGGCGCTCGATGCAGCAGCCGATGCGGCAAAGGGGACTTCGCAGTTTACAGACGTTGCAAACGACCACTGGGCAAACGGATATATTAATATCGCAACCTCACTCGGACTTATCGAGGGTGACGGCGACGGCAAATTCAGACCTAATGATAACATAAGCTACGCGGAGGCTATGGCTATCATGGTACGTGCAACAGGCTATGCCGTTTCAGCTAACGAAAACGGCGGCTATCCAACAGGTTATATGGCAGTCGGAACTTCAAACGGCTTGTCAAAAAACGTGCAGGCTACAGCTGCCGAAAAAATCACAAGAGGAAACGTTGCATATCTTACGTCAAACGCTCTTGAAGTAAAGCTCATGGAGCAGAAGGAATTCGGCAGTTCTTCATCATATCAGGTTACGGAAAAGACACTGCTCGGCGATAAGCTTAAAGTTACAAAATCGACCGGTCAGATAAAGGCTGTTGAAAAGGCATCTGTAACAGGCTCGTCTTCTCTCGGCAAGGATCAGGTAACTATCGGTGACAAAACGTACAAGTCACGCACAAATCTCAGCAATCTTCTCGGTTATAACGTGACTTACTATGTACAGGAAATAACTTCCGGTGATGACGAGGTTATTCTTGCACTCCCTATTGCAAGCAAAAACAAAACAATTAAGATTGACTCCGAGTCATTCTCAAAGCTTACAACGAAAAACGGAAATACTGCGGTTGAATACTTCACAAGCGGCTCAGACACAAAAACAGCCGCTGCAGAGATTAATTCTGATCCTATAATGATTTACAATGGAAAGTACGAAGCTTTTGACAAGCAGCAGCTTGACATGACAGACGTCAGCGGTAATGTTACACTGCTTGACGCTGACAGCGACGGCAAATATGAAATTGTATTTGTGACAAAGTATGAAAATATCGTTGTTGACGAGGTAAGCGCTTCTAAGAGAATTTCCGGCAAATACGGAAACACTTCAATAAAGCTTGATGACTCAGTTGATTACACGCTCACACTCGGCGGATTTGATATTGAGCTTTCAGAGCTTAAAGAGTATGATGTGCTTTCGGTTGCAAAGAGTCTCGATAATGAACTTTACAACATCATAGTAACACGTAACCCGATAGTGGGTAAGGTTTCTGCCAAGGATAAGGACGGCGTTTATATCGGCGACAAGCAGTATAAAATCGCAAACAGCTATCCCGATTCAATAAATGTAGGACTTGACGGTGTGTTCTATCTTGATGCAGAGGGCAAAATCGCCGCTATCGACACATCTTCCAGACTCAGCTCCGGCTACGCATACCTTGTAAGAGCATATACAAACACAAATACAGATGAAAACAGCATATTTAAGCTGTTTACCAAAGACGGTAAGGAAGAAACATTTACGGCTGCCGAAAAGATAAAGTTTAACGGCAAGAGCGGTACTAGGGCGGAAAATGCCGTTAAGGAGCTTAACAATAACGGTTCCTCTACAACAAAGCAGCTTGTAACTTTCTCAACCAATGCCGACGGTAAGCTTATTTCAATCGAAACAGCCAAGGATAACACTTCAACAGGCGCTGTGGATATTGAAAACTTCACAAAGAATTATGAGCTTACAAATGCAAAATACAATGCTTCAACATCAAAACTCGGCAATGTAAGGATTTCGGATAATACAATAATTTTTGAAATCACAGACGACAGCGCCGATTATACAATCCGTCAAAAAGATATTTTTGAGGATGAGCAGTCATATGATGCGTCAATCTATGACATGAGCGAAAATTATACGGCAAAGGTTGTCGTTCTGACAAATTCAGCAATTACCGCAAATGCCGATTCACCGCTTGCAGTAGTTAAGAGCATCGTGACTGCGTCAAATTCGGATGATGAAGAAACGGATATGCTCCGTGCCCTTATAAACGGCAAGGAACAGTCAATATATGCAGAATCCGATAAAGTTCTTGTAAAAGACGGCGGCAGCAAGCTTGAAGCCGGCGACCTCATCCAGTACAGAACAAATTCCGCCGGAGAAATCACAAGCATACGTGTATTAATGGATATTAAAACAAAGAACACTGAGACAACTCTGACTCCATCAGAGAATCTTACTACCGTATACGGAAAGGTTACAAAGAAGTTCTCAAATACCATTAATGTAACCGTTAATGACGGCAGCGTAGCTAACTATTCAATTCCCGAAAACGTGAATGTTTACGAGGTTGACACTCAGGTTTCAAAAAATAACATCAACATTGCCGCAGTTAAGGACATTCAGAGCTTTGACAAGGACGAAAACAACAGAGTATTCATTAAATTCTATAAGGACGTCATTCGGGAAATTGTTATAATAAAATAACAGTTTTCAAACGGCTGTAAAAATCTTCTCTCCATTCACAATATCACAAAAAAGGACGCACCGTTTATTTAATGTGTGCGTCCTTTTAAAATTATAGAAGGCATATACTATTACAACGCCGATTGTGTATCATTCGGGTCACCGTTTATAGCCAAATCATATTCATGTGACCAATCCATACCGCGATATTCTGCCGCACGCTCGTCTTTTTCAATAAATTCCATAAGCAAATCAAGCATTTCTTTTGTCCATGTATTTTTATCTATTTGCGCAGTTGTAAATTTATTAAGCGTAATCATCTCAAACCCGAACAAATCCTTAACCTGCGTCTTTGCCGCTCCGCCGACTACTTCTTCAACCAGATGCGACGGTATAAACAGTACTCCGCCCCCTGCACCGAATACAACGTCACCAGGCAGACATACCGCATTTCCGATTCTTGTGGCAGTATTATATCCCGTCATAATGAAATTTCTTATCGGCGTCGGGTCAATCCCTCGATAATAAACCTGCGTATCTTTAACCTTTTTCATCTGCTCCGTATCGCGTATTCCGCCCCAGATTACCGCACCGCCGTTTTCGTTTTTCGTTTTGTTTTTCAGCGCCGTCGTAAGATTTCCGCCGAGAAACGTTCCTTTATATATCTTATCGTACATATCTATTACAGGGACATCACCCTCCTGCAAGTTGTCAATTACCCATTGATTATATGTTCCCGTACGGTTTTCGCTTCTGCCTGTTTCTTTTACCACCTCATCAAGGTCTGGTCTGAACGGGCAGTATGTTGCCGTTACCGCACGTCCTATAAGCTTTCTGCCGTCATCATGAAGTATGTGCAGTCTTCCCTCAAACTGACTTTCATATCCCTTTACAAATATCGGTTTCCAAACTTCTTCAAGAGTAAGTTTTTTCAGCGCTTTTAAATATTTATCCTCCACTTTGGGTCTGCCGTCGTCAAACCTCTCCCCTTTCCACTGCGGTGTAAGGGCAATGATTTCATCTCTGTCATTAAAGTGCATATTATATCTTTCCTTTCGTCACTTGTTTACCTCTTTTGCTAATTATATACCGTATTCAAGAAAAAATCTTCCTTTATTTTATCAAATCTATCCACTATATTTTGATTATGCAGCAAACCGCATAAAAATAAAGCTTAAAATTCATGCACACATGAATTTTAAGCTTATATGTGCTTGTCCTATTATTTAGAAATCATTCTTTTAATTCTATCTACAAAACCTTCTTCATTCTCCGATGTATTTATCCAGTCAATAATACCGCCGTTTTCCCCGTTTTCCGGCCAATCTGCAAGCCAATTTCTGAAATTAAGCTTATATTTTTTTACTAATTCCGACTGTTTCTGTACAAACCAAAGTTTTTCCGGCGCTATATCGATATTTTTTACCGTTATAATCGTATCCGTAAGCGTTAAAACAGCCGCCAACACCGTAAGAATATATGTATATTCAGGTTTTATTCCCATTATAATACGCATTGTAAACGGATTAATTATTTTCACAAGCAGAACCGACATCGTTCCGAACGCCAGAGCGCCCAAAAGACACACCCTGCCGTTAATATTAAATGCCCATTCGGTGTAATCCCACCAGCGCTGATGAAACATTTTTTCCAAAAACCACGAAGTAAAATATTCCAAAACACCCGTTACAACCATTCCGGCCGCAAACAGCGCAAACATATTTTCAATATTACCCAAAAATATCAAAATCAACCACGCTCCCATACCGTATATAGGGCAAAGGCATCCGTTCAAAAAGCCGCTGTTCACAAATTTTCCGTGCTGTACCGAATAAAAAACACACTCATATGTCCACCCGATAAAGCTATACACTATAAAACACAGAAAATAACAGCACATCACCATAAATTATAACACACCTTTCCATGCGCGCCGAAAAGCTTTAATGCTTATCCTGCAGCGCTGCATCTCCTTTGTATATGTCTTCCTTGTATTCTTCTCTTATAAATTTTCTGAATTCGGGATATGTGCCTGTTGCAAAGGTCTCGTACAGCGAACACGCCTTATCGACAAAACACACAATCCAGCTTTCAATATATCTCGGCGGAATTACAGTCAGCGGAAACATATGCTTTCTGATTATATCCGCCTCAACAGCGTTTAATTCAAAATCCTCACTCGCATTTTTCAAAGCTTCGGCAGGATGCGTAAAACCGTGAATATGCTTGCCTTTTCTTTCCTTATGCCAATCGTACAAAAAATAATCATGCAACAGCGCACCTATAATCAGGCTTTTTCTTTTTCTTTTATCAAGTCTGAGCATATCGGCAATTTTTGCACTGTAATACGCCACCGCAATCATATGCAATAGACATGATGTATCACCATGCTGAATGTAATGCAGCGTCATATCTATTCTTGACTTGACACGCGCCTGTTTTACACTTTCAAACACTCTGTTCAAATTTCCGCATCTCCTTATTTGTAGGCTTACACATACGTTAATTATATATCTTTTTTCTGTGTTAGTCAAGCAATTTATCTTTATGTAATATTTTTGTCATTTTTATTATTGAATACTTTTTCCATTTGTGATATACTATATAATATTATAGCATAAAGGAGTTGTTTTTTATGTCGGGAATTGATATTTGTCTTGAAAAATACAAAGGCTGGTGCCTTAAACTCGGAATTTCACATATATCGGATATAAACAACGCCGTTGACAGCGGCAAGGAAAATCAGCTGATAAACATAAGTGAGGCATGGCAGTCACAAAACATTTCCGAAATTGCCCTAAAAATAAAGGAACATATTTCACACAAAAAAATAATTCTTATAAGCGGTCCGTCCTCCTCCGGAAAAACCTCGTTTGCACGCAGACTTCAGCTGCATCTGAAAGTTCTCGGTATTCACGGCGTCCCTATTTCTCTTGATGATTACTATAAAGACACCAAGGATATAGAATTGGGCGATGACGGAAAACCTGATTTTGAATCCCCCGAAGCTATCGATTACAGCTGCTTTAACGATAACGTTTCAAGACTCATCAACGGCGAAACCGTTGCGGTGCCGAAATTTGACTTCGATAAATCGCAGCGAATACCCGAACACAGGCTTTTAAAGCTTCATGACGATGAAGTAATTATTGCCGAGGGGCTTCATGCCTTAAATCCCAAATTTGCAGTCAGTATAAGCGACAATAACAAATACAAAATATACTGTTCCGCGCTCACCGCTCTGAGTTACGACGACGGCTCGCGAATAAAGTCACGCACAACAAGACTTATACGGCGCATCATAAGAGATTTTTATTTCCGCAATTCAAGCTATTCGTACACTTTCAGCTTATGGGTAAACGAAGAAAAGGGTTCGGAAAAATACATCTTCCCATATACCGATACTGCTGATATAATCTTCAATTCCTCCCTGCTCTACGAATTTGCCGTTTACAGGAAGTATCTGAACAATATTTTTGCCGAAGTACCCGAAAACGATTTATACATCGATAAAATCAGAGAACTTGAAGCTCTTGTAAATGCGTTCAGACCTATTGACCGTGAACTTACCCCAAACCATTCCTTAATCCGCGAATTTACGGGAGGAAGCTCATTGGAATTTTAAATTTCCCGCTCCGCATTAAGCCGGAGCGGATTTTTTATCTGCAATTTTATTGTGACAAATTTGCCCTTTATTATTGACAAAATGCCTTTATTTTTATAAAATAATATACAGAAAGGCAATGATCTATATGAGAAAACTTTTACTTGCAGTTATATTGATTCTTTTTTTCTGTGCCGCTGCGGCTCACGCCGAAAGCGATATGCTTGCCGGCGCCCCCTACATGGCACATTTGACGGGCTGGTATAATGTTGAGTGTGAAAAAATATATGTACAAAACAGCCGGCCGCGCTTTCACCTCGACTCGGACGATATGAGCATGAACCTCGGAGCATATGCAATGCCGATAGGCTCACGCAAAACACCGCTTACATATTCTTCTTCGGACGAGAGCACAATAAAGGTTGATGAAAACGGAAACATTACTGCCGAAAACAAAGCCGGCAGCGCTGTCGTGACAATCAGTTCCGACGATATATCGGTTGAAATTCCAGTTGAAGTTATTCGCGGTGTTTCGGGTGTGGCTCTTTCCGAAAAAGACCTCACTTTTTATGCCGACCGCCCTGTACCGCATAAAATCAGTGCGGTTATATCTCCCTCTGACGCAAGCGACAAAAGCGTAAAATGGCAAAGCTCCGACACTTCAATCGCATCGGTAGACGAAAACGGAACAATAACCCCTGTCGGTGTCGGAACGGCAAAAATCACCGCCGTAACAAATGACGGCGGATTTAAAGCCGACTGTACCGCTCGTGTAACGATATATGATATTCCGGTAAGAGCCATATTTATTGAAAATGCAATCGAGGCGCTGAGGATTAACGGCGACTATCAGTTAACCTCTTACATATATCCTCAAAATGCACGAAATAAGGCTATGTCATGGGCTTCAAGCGATTCGTCCGTTGTCACAGTCGATGAAAACGGCAATTTGCACGGAGTTTCAGAGGGAAACGCTATGATTACGGCAACCGCCTCAAACGGCGCCGAAGATACCTTTACGATTAATATAGTTCCCGACGACGGTAATCCGTTTGAATTTAAGGTCATATCCGAACCCATAAGCGAACGTATAGCAAAACTTTCAATGCCTGTGGTTTATTCGCAATATAAGCATACGCTTGATTCCGCAATACGTACACAGCTTACAAAATCCCCCGTGATATTTACAACCTTTTCTTCCCCCGCCTCGGAAAGTGACGTGAGAAATTATATTAATCCTGCGAATTTCAGTTCGGGAAGTGAAAAATATCAGTTTGCGCTGCTTGACCGAACGAACGGAATATCGGAAACTGCTCTTAATGCCTATCTGAGCAACAAAGGAGTGCTTTCCGGCAAAGGCAGCATTATTCTCGCCGCCGCAAAGCAGAACAGCATCAGCGAAATATATCTTGCAGTTCATGCGGCTCTCGAATCCGGAAACGGCGCATCGGAGCTTGCGCGCGGAATTGATTTTAACGGCACAGTGGTATATAATCTGTTCGGCATAGGCGCATATGACAAAGACCCCGTAAACGAAGGTGCAAAATATGCCTATGAGCAAGGCTGGACTGATATTGACAAGGCAATATACGGCGGTGCAAAATGGATAAGCGAAAATTATATTAACGCATCATCCAAGCAAAATACGCTTTATAAAATGCGCTGGAATCCGGCTAATCCCGGTGTGCATCAATACGCTACCGATATTGCATGGGCCGCAAAACAATCCAAAATAATATATGCAATGTTCAGCTCTTTGCCTTATGCCGATGTTACCTTTGACGTACCCGTATATAGAGGCGAAAATGAAGTTCCTGTTTCTTATGAATAAAAAGGCTTGTACCTCTCATATTCTTAAGTATAAAATATCTTAAAAGGAGCGGTATACTATGAAAAAATATTTTTTGTCGGCTAATACCTCCGGCGGCTATGTAAGCTTTTATGATGAAACAGCACAGCAGCTTGAGCGCGTTTATATTGTTTCCGGCGTTTCGGAGGGCGCCGCGTCCGGTATAATCAAACAGTTTGCACTGAAAAATAACGCCGGGGAACTTATTTTAAACCCGATGAACTCCGAACTGCTTGAAGGCTGCATTGCCGGAGGTACCGGCGTTTTTTACGAGCGTTTAAAAACAGGCCCTCGCACCGACAAAGATCATGCCGGACTTTACACAGCTTACGGCGAAGCGAAAAAAATTCATGATGACTGGGAAAAAATTTACCTTGACAACATCGACTTTGACAGATTAAACGCCTTTGGCAACAAGGTTATTTCGGAAATCCTCGGTAATAATACTGGGCATGGCAGCGGCAGCTGCGTCAAACGGTTTTTCGGCGCGTCCACTCCCGAAAAACCGATAAATTTTATAGATAACCTTACAGAGGATTTGGATAAACGATATTTTATAAAAGGCAGACCCGGGACGGGAAAATCAACCTTTATGAAAAACCTTTGGCGTTCCGCAAACGAACGTGGTTTTGATACGGAAATATATTATTGCAGCTTTGATCCGAACAGTCTTGATATGGTCGTGATACGGGAATTATCCGTATGTGTGTTTGACTCCACCGCTCCGCATGAAAAATTTCCGGCAAGCGAAAAAGACGAAATTCTCGACTTTTACATCGAATCAGGTCTTTGCGGTACCGATGAAAAATATGCCGCACAGCTTTTGGGAATTTCAAAAGCATATTCCGCAAAGGTATCGGAGGGTCTTGAATTTTTAAAACGCATAAAAGAAAATATTAATTACTCTGTAAATGAAAAAACGGAAAGAAAAATTCTTGATATGCTCGATATATAACAGAACAAGCAAAATGCACCGCTCGTTGTACTCCGAACGGTGCGTTTTGCTTGTATTTACATCTTAAAAATAGCTTTCGTAATTCCTCTGAGAAATTTCGGCATTTTTACAACAACAATTTTCATTATTATGTATCCTTTCTGTCCGCATTCACACACCGCAACCGCTTTACCGCTGCGAACATTACGGAAAGGCGGCAGCCGTTACCACTTAAAAAGACACAGGTATCCGAATAAAATCAGTAAAATTGTTTCTATAACCGCCACAACGGCAATCGGGAAAAACAATCCGGCAATAACGCCCATGCAAAACGCCATAGCTGTCAGTCCCGCCGCCCTTGCGCATCCGCTCATGCAAACGTTAATCATAGCAATCTCCATTCTGCCGCCGAAACAGCACAAATTCAATGTAAAGTTAAATATTTATGTTGTATTATATGCTGTATTATAATATTTTGTGAATAAATTTCTTAAAAGGAATTGTTTTTACAGCAAATAACTGTTATAATAGTATAAGAATAATGTAAAGGATAAGGCACAATGAACGATTTAAGTAAAAAAGCATATAAAACACTTGAATTTGATAAAATACTTGACCGTCTTTCGTCATATACGGAAAGTGAAGCGGTAAAAGAGGAAATATGCGGGCTTTCGCCTTATACGGACATAGAAAGCGCCCAATCGGCACAGCGCGAAACAACGGAAGCCGTCATTACAATGCTGAAACTCGGCTCACCTCCGGTTACACTCTCCTCCCCGCCCGTAACGGAATCGGTAAAGAGAGCGGAACAGGGCGGTATGCTGCATTCCTCGGAACTTATGGCAATTTCGCGTCTTTTATATATTGCGCGCCGAATGAAATCATATCTGAATGAAACTTCACCGGAATGTGTTAAGCTTCACGGCATGGCAGACAGCATAATAACCGCAAAAGCAGTTGAGGACAGAATAAATCTTTGCATAGTTTCCGAAAACGAAATTGCGGACGAAGCCTCCTCGGAGCTTGGCGCAATAAGGCGAAAAATCAAAAATCTGAACGCAAAAATCAAGGATACCTTAAATAACATGATTCACAGCAGCCATTACAAAAAATTCTTGCAGGATCCGCTTGTAACAATGCGTTCGGACAGATATGTAATCCCCGTCAGAAGCGAATACAAAAACGAAGTTCCGGGAATAGTCCACGATACCTCCGCCAGCGGCGCTACAATGTTTATAGAGCCTATGAGCGTTGTCAATTCAAATAATGAAATACGTGACCTGAAAAACCGCGAGGAGGTTGAAATAGAGCGTATTTTAATGGAGCTTTCAGCGCTTGCGGCAGAAAACTCACATACCGTATTTGTGGATTATTCATGCGTTACACAGCTTGACTTCATATTCTGCAAGGGCAGACTTTCACTTGACATGAACGGTACAGAACCGCTGCTGAATGATAAAGGTATAATTAACTTCAAGCGTGCACGTCATCCTCTCATTGACAAAGACGCAGTTGTCGCCAATGATATACGTCTCGGCGGTGATTACGATACTCTCGTTATCACAGGTCCGAATACTGGCGGTAAAACCGTTACGCTTAAAACAATCGGTCTTTTCTCGCTTATGGCAGCATCGGGACTGCATATAAGCGCCGCCGACAACAGCGAAGCGGCGGTCTTTGACTGCATATTTGCCGACATCGGCGATGAACAGTCAATTGAACAGAGTCTGTCTACGTTTTCGTCGCATATGGTGAATATAGTGAGCATTCTTGAAAATATCGATAACAATTCTCTTGTCTTATTCGATGAACTCGGCGCAGGAACAGATCCGACCGAGGGCGCTGCGCTTGCCATTTCCGTACTTGAATTTTTGAGGACAAGAGGTGTGCGGACAGTCTCAACAACGCACTACAGCGAATTAAAGCTTTTTGCGCTTTCAACGGACGGAGTGGAAAATGCCTCATGCGAATTTGACGTGGCAAGCCTGCGCCCTACCTACAAGCTGCTTATAGGCGTACCGGGTAAATCCAACGCATTTGCCATTTCGCGCCGTCTGGGACTTGATGAGCGTATTATAAACAGAGCCAATGAAATTCTCTCCGATGAGGACGTCAAGTTTGAAGATGTAATAACAGAGCTTGAACAAAACAGAATACGTGCACGCTCCGAAGCGGAAGAAGCTGCGCGCATGAAACGTGAGCTTACGTCATTGCGCGGAGAACTTGAAAAAGACAGAATAAAGCTTAAAGAAAACAAATCTCGTATTCTTGACGAAGCGCGCCGTGAGGCAAAAATTATCCTCATGGACGCACGCGGCGAGGCTAATTCAATAATAAAAGACCTCGAACAAATGCGCAGCCGCGGCGCGGCCTCGAAAAGTCTTGACAAAAAGACCGCAGCCGCACGTGAAAAGCTGAAATCCAAAGAAGATACCATTGACAGCGCAATGAAACGCGCAGCAAAGCCAAAAAAAACATTCTCCAATCCGCCGCAGAATCTGAAAGTCGGCGAAACGGTTAAAATCCTTGATATGGATCAGGAGGCATCCGTCTTAAAGGTTCCCGACAAAAACGGGAACGTGAGAGTACAGGCAGGCATCATAAAAATGGACGTACACGTTACAAACCTCCGCCGCGTAGAAGATACGCAGACAAAAAAGCTTGCTGAAAAGTATGTGAAAACCACACGTGCGTTTGATTCAAAAACAAAAAGTGTTTCTACCGAAATCGACGTCCGCGGTCAGATGTCGGAAGAAGCGTGGGATAATGTCGATAAGTTCCTTGACGACTGCTATCTTGCCGGAGTTTCAACGGTAAGCATAATTCACGGCAAAGGAACCGGAGTATTAAGAAAGGCAATACAGGCAAATCTGAAAAGGCACAAATATGTTGCCTCCTTCCGCAGCGGACGCTACGGCGAAGGCGAGGACGGCGTCACGATTTGCGAATTAAAGTGATATGAGTAAAAAGAAAGTTGTTACAAATGCTCTGCGCCTTTTGAGCGCTGCAAAAATCAATTATGAAACGGTAGAATACGAATGTGACGAGGTGGGCGAAAATTTCGGCGAAGAAATTGCCGAAAAGACCGGCATACCACCCGAACAGTCATTCAAAACACTTGTTATGCGAGGTGACAAAACAGGCATAATTACCGTATGTATACCCGTCTGCAACGAAGCGGATTTAAAGAAAATCGCAAAGGTATCGGGAAATAAAAAGGTTGAGATGATACACGTAAAGGAGCTTTTGGCTCTGACCGGATATATACGCGGAGGTGTTTCGCCTATCGGAATGAAAAAGAAATATCCGACATACATTGACGCCACCGCAAAAAGCTTTGAAAAAGCCGCTGTCAGTGCCGGAATATGCGGCTGTACGGTGTTGCTTTCACCCAACGATTTACAAAAGATTACCGAATGTCATTTTGAAGATATTATAAAAACGGAGGGATAAAAAATGGGGTTATTTAATCCGGCAGATATTTTACTGCCGCAAAATGTTGATTTTTCAAAGTGGGCAGTGGTTGCCTGCGATCAGTTCACTTCAGAACCGGAATACTGGAATGAAGTGAAAAACTATGTCGGCGATGCGCCGTCCGCACTTAATATAATTTTTCCTGAGGTTTACTTAGAGGACGGAGACGGAGATAAACGAATCGCCGATATAAATTCCGCCATGAACAAATATTTAAGCGGCGGAATTTTAAAGGAATACAAAAATTCGATGATATACGTTGAAAGAACGCAGTCGGACGGAAAAACACGCTGCGGAGTAATCGGAACGGTTGATTTGGAGGAATACGATTACAACAAAGGCTCACAGTCAAAAATACGCGCCACAGAGGGCACAATTCTTTCAAGAATACCGCCGAGACAGAAAATACGCATAAATGCTCCGCTTGAGCTGCCGCACATAATTATGCTGATTGATGACAGAAAAAAGTCCGTTGTTGAGCCGTTAAAGGCAAAAAAAGCAGAGTTTAAAAAGCTCTACGATTTTGATTTAATGCAAAATTCGGGACACCTCCGCGGCTATCTTCTTGACAGTGTGAGCATAAAAAATGTTCTCGAAAGCATGGAACAGTTTGACAGCCAGGAAGAATTTGATAAAAAATTCGGTGTTGCCGGCAAAGGCATTTTATCGATAGCGGCAGGTGACGGAAACCATTCCCTTGCCACAGCAAAAAGATGCTGGGAGGAAATAAAGAAAACGCTTACAGATGAAGACGCAAAAAATCATCCGGCACGCTATGCCCTGGTGGAGCTTATGAATATTCATGATGAAACTCTTGAATTTGAACCGATACAGCGTGTGGTATTTGAAATTGACCCCAAAGCGCTCATGGACGCTTTTACCGATTACTACCCTGATGCGGCATATGAGGATAACGGCGGTCAGAAAATACGTTTTGTATACGGCGATAAAGAAGGCTGCATATATGTGCAAAATGCGCCGTCAAATCTTTCGGTCGGAACACTGCAAAAATTTCTTGACTATTATCTCGAAAAATACGGCGGCCGTATAGACTATATTCACGGTGATGATGTTGTGCGCTCGCTTGCGCAAGCAGAAAACACAATAGGCTTTATGGTTGACAAAATGGAAAAGAACGACTTGTTCACAACCGTTATAAAGGACGGCGCACTTCCGAGAAAGACTTTTTCGATGGGAAACGCACAGGACAAAAGATTTTATCTTGAATGTCGAAAAATAAAATAAAAAAAATCTTGACAAATGAATTTCATTATGCTATAATGTGATAAACCGTTGAGGAAGAGTAAGTAAGCTTTATCAATTTTCTTCGAGAGAGCCGTAGGCGGTGGGATTACGGCAGAATACATAGAGCCGAATGGACTTCTAAGGGCAATCAGAAATGAGTTTTCAGAGTATGTGCGACGGAGTATGGCACTTCGTAATCAAAAGTCTGCATATGATAGTATGCGTAGAGTGGGCGTATTATACGCCAAGCAGGGTGGCACCGCAGGAATTTTATACTCCTGTCCCGGCATTAAAAAAATGCTATGGGGACAGGAGTTTTTTGTATTCTGTCCTCAATAAAAAGAAAGGAGACATTATTATGTCAAAAAAAACAATACCGTACAAAATCTATCTCGAAGAAAGCGAAATGCCCAAGGCATGGTATAATCTCCGTGCCGACATGAAGAATAAACCGGCGCCGCTTTTGAACCCCGGCACATTAGAGCCGATGAAGGCGGAAGAACTTTCACCCGTATTCTGTGATGAGCTTATCGCTCAGGAGCTTGACGATACTACTCCCTATTTTGATATTCCGGAGGAAATCAGGGATTTTTATAAAATGTACCGTCCGTCACCGTTAGTAAGAGCATACTGCCTTGAAAAGAAGCTTCAGACTCCGGCAAAAATCTATTATAAATTTGAAGGAAACAACACAAGCGGAAGCCATAAGCTTAATTCAGCCATTGCGCAGGCATATTACGCAAAGAAACAGGGTCTAAAAGGCGTAACTACCGAAACCGGAGCGGGACAATGGGGCACAGCGCTTTCCATGGCGTGTTCATACTTCGATTTAGACTGCAAGGTATATATGGTAAAGGTATCATACGAGCAAAAACCGTTCAGACGCGAGGTAATGCGTACATACGGCGCATCGGTTACTCCGTCTCCGTCAACCGAAACGGAGGTTGGCAAAAAAATTCTTGCTGAGCACCCCGGAACAACAGGCAGTCTCGGATGTGCGATTTCCGAAGCGGTAGAAAAAGCCACCACCACCGAGGGATACAGATATGTTCTCGGCAGCGTGCTTAACCAGGTTCTTCTGCACCAGTCGGTTATTGGTCTTGAAACAAAAGCCGCTCTTGACAAATACGGAATTAAAGCTGATGTAATTATCGGTTGTGCCGGCGGCGGTTCAAACCTGGGAGGTTTAATTGCACCGTTTATGGGCGAAAAGCTCCGCGGAGAAGCGGATTACAGAATTATCGCCGTCGAACCGAAATCCTGCCCCAGCTTTACACGCGGCAAATTTGCTTATGACTTCTGTGATACGGGAATGGTTTGCCCGCTCGCAAAAATGTACACGCTCGGCAGCGGCTTTATTCCGGCTCCAAACCATGCCGGAGGACTTCGCTATCACGGCATGAGTTCTACACTTTCACAGCTGTATCATGACGGACTTATGGAAGCCGTTTCCGTTCCGCAAACGAAAGTGTTTGAAGCGGCGGAAGAATTTGCAAGAGTTGAGGGCATACTCCCCGCTCCCGAAAGCAGCCATGCAATCAGGGTTGCTATCGATGAGGCATTAAAATGCAAAGAAACCGGCGAAGAAAAAACAATTGTGTTCGGACTTACCGGAACAGGTTATTTTGATATGGTGGCTTATGAAAAGTTCCACGACGGACTTATGGATGATTACGTTCCCTCTGATGAGGAAATTCTCAAAAACCTTTCCAAACTTCCGAAAGTAGATTAAAAAAATCAAAACCGACCTCCGAATTACTTTCGTGAGGTCGGTTTTGTGCTATACGGTTAATCCCTTTTTTAATAATGCCTTGGATTGCCCCTTTTCGTTTTCAGCTGATTCTGTAATGACCTATAATATCGTTTCTGTGTTCTAATATGTCCTCTTCATAAAACCTCTGATACGTCCCTGCATGATGAATTACAAATGATATTCCGCGCCTGTTTCTTTTATCCGAAACAATACCTATATGTTCATCAAAAACTACTATATCTCCTCCCTGCCATTCTTCCGTTTTATCTATATCCGTAGTTAATGAAATTGCATTGTTGTCAAAATACACCTTCAAATTGCGAACTCTCCTGAAATCAATATTTTTATCAACTGTATCAATATTATACAGCTCTCTGTGTATTTTTACATCCTCATTTACTAACTGCATCAAATCATACCCCGCATCTTTCAGTCCGAAAGCTACAACATCCGTACATACACCATATTCATCATCGGGATAACCTGTCATATAGTATTTGCTTTTATATTTTGGTTTTTTTGATATGTATTTTCTGACATTTTTCAAAATATCCGTTTGGTCATCAATTCCATCCCCGTCTTTATCCGTGCTGCTCACATAGGTTTTGATATTAAAATCCGCATTTGTATATTTTTTGTGCGGAATATAATTAAAAAAATATAATAAATAAACGGCAATCACAAACACTGCTATAAATATTATTTTCTTTTTCATAAATCCTCCGTTTCTGTCCTTAAATTAATAATACCCCTGTTTCCGTACATTGTCAAGTTTTTTTTATGTTTACATAGGCTTTACATACATATGCTATCAGAGTTTACATTAAATCTGTATAATTATATTATCTATGAAAATGTATCAGAGAACGGAAGAAAAAAAAGGAGCACAAAAATGAACAATGTATTTCAAACTGTATTCGGATTGCTCGGCGGACTTGCAATCTTTATCTTCGGAATGAACATGATGAGTGAATGTCTGCAAAAGGTCGCAGGAGAAAAAATGAAAAAAATCCTTTCGCTATTGACCAAAAATCCCATTCTCGGAGTTATAGCCGGCGCTTTCACCACTGCTGTATTGCAAAGCAGCAGCGCCACAACCGTTATGGCAATAGGCTTTGTCAGCGCAGGTCTTATGAATCTTCCGCAGGCAATATCCATTATTCTCGGTGCAAACATCGGTACCACAATAACCGCACAGATTATTGCTTTTAAAATCACCGATTACATATATCTTTTTATATTCATAGGATTTTTAATATATTTCATCACAAAATCAGAAAAAATCAAAAATATCGGTCAGACCATTTTTGCATTCGGTCTTTTGTTCTTAGGTATTGAAATGATGGGAGATGTTATGCACCCGCTCGCCTCAAGTCCGATATTCACCGAAATGATTGCAAAGGTGTCGAATATTCCGATATTAGGCGTAGCGGTAGGAACGCTTATGACATTAGTGGTGCAAAGCAGCAGCGCAACTATTGCGGTATTGCAGAACTTCGCATCACAGGCAGGCGCCGATGGCGTTTCAAGTGTTATCGGACTTACCGGAGCAATTCCGATTCTTTTAGGCGATAATATCGGCACGACCATTACGGCATTGCTTGCCAGCATCGGTCAGACAAAAGATGCAAAGAGAACAGCTGTTGCTCATTGTATTTTCAATATTTCCGGTTGTCTGCTGTTTATATGGTTTATTCCGCTGTTTGCCGAATTTATTCAGTGGATTTCACCCAAAGGTCCCGAAATTGACGTTATTTCCAGACAAATTGCAAATGCGCACACGTCATTTAACGTTGCTATGACAATTATATGGACTCCGCTTATCTGGCTTATGGTTAAAATTGTCATGAAAATTATCCCCAACGGCAGCAACAGTGAAAGAGATATGCGCAAGCCAATATATCTCGACAAAAACCTTATTCCGCAGCCTGCCGCCGCACTGCACCTTGCAGCAAAAGAAATTATACACTGCGGCGACATTGTAGGAGAGACGCTTCGTGATACAATTTATGCGATAAATGACGGTGAAAAAAAATCCTTAGAGGCGGTTTGTGAAAAAGCTCTTATTGCGCACAGCTTGAATAACGAAATTACGGAATATCTTGCCGAATTATTTTCTGCCGGCGTACTTACAGAGGAGCAGGCAACTCAAACAGCAGGTATAATGCACGTTTTGAGCGATATCGACAGCATGGGAGCGCTAAACCGAGACATTGCAGATAATCTGACAGAAAAGAAAAATATTTATTCAGACGAGGTCATGAAAAATCTGGGCAATGCACTTTCTTTAATCGAAGAAATGTATTCTGCCGCACTGGAAATTATGAAAAATGACATTCCGAAAGAAACAGAAATCATTCTAAGAAAAAAGGATAATGTGCTTGATCTTGATATAGATATGCGTAAAAGTCATATGAACCGTGTCGCACAGGGCAAATGCGATGCCAATCTGACCTCATCGTTTAACAGTATTGTCCACATTATCGATCGTATGGGCAACAGTTGCGTTAACATTGCGGAATCGGTTTCCGGTGCGGTTGATTTCGGATATAAATCCTTGTAATTATTATAGGCAATCAGATACTGATTGCCTCAGACTGTAGTTTTCCTGTATATCCTCCGGCTGCATTTACAACCGTAACATCTTGCGGTGACTGTGATGTCAGGTTTCTGCTGATATCACAGCCGTTTGCTGTCACAACAAACGCCAGTTTTGATATATTAAGTTTATGTATAATCCAATTAACCGAAAATAATGAAACAAATAATGCCGCCGACAATCTTGTTGGGTATATAAAATACGCTGACTGCACATATATCTATAGATAAAATCAGCACATACTATTGCAATTCCGTTTCGTATATCTCCGTCAATTTGCTTAACAACCCGAACACCGGGTTCTGAATCATCAATTTCATTATTGTTTATTTTCACAGTTTCATTTACAGTATAATAAAAATTTCTTGACTTATTGAGTATTTATAGTGTATAATGATAGTAATATTTAATTAGGAGGTAATTTTTGTATGGACAGTGACAATGGCGACAGTGATAACGGTAATTATAATTACTGCATTTTCTTTCTGCGCATGACAAAAACAGTACTGCGTATGTGATGTGTTTTTAACAGACAAATCATAATAAAAAAAACAGAAGGAGATTGCAATGATTAATGATTTAATTATTATGGCGTTTTTGGTCTTGATGTCAGCATACTTTTCCGCAACGGAAACAGCGTTTTCGTCGATGAACCGAACGAGAATAAAGACCATGGCAGAAAAAGGAAATCCAAAAGCAACTTTGGCATACCGCTTGTCGGAAAAATACGATAAGCTTATTTCTACAATACTTATAGGGAACAATGTTGTAAACATTGCGGCGGCCTCGCTTGGAACGGTTATGTTTGTGCGGCATTACGGTGATGTCGGCGCTACAATTTCAACGGTAGTTGTTACGGTTGTGGTTCTGATATTCGGAGAAATTACGCCTAAAAGTATCGCAAAGGATTGTCCGGAGCGGTTTGCAACGTTTTCAGCGCCGCTGATAAATGTATTTATATGGATTTTAAAGCCACTGAATTTGTTATTTTCACTATGGAAGAAATTTGTGGCAAAGCTTTTAAAGCTTGAAAATAATTCAAAAATGTCACAAGAAGAACTTTTAATGCTGGTCGAAGAAGTACAGCAGGAAGGAAGTATAGACCGTTCTGAAAGTGAGCTTTTAAAGAATGCCATTGAATTTACCGAACGTGATGCAGAGCAGATTCTTACGCATAGGGTGGATTTGGCAGCTGTTCCGATTACGGCAACAAAAGAGGAAATTGCGGATATGTTCCGTCAAACAAAGTTTTCCAGATTGCTTGTGTATGAGGGGAATATTGATAAAATCGTTGGAGTGCTTCATCAGAAGGATTTTTATACCGGCAGAGGAATTACGGAAAAGAAGCTTACAAGTATTATTACGCCTGCGATTTTTGTTATGCAGAACGAAAATATAAACGAGCTTTTAAAGAAGCTGCAAAAGGAAAAATCGCATATTGCGGTAGTGCTTGATGAATATGGCGGTACATACGGAATTGTTACCATGGAGGATATTTTGGAGGAGCTTGTCGGCGAAATATGGGATGAGCACGACGAGGTAAGCGAGTTTTTTAAGAAAACCGGCGAAAATACATATCGGGTTGACGCTTCGGTGGATTTTGAAGATTTCTGCGAATTTTTCGGGATCTCCGATGAAACCGAGATGGTAAGTCTCAGCGGCTGGCTGTCAGAGCAGCTCGGGAAAATTCCCGAAAGAGGCGATTACTTTGAATACGGTAATCTGTCTGTCAGAATTTTGGCTGTTGAGGGTCATCGGGTGGAGCAAATAAGCGTTAAGGAGCTTGAAGAAACAAAAGAAGAAACAAAAGTATAATAAAAAGCCGCGTCAGAAGATTTTTAAGAAGGCGTCCCTCAATTTTGTGCAAAACCAAAATTGAGGGACGCGGACATATTCTTGGACTGTTTCATGTTACTAATCAAAAAATTGCCTGCTCTCAACAGGACTCATATATCTCGGCGACTGTTTTATACATTTTGTATTATGCCAAGTAATATAGCCGTTAATTTCATTTATAAAATTGTCCATCTCATATACTTTTATAAACATGAATACAAAACAGTTTCCTATTTCGGCTATATTCCTATTTTTTTTGATATTTATAATATTTTTTGTTTATTTTATTACAAAATATTGTATTTGTGTAAAAAACATTTATTACCTCTTGAATATCGGTAATTTACATTGTATAATAAATGTGACATTGTCTTATGCATTGTTACATTCATTTATAAAAGAACTGCGTAAATTTGCCGCAGTTCTTTTTTATCCGTTACATACTTTTTGATTTATCCATGCAAGCCTTCATTGCGTCGATTACAGCACTGCGAAATCCGCTTCTTTCAAGTGATGCAACCGCGTCAATAGTCGTTCCTGCCGGCGAACATACCATATCTTTTAAAGCCGCCGGACACAAACCTGTTTCAAGCGCCAGCTTAGCGCTGCCCATTACCGCCTGCGCAGCAAATGTATACGCCTGTTTCCTCGGCATTCCGCCCATTACCGCTGCGTCAGCCATTGCTTCTATAAACATAAAAACATATGCGGGAGATGAGCCGCTGACTGCCGTTACAGCGTCCATAAGTTTTTCGGGAACGATTTCTGATTTTCCGAAACTGTCAAGGATTTTCTTAACAGTTGCAACATCTTCATCACTTACGCCCTCGCCCGGCGTTATAGCTGTCATTCCCGCACCTACCAGCGCCGGAGTATTTGGCATAAGGCGTATTAGCTTTACTTTCTTTTTGAAAGCATTATTCAGCCTTTCAATTGACTGTCCCGCCGCAATGGACACCACGATTGTGTTATCGGTATAGTCCTTGATTTCGTCTATTACAGTGTATATAACATTCGGCTTAACACATAAAAATACAATATCGGAATCTGCTGTTACAGCTGCATTATCCGTTGATGTTATGACGCCGTATTGCCGCATAAACACATCAAGCTGTTCTGTATCAACTCCCGAAACAGTAATGTCATTTTCGGAATATCCGCTTTTTATCATGCCGTCAACAATAGCGCCGCACATATTTCCGCTTCCGATAAATCCGACTTTCATATAATCACTCCTTACTACGCAAACGGGGCTGTCGCTTAGTGCAACAACCCCCTTTTAATTCAATCAAACGGGATATGCTTTATTTTCTCTGTCCAGAACAGAATTATCCACTTTGTCAAGCTTTGCTTCTCTGTACTTAAAGAAGTCAACAGCAACCTGACCGAAGAGTGCATATGACAGCACATCCTCCTCCTGTCGTATCCATTCCGCACATTCCTTGCGCATATTCTCCAATTCGGGTTTCAAAAGATCAGCCGGACGGCAGGTAATCTGCTTTTCATCACCGATAATCTTTTTAACAATCTCAGGTTTAATGGGTACCGGGGTTTTACCGTATTCGCCTCTTACTATACCCTTTGTTTCTTTTGTAATCATCTTATAACGTTCGCCCATAAGCACGTTCAAAACAGCCTGAGTACCGACAATCTGCGATGACGGTGTAACAAGCGGCGGGAATCCCATATCTTCACGTACTCTCGGCACTTCTTCCAGAACCGCCTCGTATTTATCCTCTGCATGCTGCTGTTTAAGCTGCGACACAAGGTTTGAAAGCATTCCGCCCGGTACCTGGTATTTTAACGTGTTTACATTTACGCCCATTACCTTTGTGCTCATAAGACCGTCCTCAATGTATTTTTCTCTTAACGGTCTGAAATAATCACTTATTTCAATAAGCTTGTCAAGGTCGTAGCCCGTGTCATATTCTGTTCCCTGCAATGCTGCAACAATCGGTTCTGTCGGCGGCTGTGATGTTCCCATAGCCAACGGTGACATTGCACAGTCGATTACGTCAACGCCTGCTTCAATAGCTTTTAAGTATACCATTGACGCTTCACCGCTTGTATAATGCGTATGCAGCTGAACAGGTATCTTTACGGTTTCTTTAAGAGCCTTTACAAGCTCATATGTTGTATACGGCAAAAGCAGTCCTGCCATATCTTTGATGCACAATGAATCCGCACCCATTTCTTCAAGCTGCTTGCCGAGCTTTACAAAAGATTCTGTTGTATGCGGACCGCCGATAGTATATGATAACGCTGCCTGGCAGTGTCCTTTTTCCTTTTTGCAGGCATCAATTGCACATTTTAAGTTTCTGACATCGTTTAAAGCGTCAAATATTCTTAAAATATCAACTCCGTTTGCAATTGATTTCTGAACAAAATACTCAACTATATCGTCGGCATAGTGTCTGTATCCTAAAATATTCTGACCTCTGAAAAGCATCTGCAACGGTGTTTTCTTTGCTCTGTCTTTTATTTTTCTGAGTCTGTCCCACGGATCTTCGTGCAGAAATCTCAAGCAAGAATCAAAGGTCGCTCCACCCCATGCTTCAAGCGAGTGATAACCTATATCATCCAGTTTTTCAACTATCGGAAGCATTTCCTCTGTGCTCATTCTTGTCGCAATAAGCGACTGGTGGGCGTCACGGAGGACTGTTTCCGTAATTCCTACTGCTTTACTTCCCTTTGCCATTTATCTTCACTCCTTTAAAATTCCATGTATGTAATCAAATACCGTTAAACATTGACAGGAACACGCCTGCCGCAACGGCAGATCCGATAACTCCCGCAACGTTAGGTCCCATAGCGTGCATCAAAAGGAAGTTTGTGGGATTTTCTTTCTGTCCGACAACCTGTGATACTCTCGCCGCCATAGGCACGGCGCTTACGCCTGCCGAACCGATAAGCGGATTAACTTTTCCGCCCGTTACCCAGTACATAATGTCGCCCAGGAACAATCCTCCGGCTGTTGAGAAGCAGAATGCCACCAAACCGAGAACTATAATAAATATAGTCTGACCGCTAAGGAAGTTTGATGCGGTTGCTGTCGCGCCGACAGTAACGCCAAGGAATATTGTAATAATATTCATAAGCTCGTTCTGTGCTGTTTTTGCCAGTCTGTCACATACGCCGGATTCTTTCAGGATATTACCCAGCATAAGGCAGCCAACCAGCGAAACCGCATCGGGAATAATCAATCCTACAACGATTGTAACAACTATCGGGAAAAGTATTTTTTCTGTTTTTGAAACAGGTCTTAACTGTTCCATAACCGTACATCTCATCTTTTTCGTGGTCATCAGTTTCATAATCGGAGGCTGAATAACCGGAATAAGCGCCATATATGAATATGCCGCAACCGCTATTGCAGGGAGCAATGCCGGAGCGAGTGATTTTGTTACGTATATTGCCGTCGGGCCGTCCGCACCGCCGATAATACCGATTGAAGCAGCCTCTTTAACTCCGAAACCGAGAGATGGGATAAGAGCCGAAAGAACAAGCGCACCTACGAATGTGAAGAATACACCAAACTGTGCCGCAGCTCCCAAAAGAATACTCTTTGGGTTTGCAATCAGCGGACCGAAGTCTGTCATACAGCCTATACCGACAAATATAAGCGGCGGATAAATACCCAGCTTAACGCCGAGATAAAGCAAGTCCAAAAGACCGCCCTCACGGCAAATTTTACCTACATCCAGATAATGTCCGTCTATCATATACTGAGCGTCGGTAAACCATTCGGTGTGCATCATTATTGCCGCCGAATCTTTAAGCACCGGCAGATTCGTAAGAAGCATACCGAACGCAATCGGCAAAAGCAATAACGGTTCAAACTTCTTTACAATTGCAAGATACAAAAGCAGACACGCAATAGCAATCATGATTACTATTTTCAACGCATTCACACCGCCGTCCTGGAACATAGCGGCAAATCCCGTATTGTCCAAAAAATTAATCAAACTCTGTAACACTTTCTATCACCACTTTCTTAACATTCTCTGCGGATCAGTTTACAGAGATAATAACATCGCCGCTGTTTACGCTGTCGCCTGCCGCCAGGTTAACCGATGCGACCGTACCTTCAACGCCGGCAAATATTTCATTTTCCATTTTCATAGCTTCCAAAACCGCAACCAATGTATCCGGTGCAACCTTATCGCCTACATTTACCTTAATCGACACGATAGTTCCCGGCATCGGAACCTTTACGGTCTGCGCACCTGCCGGAGCTGCCGCTTTCGGTGCGGGCGCCGCTTTAACAGGAGCCGGAGCTGCCTTAGGCGCTGCCGAAACCGTAGGAGCGGCAGGCTGTACGGGAGCCGCTGCCGCTGCTGTGCCGCCTATCTCCTCGACATCAACTTCATATGTATTTCCGTTTACTGTTATATTAAACTTTCTCATTATTTCCATTCCTTTCCGTGCAATAGCACAAAACCGCACTTAAAATCTGCTGTTAATATTCTCATTAATTCCGGCTTTGCTCCATGCCGGTCTTTTGTTATCAACACGTCTGTAAGACATAATTTTAAGCTTATATGTTGAGGTTTGCAGGCTTGCCGCAACTGCCGCGGTCAAAACCGCTATCAGCTCGCTGTCATCGGCAGGTTCCGTTACAACCTCTGCTGCCGGAGCAGTTTCTTCAATTATTGTCCTTTTTTTTTTATCGTCTTTATCTTCCTTATAGAAAATAACTTTAAAAAGCATTAATACGAGCATCAGTATAATCAGTACGGAAAATACGATTGTAAGTCCCATACCTGTTGTAAGACCGCCCATTGAGAGCGCCTCGCTGAGGGTTATTCCCTGTCCTGTTCTCAGTGCTTCCGATATATTCATTTTAGGTATCTCCTTTCGCAGGTTTTATATGTCACACGGGAATATTTCCGTGCTTTTTAGCCGGTCTTGCTTCCCTCTTTGCTTCAAGCATCTGCAGTGCCGCAATAATTCTCGGTCTTGTGGAATCCGGTTCAATCACATCGTCTACATAACCCCGCTTTGCCGCTTCAAACGGAGATGCCGCTTTGTTTTTGTATTCCTGAACCTTTTCCTCTCTATCCGACATCGGCTCACTGCTGTTCTTTAAGCTGTCTTTAAACAGAATATTTGCCGCTCCGTCCGGATTCATAACCGCAATTTCCGCCGTAGGCCATGCCAGAACCATATCGGCGCCGATATTCTTTGAATTCATTGCAATATACGCACTGCCGTAAGCCTTTCTTATTATAACGTTAACTTTCGGAACTGTTGCCTCAGCAAAAGCATAGATAAGCTTTGCGCTGCTGCTTATAAGTCCGCTTTCCTCCTGCGCCTTGCTTGCGGCAAAGCCTTCGGAGTCCGTAAACGTAACTACCGGAATATTGAAGGAATCGCAAAAACGTACGAATCTTGCTGCTTTTTCAGCTGCGTATGTATCAATAAGACCATCATTAACCGCAGGCTGATTTGCCGCTATACCAACGGTCAAGCCGTTCATTCTTGCAAATCCGATCACCATATTCTGTGCAAAATCTTTCTGAACTTCCATAAAAGCGCCGTTATCCGCAATTTCCGCAATTACGCCGCGAACATCGTACGCTGCCGTTGTATCATCGGGAACAATCGCCGTAAGCTGCTCCGAAACTCTATTTATATCATCAGCCGGAACATATGGTGTTTCTTCAAGGTTGTTTGACGGCAGAAATGAAAGCAACTCACGTACTTTTGCAATACATTCTTCATCATTTGCAGCCTTAAAATCAACCTCGCCTGACTTTTCACTGTGAACATCAGCGCCACCGAAAGCCGCTGCGTCAACCTTTTCTCCGGTTGCATTCTCAATCACCTGCGGACCCGTCATAAACATTTTTCCGGTGTTTTCTACCATAAACACGAAATCCGACAAAGCCGCCGATGCAGCTGCCGCTCCTGCGCACGTTCCCATTACAACGGAAATCTGCGGAACAACACCGCTGTTAAGAGTGTTTCTGTACAGAATCTCTCCCAAGCCTGCAAGAGCGTCCGTTCCCTCCTGGATTCTCGCGCCGCTGCTGTCGCTTATTCCGATAACGGGCGTACCGGTCTTTGCCGCCATATCCATTACCTTGCATATTTTCTTAGAATGCATTTCTCCGACAGAACCGCCAAGCGCTGTGAAATCCTGCGCATATACATATACCGGACGGCCGTCAACCGTACCGTAGCCCGCCACAACACCCTCACCGGGAGCTTCCGTGCAGTCCATGCCGTATTCAACAGCTCTGTGCGTTACAAAAGCGTCAATTTCAACAAAACTGCCATCGTCCGTAAGAGCGTTTATTCTCTCACGGGCAGTGAGCTTCTTTGCATCATGCTGCTTTTTTATTTCCGCCTCGCCGCCGCCCTGCTCTATTACGCTTCTGCGGTATTGAAGCTCTGTCAGCTTATCAACTGTTCCCATAGCTAACCCTCCGTTTTTTATAAGAAATATTTTTATAAGGCGAATTGCTTCGCACATAAAAAATCCATTTTCTGCCGACATTTGCAATCGGCACAATAGGTATAAATTTCAATTTATACCTATTGTATATTATACTCCAACCCCACGAATTTTTCAATGCTTTTTTGTATAGTAAATACTAAAAAAATATCATTGATTTCCTACGGTATTTTTGTGTAGCTTGTACAGATAAAAAAATATGCTTGCATACGCAAGCATATTTTTTTATCTGTCCGTCGGGTAAATGCTGCACACGTACGGCACCATTGAAATTATATCTTCTTCATCAAGACTTTTCGGAATTTCAATAACAAAAGTATAATTTTTGCCTTCCTCGGACTTTTCAACCGAAACATCATGTACCGCTACACCCTTGCTTTGCAGGAGGTTAACCATAAATGTCTGGTATTTTTCTTCATCTACATTTTCAACAAGTAAAACCTTATTTTTTTGAGCTCTTACCCATTTAAAATCCATATGCAGCACGATTTGTGCCAACAGCAGAAGAAATGTAGCGCTTATTCCTACCGTGTACATACCTGCACCGATTGCCAGTCCGACTCCTGCCGTTGCCCATATTCCGGCTGCGGTAGTAAGTCCCGTAATTGTGTTTTTATGTACAAATATCATTCCGGCGCCGAGAAATCCGACTCCGCTTACCACTTGTGCGGCAATTCTCGCACCGTCCGCTCCTCTTATTCCAAACTCGTTTATGGCTTGGTCGGCAAATCCGTATTTTGACACTATCATCATAAGTGCAGAAGCACACGCTACAATAAAATGCGTCCTCGTTCCTGCCTCCTTGGAACGGTTTTTGCGTTCAAGCCCTATAATCATTCCGCATAGTCCTGCCACAAAAAGTCTAAAAATGTACATAATCTCATGTAAGTCAAAATTCATCCGATCTCCTCCTCCTGCTTTATTTTTATCGAATAATTATACTCCGATATTGCAATAATGTCAAGCTTTTTTTCAAAAAAATATAGAGAAGTAAGAAAACTGTTTTTTACCTCTCTATATTATTTGATTATTCTATTATTTTAAGACATTCTTCACGTATTTTCGACACATCTGTTTCAAGTACTTTTTGCTTTAATGGCAAAAGCGCCGCCGGAGAAACCGACAGTTCATCAATTCCCATTGTCAAAAACAGCTCCGTAAGCTCCGTATCTGCCGCCAATTCGCCGCAAATACCTGCCCATATTCCGTTTTTGTGCGCATTGTCCGCCGTCAGCTTTATCAGCCGCAAAACCGCCGTATGGCGTTCGTCACAAAGTTCCGCCACCTGTCTGTTCTGCCTGTCTGCCGCTAATGTATACTGCGTAAGGTCATTTGTTCCTATCGAAAAGAAATCAACCTCTTTCGCCAGTCTGTCGCTTATTATCGCCGCTGCCGGAGTTTCTATCATAATTCCCAGTTCGGTTTTTGCATTAAACGGGATTTTTTCCTTTTCAAGTTCTGCCCTTACTTCGGCACATATTTCCTTGATTTTTTTTACTTCTTCCACCGAAATAATCATCGGAAACATAATCGCTATTCTGCCGAATGCAGACGCCCGATAAAGCGCTCTGAGCTGCGTTCTGAAAAGTTCGGGACGAGTCAGACATATTCTGATTGCTCTTACACCCATTGCCGGATTTTCTTCCTTCGGCATTTCAAAATAGTCGACATTTTTGTCCGCGCCTATGTCAAGAGTTCGTATAATTATGCGTTTTCCGCCCATTTTTTCCGCCGCTTTTTTATAAATCGCAAACTGCTCGTCTTCCGTCGGGTAGGTTTTGCTTTCAAGATATATAAACTCACTGCGAAACAGCCCTACGCCCTGTGCATCGTTTGCATAAACCGCAGGCAAGTCGTCGGGATTACCGATATTTGCATACAAAAGTATCTCCTGACCGTCCTTTGTACGCGGTTTTACTCCTTTAAGCCTATTTAAAAGGCTTTTTCTGCTATCCGACTCCGCTTTCTTTTTCTGCATTTCAAGAACCTTATTCATATCCGGTTCAATGCACACCTCTCCCGTAAATCCGTCAACTATTACGTCCTGCATATTTCCGACATTCATAATTCCCTCCGCACCGATTACGGCAGGTATGCCGAGAGTGCGCGCGAGTATGGAGGTGTGTGAATTAGGACTGCCTTTTTCGGTAATAAACGCAAGAATTTTTGTTTTGTCAAGCTGCACCGTTTCCGACGGCGCCAGATCCTCAGCTGCCAGTATCACCGGTAAATCCGAATTTATTTCTTCTCCGCCGGAATTTGTTAAAATCGTTATCAAACGTTCCGAAATATCCCTTACATCTGCCGCACGTGCCTGCATATAGCTGTCCTCCATGCCGGAAAACATTTCTGCAAAATTATCCGCTGTTCCCGCAACCGCCGCTTCGGCATTAAGGCTTTGATTTAAAATCATCGAACGGATCGATTCGAGATAATCTTCATCGGACAGCATCATGCGGTGTATTTCAAAAATCATCGCATTGTCTTCGCCCACTTCAAGAACTGCTTTTTCGTAAAGCTTTGCAAGCTGTTCCGTTGTGACCTTACGCGCACTTTCAAAACGTTCAAGCTCCTTTTGCGTATCCTTTATGCGTTCTCTTTTCACCATGCTTGATGCTTTTTTAAAAAGATAAAGCTTGCCGAACGCCACGCCGCCGCAGACGCCTTTTCCTTGTATTGTTGTCATATCAGTATTTTCCTTACATTATAAATTCTGCTTAAAAAACTCCTCGATTGCTGCTATTGCTTCATTTTCGTCCGTGCCCTCAGCCTTTACTGTGACTTCATCTCCGCACTTCACTCCGAGCCCCATAATTCCGAAAAGCTTACTTGCTTCCGCACTCTTATCACCCTTTGAAACAGTGATTTTTGAACTGAATTTGCCTGCCTCCTTAACCATCATACCTGCCGGTCTGGCATGAATACCAATCTCATCGGTTATTTTATAACTGAATTCTTTCATGAATTACTACCCCTTTCAATTAATTATGTCAATAAATCTGTCACCGTTCTTTACGCTGCCTTGTGCAACAGGATTTACCGCCTTGTACGCATCCGCATTGCAGACAACCACGGGTGTAACCGTTTTATAGCCTGCCGCCTTGATTTTCTCCATATCAAATATCATAAGCAAGTCTCCGGCTTTAACCTTATCGCCATCCTTTACCTTGTATTCAAAATATTTTCCGTCAAGCTTTACGGTATCAAGTCCGACGTGTATAAGAATCTCCGCATCATTCTCGGCGGTTATGCCTATGGCGTGCTTTGTATCGACGGTATTTGACACCGTTCCGCCGCACGGCGCGTAAACCTTGCCTTCAAGCGGCTCAATCGCTGCTCCGCTGCCTAATATTCCGCAGCTGAAAACCTCGTCCTCAACCTTGTCAAGCGAAATCGCAATTCCGCTTATCGGTGCGGAAAGCATAAGTCCCGTTTTTTGGCTTTTTTCCGTTTCCCTGCTTTTTGTTTCTGCCGCAATCACTGTTTTGGCATCGCTATCCGGGCTTTTCAGAAATTCCTCAAGCTTTGATTTTATTACCGTTACCCTCGGCCCGTAAACCACCTGAACTCCGTTTCCTTTTTTAATAACGCCTGCCGCTCCGCTCTGCTTTAATAAATTCTCCTTTACGGCCGCGCTGTCCTTTACGGTAACTCTCAGCCTTGTTGCACAGCAATCAACATCGGAAATATTGTTCTTTCCGCCCAATCCCGACACAATCAACGTGCTTACCGTATCGCCCGAACTGCCTTTTTTTAATTTTTTTGCATCCACATCTGCTCTCACGTAAAGCTTTGTTTCTTCATCATCCGCTTCGCGTCCCGGTGTTATATAATTGAATTTCCTTATCATGAATCCGAACACCGCATAATAAATGAAAAAATATGCAATTCCCACGGGAATAACATAAAACCAATGGGTTTTAGCATTTCCCTGTAAAATGCCGAACAGCGTCAGGTCGATAATTCCTCCCGAAAAGGTCATTCCTACTCCCACATGAAATATGTGCATGAGCATAAATGACAGTCCTGCGAGCACACAATGCACCGCATACATAAGCGGAGCTACAAAAATAAACGTAAACTCCAAAGGCTCCGTAATACCCGTCAGCATAGATGTCAGTGCCGCCGACAAAAGCAAACCTCCCGCAACCTTTCGTTTTTCTGCTCTTGCGCAGTGATACATGGCCAGAGCCGCTCCCGGCAAACCGAAAATCATAAACGGGAATTTACCTGCCATAAACCTTGTTGCGTCTGCACTGAACACCTGCGTATTCTTTGATGCCAGTTCCGCAAAGAATATATTCTGCGCACCTTGAACGGTAATTCCGTCCACCACTGCCGAACCTCCGACAGCCGTCTGCCAGAACGGCATATAAAACACATGATGCAGTCCGAACGGAATAAGCGCACGCTCAATAATTCCGTATATCCATGTTCCGATATACCCCGACGACAGTACAAGACTACCCAAAAGCGAAATCCCGCGCTGAATCACAGGCCATACAAAGAACATAACAATTCCCACCAGTACAAACACCAGCGCCGAAACAATCGGCACAAATCTTGTACCGCCGAAAAACGAAAGTACCTGCGGCAGCTGAATCTGATAAAATCTGTTATGCAGAGCCGCCACTCCAAGTCCTACTATGATACCGCCGAAAACGCCCATTTGCAGCGTTGTGATTCCAAGCACGCTTTCCGTCGAATTGGCAAGCATCGCAGCAACGCCGCCTTTTGCGGTAATCAGTGCGCTTATTGTCGTGTGCATTATTAAAAATGCCACCGTACTTGACAGAGCCGCAACAGCCTTTTCGTTTTTTGCCATACCGATTGCAACGCCAATCGCAAACAGCAGCGCTAAGTTGTTAAACACCGCGCTTCCTGCCTGATTCATTATATCAAGCAATGTATAAAGTATATTTCCCTGATGAATAATTTTTGTCAGATTATATGCTTCAAGCATGGTTTCGTTCGTGAACGAGCTGCCTATGCCAAGCAAAAGTCCGGCAATCGGCAATATCGCAATAGGCAGCATAAACGACCTTCCGACACGCTGAAGTACGCCAAAAATTTTATCCTTCATAAATAATTACAGCCTTTCCGCCCATAGATTATGTCTTTGCATCCCTGCATGGGCAGCCGGAATACAATTCGGCTGTAATTACTATACAACCGAATGATAACATTTAATACGACAGTTGTCAACCACACAAAGCATCAATGCACAAACTTTGTGGATAATCCCAATGCCGCACATACATATTTTGTGTAGTTTGCCATGTTAATTCTCAGATATAATATCTGCATATAAAACGATTTGTATTCAGCCATGTTGATTTTATTCTTAAAAAATTTTTAAAAAGGTCTTGACATCTTTTCTGTTTTATTGTAGAATAATATAAAGTACAAAAAAGGAGCGTTGTTGCAATGATTAAATCCGTTAATGCAAAACTGAACACTCTCCTCCTACTACTAAGCTGAATTGACAATGTGGTCTTCAGTTTTATTCTCTTGTACTTTTGTAAAAGAGCATTTACAGCCGGGTCACATTGTTGGCTCGGCTTTTTGTATACCAAAAATTATACGGTATGCAAAATCCCTGCGGCTCTCGGCAGGATTAATCTATTAACGGGAGCAGAAAGGCTGTGTGATAACATGAATTATCAAAAGTATGTAAAAATGTACCATCCGGTAAAGCTCGAAAACAGAGAATGGCCGGACAAAGAGATAACCAAGGCTCCGATATGGTGCAGCGTTGATTTGCGCGATGGAAACCAGGCGCTTTATTCGCCGATGACGATTGAAGAAAAAATCGAATTTTTCAATTATCTTGTAAAACTCGGCTTTAAAGAAATCGAAGTCGGATTCCCTGCCGCATCGCACACCGAATTTGATTTTATACGCAGACTTATAGACGAAAATCTCATTCCCGACGACGTTACAATTCAGGTTCTCACCCAGGCGCGCGAACATATAATCAAAAAGACCATAGAGGCATTAAAGGGCGCAAAAAATGCAATCGTACATCTGTATAATTCCACTTCTACGCTCCAAAGACGTGTTGTATTCCATAAAAACAAGGAGGAAATAAAGCAGCTTGCCGTTGACGGCGCAAAGCTTGTTTCCGAATTGGTTGATAAAGAGCTTGACGGAAATATTCGTTACGAATATTCTCCCGAAAGCTTTACCTGCACCGAGCCGGAATATGCCGCCGAAATAACCAATGCGGTACTCGATATTTTAAAGCCTACTCCCGAAAGAAAAGTTATCGTAAATCTTCCGTCCACGATAGAGGTTGCAACTGCGAACGTGTATGCGGATCAGATTGAATATATGTGCAAGCGCTTAAATAACCGTGAAAATCTGATAATCAGCCTTCATGCTCACAATGACCGCGGCACAGGCGTTGCTTCAACCGAGCTTGCACTTCTTGCGGGAGCAGACCGTGTGGAGGGTACGCTTTTTGGCAACGGCGAAAGAACAGGAAATGCCGATATTGTCACTATTGCGCTTAATATGTTTGCGCAGGGCATTAATCCCGAACTTAACTTTGACAACATTGACGAGGTAATCGCAATGTTTGAGAAATTTAATAAAATGACCGTCCATCCGCGCCACCCCTACGGCGGCGAAATGGCATATGTTGCATTCTCCGGTTCGCACCAAGACGCAATCAAAAAGAGCTTTGACCTGTTTGAAAAAGAAGGTTCAAAAACTTGGGCAAATCCGTATCTTACAATTGATCCGTCCGATATTGGCAGAAAATATGAGCCTATACTTATAAACAGTCAGTCGGGCAAAGGCGGCGTAAGCTACGTTATGGAGAGCAAATACGGCTACACTCTCCCAAAGGCTATGCTTGTTGAATTTGCACAGGTTGTTAACGATATGTCAGATGCAAAGCACACCGTGCTTGAAAATCATGAAATACATCAGGCGTTTAAGGATATGTATGTGAACATCACTTCACCGGTTGAACTTGTGTCATATAACCTCAGTCAATCGGAGGGAGCAACCGAGCTTCATGCCTCAATCAAGCATAACGGCAAACCGTTAGAAAGCCAAAGCAGCGGTAACGGCCCGCTTGACGCACTGTGTAACGCTTTAAGAAAAGAGCTTGATCTCGATTTTGAGATTTCCGATTATACTGAACACACTCTTGAACGCTCCTCTGCGTCAAAAGCGGCAGCTTACATAGCGGTAAAAGCTGCGGACGGCAGCTCATTCTGGGGCGCAGGCGTTGACTCAAATATCAACTCCGCTTCGGCATACGCACTTATCAGCGCTGTTAACCGAATGATAAAGAATTAAAATCTTAATACAAAAGACCGGCTTTTGCCGGTCTTTTGTGTTTTATTTTGCTGATTCCAGTAATTTTATTAATTCCTGTTTGTTAAATGTGTATTTATTGTTGCAGAACTGACAGCACATTTCAGCTTCTCCCTGCTCATCTATCAGTGACTGCAATTCTTCCTTGCCTATTGAAATAAGCGCTTTTTCCATTCTTTCCTTTGAACATTTGCATTTATATACCGGCGTTACCGCTTTATTTTCCATAAGCATCGAAAATCCGTCCGTAATACGGAATGCTATATCCATTGCGCTCATTCCGCCGTCTATCATTTCCGTCATGCTCGGAAGCTTTGCGATAATTCCCTCAAGTTTCTGCGCCATTTCATCGGTAGCTTCAGGCATCAGCTGAATCAAAAATCCGCCTGCCGCTTTTATCGAACTGTCAGTGTCAACAAGTACACCGAGAGCTATTGCCGTTGGTATCTGCTCGCTTTTGGCATAATAATACGTTAAATCTTCGGCGATTTCACCCGAAACAAGCGGTATTCTGCCTATATACGGCTCTTTCAGCCCCAAATCACGTATAACACTCAAATCCCCCCTGCCGACACCGCCGCCGACATCTATTTTTCCCTTTTCGTTCAGCGGCAAATCAACATAAGGATTCTGCACATATCCCCTCACCCTCTGCTCACTGTCTGCAACCGCAACCAATCTGCCCAGCGGGCCATCACCGTTAATCTGCAGTGTAAGCGAATCGCTTTCGTTTTTCAGACCTGCCGCACTCATAAGTACAGCGCCTGTCAAAAGCCGCCCCAACGCTGCCGACGCCACGGGGTTGGTTGAATGTATATTGTGAGCCTCATTTACCAGCTCTGTTGTGACAGCCGCAAACACCCGTATTGCGCCGTCCATACTGTTTCCTCTTATAAGCGTATCTGACATTTTTCCTACCCTTTCAATATTCACTTCTTTTTTACCGTAACATTGGTGCGGTACTCGCCCTCTATGCTGATAGCTTCGCCCGAAAAACTCACAGGCATCGAATGCGTTCCCTCTGCTATTCCGCTAAGGTCAACATAAGCTTTGATATTATCGGGATTGATTTTATCCTCCGCACCCTTTACATGAACCCGTATACTGTCTACGTGTGCCTCTAAATTGTCCGCTGTATTTTCCGCTGACGGATAAATCTCGATTTCTTTTGTTACAATCGGAGAAAGCGCCGCCTTTACTTTTATCTTATCATGCGACGGAGGTATATACATTCCGTCGGTTTCTATCATAGAGTACTCCTCCGCATCGTCGGACGGTCTGTCTATATAAACATACACAGCCTCATCGGTGTTATACCCTAAAACGCCCACTTCTGCCGATGTTTCGGAGATGGCGCTTTTTTCCTCATCAAGACGATAATCATTAGCTATCGAATCTGCCAGTTTTAATTTTACAGGCAATGTTTTTTTACTGTAAACTGTATTTTTTACGGTTATTTCGGAGGTATATGCCTCTATCGTTTCATTTTTCTCTATATAGCTGCCGCTTTGGTTTAAAAGCAGATATTTAAGCTGCGTTGTTCCGTCCGGCGGCAAAGATGTCAAATCAATATCCACTATACCGTAAGACACGGCATCAAGCTCTGCCTGTGAACCGGTAAGCTTTACTGTTTTTTGCTGCGTTTCTGACTTTACAAGCTTGTCCTTAATCGCCCCCGACTGTTTCAGCTTTATCGGTATTTCTTTTTCGCACAGCTTTTCAACGGTAAACGGTATTGTTCCGTATTTCTCCTTTTCAACCGAAATTCTTGTTGTCGGAAGTGAAACAGAGCCTTTGCGTGAATATTCTCCCGTTTCTGTTATATCCGAAACATCAACGTCAATCGTAATTTTATCCATATTGCTTATAAGGTCTCTGCGCTTTCCGCTTATAACCACCGATGACGGCGGAATATTAGTTTTGCCGGTTATTACAAGACCCTTTTCCCGCAGCGCCGATTCGCCTGTAAAATGAACGTTCAATCCCGATAAAGTTGTTTTTGTATCGGGATCGTTTACATAATTCACAAGCACCCATACCCCAACGGCTATTATCAGTGAAAGAATTATGGTCTGCATATTCTTTCCGGGGCCTTTTGTATTTTTTCCGTTCTTCATTTTGACCTCCAGAATTTCAGTTTATCTATTTTATCACTATTTTCCGAGTTTTGCACAAAAATCTTTTCGAGCGCTCTTTTAAGCGATACCCCCGTAAGATTTCTTGTCAGAGTTCCGTTTCTGGCAATAGAAATTTTTCCCGTTTCTTCACTTACCACTATTACAATCGCATCCGTACCCTCGCTCAGACCTATCGCCGCACGATGTCTTGTTCCCAGTTCATGCGACAAATTATTGTTCGTTGTCAGCGGCAGCATACATCCTGCCGCCATTATTCTGTTTCCGCGTATTATAACAGCGCCGTCATGCAGCGGCGTATTTGGTACGAATATGTTTTCAAGCAAGCCGCTGGAAACATAAGCCTCAAGCATTGTTCCCGAAGTCAGAAAGTCTCCGAGCTTTGTTTCACGCTCCATAACAATCAATGCTCCGGTGCGCGTAGCGGACATATCAACCGCCGCCTGCACAACGGAATCAATTATTCTTACAACGCTTGCCGCGTCCGTATCCGTACCGAAATCGATAAACCTTCCAACCTTGAAACGTCCCATACGTTCAAGCAAATTTCTAAGCTCCGGCTGAAAAATCACAATAACCGCAAACAAGCCTATCTGCATCGTACTGCTTAAAATATAATTCAGGGCATTCAGCTTGTATAAATCGCTCAGAAGAAATATTATTAGCAGTATAACAATTCCGCGGACAAGCTGCATCGCACGCGTTTCACGTATAAGCTTTATTATACAGTATATTATTATCGCAACAAACAGTACGTCTACCATATCGCTGAAATGTATCAGCTGTATGTATTTTACCAAATATTCCCAAAAAGCGTGCATATAGAAACCTCCGTATCTCTCCGCTTATAAATTGCCGTCGGGTAATTTATATCCATATAATATTATATCACTCAATTGCATGAAAGTCAATAAATTGCTGATTTATAAAAACCAACCTCATTATTCCACAGTTTACTTGGCAATGAACTCTTGCCGCCATAATGCAGCGGTGAAAGTTCTAAGCAGCCGACAGCAATTCGCTCCGATACAAGTCTATCATATCAGCTACTCATTATCAGGCAAGCTCACGCTTAAAAAATTTGAAAAGTTTCCTGCTTCATTATCATATTTTTAGCTGCAAAAGCAAAAATGCAAAAATTAATGCGGCAGCTTTAAACTGCCGCATTAATTCTATTTTGCCCCAAGGGTTGACAAAGCTCCTAAATTTAAAGCATCTTGCTCAAAAATTCTTTTGTTCTTTCGTTTTTCGGATTATCGATAACCTCCTCCGGAGTACCGTCCTCCAAAACCACGCCGCCGTCCATAAAAATTATACGGTCTGCAACATTTTTTGCAAACTCAATCTCATGCGTTACTATAACCATTGTTATATTTTTTGCAGCCAAATCTTTTATAACTCTAAGAATTTCTCCTGTAAGCTCCGGATCGAGAGCTGAAGTCGGCTCGTCAAAGAACAGGACGCGCGGTTTAAGCGCAAGTGCCCGCGCAATTGACACGCGCTGCTGCTGTCCTCCCGACAGCTCGCACGGATAGTTGCCAAGCTTTTCGCCCAGTCCAACCCGCTGCAAAAGTCCTTTTGCGGTTCCTTCAATCTCCGCATAAATTTCTTTTTTTCTTTCCTTGAAGTCCGGTCTTTCCTGCGCCATAAGCTTAGGAGCAATCATTACATTTTCAAGTGCACTGTACTGCGGAAACAAATTAAACTGCTGAAAAACCATACCGAAATTAAGCTGACGCTCACGAATTTCCTTTGACGTCAGCCTTTTTGTACTTTCCGCATCAAAGATACATTTTCCATCGACAAATATCTGTCCTTTCGTTGCCGTCTCCAAAAAATTTATACATCTTAACAGAGTTGTCTTTCCGCTGCCCGACGAGCCTATTACAGCAACTATATCACCTTCGTTCATCGAGAAATTAACGCCTTTTAAAACCTCTGTTTTTCCAAAGCTTTTATTAATATTTTTAATTTCCAGAATTGCCATTTGTAAAATCCTTTCAGTTAAGCCTTATAATAGTCAAGCTTTTTCTCAATCACGTTAAATATAACCGTCAGCGCACCGCACATTACAAGAAAGAATAATCCCGTTGAGAACAGCGGCCATATAAGCCCCTCTTTTGTAAATCGCTCGGCGCACATGATAATTTCGCCGACGCCGACTATTCTTGCCAGAGACGTATCCTTAACAAGCGTGATTATTTCGTTTCCCATAGGAGGTATTATGCGCTTGATTACCTGGAAAAGCACTACCTTAAAAAATATCTGCGTTTTTGTCATTCCGAGAACCTGCCCCGCCTCGTACTGACCCTGTGCAATACTTTCTATGCCGCCTCTGTAAATTTCGGAAAAATATGCGGCATAGTTAATGATAAACGCTGCAAAAACCGCCGTAAGTCTTTGTCTTACCGGCATTCCCAATAAAAGTCCCGGTGCGTACAAAACCACAAAAATCTGGAGCATAAGCGGAGTTCCTCGGATTATCCATACAAAAAGCTTTGAGATACAAGCAATCGGCCTGAAATTTCCCAATGCCGCCAGAAACGGCGATTTGGATTTGGCAAGTCCCGAAAACGGAGCAAATTTTGACATCGACCCGAACGTTATAATAAGCCCCAGCGGAACAGCCGCAAGGAGCGTAACCGTAAATATAAGAAAGTTCAGCTTAAAGCCGCTGCATAAAGATAAGATTTGTTTCATATGTATTCCCTTTCGTAAAAAACATTTATCTGACGGTTTAAAAATTTAAGCAGTCGGATAAGTATTTTTAAACGCCCAAAAATTGCGTTCATAGGAACGCAATTTTTGAACATTCATTTTTATTACTTTATAAGAAGTAAATCCTGAAGATTATACTTTTCAGCCAGCTGCTGAAGCTTACCCTCGGAAGCAAGCTCTTTCATAGCCTTGTTTACTTCCTCTGTAACATCGCTGCCCTTTCTGAATGCAACGCCGTAATCCTGCGATTCAAAATTTTTGTCAACCAGTACAAGGTCTTTATAATCTGTTCCGCTGCCCACGGAACCGCAAGCCATTACATAATCGCCGATAACTATATCCGAAGTTCCCGACGCAACGTCCATAAGACCTTTTGCCTGTGAATCAAGCGCCGTATACTTGCAGCTTGCAAAGAACGGATCACTCTCAACAAGTTCCTCTCCCGTCGAACCCTTTTCGGCAACAACGCTCGCTCCGTCTACATTCTCCGTAAACTTTGCCTTGTTTTCTTCTTTCATTATCATAACCTGTCTGTTGGTCATGTACGGAGTTGTAATCGACATATTCTGTTTTCTTTCATCTGTAATAGTCATTCCGTTCCAGATACAGTCGATATTTTTTGAATTAAGCTCTATTTCCTTTGAATCCCAGTCAATTTCCTGGAAGTCAGGCTCAACACCGAGTTTTTCACATACAAGCTTTGCAAACTCTGTTTCAAAGCCTGTAAGCTCGTCTTTTTCGTCTTTAAAATTCATCGGCTTAAAAAGCGTATAGCCTATCGTCATTTTGCCCTTATCCTTTATATACGCCATATCCGATTCGGTCTGTGCCGTTTTGCTGTCTGTCTTTTCCGTAGCTGTATTTGTGCTTGTGCCGCAGGCCGTCATTGTAACTGTCATTGCCATCATTGCTATAAGCGATATTATCTTTTTCATTTTATTTTCCCCTTTTTGTGTGTTATTTTGACGTCTTTAATATTTTACCACGTTAGTGTGCTAAAGTCAAACGGCATTTGCAACAAATCTGTGCAAAAATGCAGCATAATATTTGTATAATATGCTGCACCCAAAATTAATAACAACTAAAAAGTATTTCATTTTGCGGAGCTCTGTTTAACCGTACCGTCACGGTATGCCTCGACGAGCGCCGTCAGCGCTTCAATTCTCTGTGCGGTTTCCTTGCCGTAATCGGTATCCTCCACAAGAATACGTTTCGGAGCAAGAGCCACAACCTGAAGCGTTGAATGAATATCTTTTTCATCGGCTATTGCCGACAGTATTGACTCAAACGCCTCATGCGCACACAGGAAAAGACCGTGTGATGTATACAAAAGCGTGTATCCCGCGATGCCTGTGTGCGGCTGATACGCTTTCGATAATCCGCCGTCTATGACAAGCAGCTTTCCGTGCGCTTTAACAGGACTTTCTCCTTTTTTTATTTTAACCGGCACATGACCGTTAATTATATGCGAAAAACTGTCCGGCTCTATGCCAAATTCGCGCAGGATTTTATCGCATATGCCCGGTTTTTCAATAAGAGAATAGTATTTATCCTTTATTTCCGTCCACGCATTGTTATCATCAATAAAATATCTTTCAAACGAGGTCATTTTGTTTTTGCCGTATACCGGAGAATAGCATCCGCACCACAAAAACCACAGAAAATCCTTTCCGTATTGTCTTTCGGGTGAGCCGTGCAGACCGAAGTAGCCGTTCCGTGCGATACGCTCCGACAAATCAAGCAAGCTTTTACCGCTGACCTTTTCACCACACAGTATAACCTCGGTAAAAGAACCATCCTCGTTCATCGGAATACAGCCATGATACAGCAAATTGTTATTGGTACGCAGATACATACTGCCGTTGGAATATAAAAAGCGTATATGCTGCTGCAGCTTTTCCGAGTGCAGAAACGAAGAACGCAAAAGCGACATAAGCTTTTTCTCCGAATCGGTAAGCTCAAACGGATTTTCCGGATCAACAGTGGGAAAATTGCAATCCTTGAGCTTATATGTTTTTCCTTCTATAACAACCGTCCCGCTTCCGTAATTTATTTTATCAAGCATAAGGTGGTTGTCCATACGAAATTCGGGATGATTTTTTATTATCTGCCCTTCAAGTTTAAACTGAATTATCGCAATCGCCTTATGCATTTTTGCCCATATGGCGGTATCATGCTTTGACAGCTCTACCATGTTCGGATTTTTCGGAATAAAGCAAAGGCAATCATCATCGGCATATGTTTCCATAGCGAATACTGTAAGCGGCCGCATATTTATGCCATAGCCGTCCTCAATGCAATCAAAATTGCAATATTTTGTCGAAACGGACAGCACAGACGCAATGCACGCAAGGCTTCCGGCGGCAGCGCCCATCCATTGCACATCATGATTCCCCCATTGTATATCCACACTGTGATAATTGATTAATGTGTCAAGAATTATATCTGCACGCGGGCCGCGGTCAAATATATCGCCTATTATGTGAAGTTTACCTATTGCAAGAGTCTGAATAAGCTGCGAAATATCAACAATAAACGCATCTGCCTGACCGAGCGAAATTACGGAGGAGATACATTCTCCGTAATAGTCCTTTTTGTCAGAATCGAAATCCGTATCGGCATAAATCAACTCATCTATTATACTTCCGAAATCCTCCGGCAGCATACTGCGCACTGCGGAACGGGTATATTTAGCCGCAACTGCCCTGCATATCTCAATAAGCCGGTAAAGTGTGATTTTGTACCAGTCGTTGGCATTCTCTATATCGTTTTTTAAAAGTTCAAGCTTTTGAGTCGGATAGTATATGAGCGTACATAAAAGCTGTCTGTCCGCTTCGGACAGAGTGTTTCCGTATATTGATGAAATCTTTTCTCTTATAACGCCCGAGGCATTTTTTAAAATATGAAGAAAAGATTCATATTCTCCGTGAATATCGCTCATAAAATGTTCTGTCGGCTTTGGAAGCTTTTGATACGATTTTTGGCGTATTATTTCGGAACAGGCAGACTTTATGGTCGGGTACTGTTCGCTTAAAAGCTTTAAATAATCTTTTGAATATGCCATAACTTATAACCTTTCAATGTATATTATAATTACATTATATCTCATCATAAAGAAAAAATCAATATAGTATCATAACCAAAAATAAGGGTATAATATTTACGAGGTGATGTTCGATGCGCAGAGCGGTGTTTTGGACGCTTATTTTTTTATTCTTTTTGTGCAGCGGTGCGGCGGCGCAAACAATCGATTATGATGTTATCCTCGGCAGTCTTATTGAGCAGAACGGAAGCTTTGACGGTGAAAACGGGATAATATATGCGTCCAAAGCACAGTTTAACGGAGAAACATTTCTTTTAACAGTAGGAGCGAAAGGAAACGTGATAGAATGTGCGGCATACGATGATGCAGACGGAATAGAATGTACGGATATTTTAGATATTCCTTTCGGGAGCAAGGGAACGTATACCGTTTCGGTCGTAAATGACGGTGAAAACAATTTTTTAATGGCGGGCGTAAATTCAACATACGGATTTTATACTATTGAAAATGATTTTTTCACAAGGATAAGCGATATAAATTTTGAAAAAAAGACAGATATAGCCGTTTGTACAGGCGGAAGTATAAAAGCAATATCCTCCAAAAGGGATTTGTATAATTTTTTTAACGGATTGAAAAGAGATAAAATCAACGCATACAGTATGCCTAATTATATTAACACCCTGTCAGCCGAAGAACGGCAGCGAATTTTCGAAACGGCGGCAGCCTGTGCGGATATAATGGAATATAACGCAAACAGCAGTAATTATGACGATTTAATGCGCTATCTTCTGCCGTCAAACAGAAATTTTCGTGCGCTCACTGATATGCAAAACGAATATCTTCCTGAGAGCGGCGGCCTGTCGATAGTAAATGCGGAATATATAGACGACATTTTGCTTAATGTTTTTGAAACCGAGCCGGAGCATCCGAGTGTCAATTCCCTGCTCAAACGCGGATTTTGTTTTGATAACGGCTATTATTACTACAAAAATCCATTTAATGTGTTTTTTGCCACCGACGTACTGGACATTGATGCAGTATATAACCTTTCGGACGAACTTAAATATGTCATTTTTACCGATATTTACAGACAGGGTGAAAGTGCGTTCCCTGAATACAGCTATATGATACTGAAAAAGAAAGATATCGGATATGCAGTCAAAAGAATAGGAATGGGAAAAAATCTTTTAAGCGAAAGAGAGCTTTTAAAATATACTCCGCATACTGCAAATTCTTTTGAAAAGACACAAAAAGCGCCGGAACATACCGGCACACTTTTAATGGCGTTAGTTTCAGCCGCAGCAGTAATATCAGTATGCGGAATCATTTTCTCGGTTCATCAATATACCCGTAAGTGATTTGTCCCATTCAAACGCTTGTTTAGACGGCGCGGCATATTTAGCGGCTTCGCGCCGCTTTAAATCCCTGATAATTATTGAATAACCTATACAAACCCCGATTATAGCCGCAATAAGCAAAACGGCTGTAATTTTCAGCCAAAACGATGCATTGAATTTTTTCCGGCGAATGCGAAAACCGTTATTCGGAAGCATATCATATTCGCTGTGCATGACAAAATCACCGCACTTATCGCAGAATACGGCATTTTCATCAAGATAGTTTCCGCATTTCCGGCATCGCATACAAGACACCTCCGTTAAATATATTATTAGCCACGCGAAAAACTCCAAAGATATAGAGTTTATGCGGTTTTACAGATGCGACAAGTCCGTTTATGCTATCAGAACCGAAGCCGGGCGGTACAATTCACACTTTAAGCAGACCTGCTGCGAAAGGGTTTTCGTCCGCAACGGTAATTCCGTTAAAAATCTTAACACATGCGCACATATTTCGCTTTTATCAACTGCAATTACCGCTGTTATTACTAAGAAAGATACTTCTTACTGCAATGTAAAAATATTAAAATGACTTGTCCGACAAATTTCACGACTTAATATTTCTTTCTTTTGTTATTCTTTTACATTTTATTGCTTTGTTCGCTTATTCTGATGTTTTATCACCTTTTTATTTCATGTGTTTTGCACTTCTCTATTATCACATAATATTTTGCCTTTGTCAAGCGATATTTTCTCTTATAAAATCTTCGGCATTGATTAGCCACACTTTTAGGCTTATATTCAGAATTATCTGCGTATTTTCAGGCTCATACGGGGCCGACACCCCATATCCTTTTAAACACCTGCAAATTGATAACATATTTAAATACTAGATTTTTCATATACGCTGTGTCCCAAGGTATTTTTAGCCTTTACGTTTATGACATTTTTATACACATATTTGACTTTTTTCAGCACGTAATGTATAATATATTAAACGATATTAATTGAGGAGATACTTATGGATTTTACAGCAATCGACTTTGAAACCGCAACATCAAAGCCTGCAAGCATATGCAGCCTGGGAATATGCGTTGTTGAAAATAATAAAATTACGAATCGCAAAGAAATACTTATAAAGCCCGACCCGTTTGAATTTAACGAATACAATATCAAGATACACGGAATCACTCCCGAAATGGTTTTTTCCAAGCCCACCTTTGATATGTACTGGCAGCGCGTCCGTCCGTATCTGGAAAACAAGACGATTGTGGCGCACAATGCTATGTTTGACGTAGGCGCTCTTTGCGCAACGCTCGACCATTACGGAATCGAATACCCCACATTTGATTATCTGTGTACGGTACGGCTTTCTCAGCTTGCATACCCCGAGCTGCCGAGCCATAAGCTTAATGTATTGTCCGATGCTTTAGGTATAAAGTTTTTGCACCATCATGCGTATGATGACGCATATGCGTGCGCGTCAGTGCTTTTACGTATTCTTGACGATTACAGCCTTATGTCGCTTGACGAAATCAAAGAATGTTTCGAGGTCGAATCCGGCAGAGTATATCCCGGGTGTCATCTTTCTTTTAAAAAGAAGAGCAGTGTTTCAAGCCGCCGAAAAAGAAGCTGCTGAAAAGAGTGCAGAACGCATAAAATACACCCGACGGCGTATATGTATACCGAGGCGCATTGGCGGGCAGCAGGCTATTGCCTGCTGCCCGTCTCATGAAAGGTGCGTTTTATGTCCTGTGCCTTTTTTTAATCCACTTTTTTATACTCCGCTGTACGCTGCAAATCCTCCGTCCACCGGCACTACAACTCCCGTAACAAAGCTTGATGCATTGTAGTCCAAAAGCCACAAAAGCGTTCCTACAAGTTCCTCCGTCTTTCCGAATCTCTCCATAGGTGTTTGTGAAATGATTTTCTTTGAACGTTCCGTATAGTTTCCGTTTTCATCAAGCAAAAGAGTTTTATTCTGCTGCGTCAAAAAGAATCCCGGGGCAATCGCATTCACACGTATTCCCACTTTTGAGAAATGCACCGCAAGCCACTGCGTGAAATTCGATACTGCCGCCTTTGCGCCGCTGTATGCCGGTATACGCGTAAGCGGTGTAAAGGCATTCATTGATGACACATTGATTATGCACGCGTCCTTTTTTCCTATCAAATCATGTGCAAAAACCTGCGTCGGCAAAAGTGTTCCCAAAAAGTTTAGGTTGAATACAAACTCCACTCCCGACGGATCAAGATCAAAAAACGTTTTAACTCCCTCCAAATCCTCATCTTCGGGATTGAAATAATCTTTTGTTGTCGTTCCTTTCGGATTATTTCCGCCTGCGCCGTTTAACAGAATATCCACTGTACCGAACGCATCGTTTATCTCTTTTTTGGCTTTTTCAAGGCTTTCCTTTTCAAGCACATTTGCCGCAACGCCCATCGCACATCCGCCGTCGGCGTTTATTTCCTCCGCAAGCTTTTTTGCCGCCGCTTCGTTAATATCAAGTATTGCAACCGCAGCGCCTGTCTGCGCAATCGCTTTTGCAAATCCAGAACAAAGCACTCCGCCGCCGCCTGTTACAACAGCTGTTTTTCCTTTTAAATCAATCATAAACGGTAATTTCATATTTATTTACTCCTTTCGCAAGCTTCCCATAATCCGTTAATGTATGCTGCCCCCAGCGCGCGGTCGTACAAGCCGTAACCCGGTCTGCCTTTTTCGCCCCATATCATTCTTCCATGGTCGGGACGGATATATCCGTCAAATCCCTCGTCATAATATGCCTTTACAATTCCGTAAATATCAAGAGAGCCGCAATCCGTTTTATGCCCTGCTTCTTCAAAACACCTTTCGCCCGTAATCTTTATATTTCTTATATGCGCAAAGTGTATTCTGTCCGCAAACGAATGTACCATATCGATTATATCATTATCCGGCGACGCACCGAGAGAGCCGCTGCAAAGTGTCAGTCCGTTGTACGGACTGACATACAGCTTTAAAAAACGCTCAATATTCTTTTTGCAGGTTATAATCCTCGGCAGTCCGAAAATCCCCCAGGGCGGATCATCGGGATGAATTGCCATTTTGATCTTTACCTCCTCGGCGGTTTTTATTACTCTGTCAAGGAAATATTTAAGATTTGCCCACAAATCTTCTTCGCTGATATGGCTGTATTGTTCAAGCAGCTTTTTCATGTCATCTTTTGTGTAGCTCGAATCCCAGCCCGGAAGTGATAATTCACCCTTTACAGGATCCATTTTAAGCGCTGTTTCATTATCATAAGCCAATGCCGTTGAGCCGTCAGGCAAAGCAAAGCTTAAATCCGAACGTGTCCAGTCAAACACCGGCATAAAATTATAGCACACACAGTCAATTCCGGCTTTTGCAAGATTTTCAAGCGTTTTGCAATAATTATCTATGTATCGGTCACGTTCTCCGCAGCCCATTTTAATATCCTCGTGCACCGGCACGCTTTCAATAACCGAAAGCTCCAGTCCTGCGCTTTCCACCGTGCTTTTAAGCTCCGCTATACGTTCGTAATCCCACACCTCTCCGACAGGAATATCGTATATTGCCGAAACTATTCCGGTAACGCCCGGTATCTGCCGTATTTTTTCCAATGTTACGGGGTCATCTTTTCCGTACCATCTGAATGTCATTTTCATATTTCATAAATCCTTTCTGTTAAATTATCTGCTCCGCTCCGTTTTCTTTTGCACTTTTATACATTGCAAACATAGTGTTCATGGTGTCTTGTGCGTCTGACAGGCTGAAATATTCGTTATCGTCATAATATTTCTTTATAAGCTTTTCATGTCCTGTTCCCCAGTAATCCTTACCAATCATCGGCGTTATATCCTCCGCAAGCGTCTTTCCCTCCGAAACAAGCTTTCTGCCGGCATATCCGAATGTCTTTCCCTCAAACACCACTTCAAGCTCCGGTGCGCTGTTCGCCGCATACGCATTTGTGGCAAAAAATATGCCCGACGCGCCGTTTTTGAAATTCATGTACGATGTGAATGTATCTTCCGTTTCGATTACTCCGCTAAGCGAGTAATTCATCATGTTTGCTTTAAGCGCCCTCACTCCGCCTGCAAGATACGTCATAAAATCAAGCGTATGCACCGCCTGGTTAATCAGCGCTCCGCCGCCCTCATATGCCCATGTTCCGCGCCATTCTCCGCTTGCGTAATATTTTGCATCCCTATGCCACGTTACAACCGCCTTTATAGCTTTTATTTCTCCGTATTCCTTGCTTTGGGTTATTTTTTTAAGCATTTCTATGCACGGGTTATATCGGTTTTGCAGCACAAGACAGACTTTTTCGGAATTTGCCGTGTTTTTCAATATATCAAATTCATGTTTTGTCATGGTCACGGGTTTTTCAGCCACAACGCTTTTCCCTGCCGACAAAGCATTACAAATCATATCGAAATGCAGATAATGCGGAGTACAAATATGAACGGAATCTATATCTTTGTCTTTAAGCACATCTTCATATCGGTTATATGTCTTTATACCGTAATTCTTTTTGCATAGATCGGTTTTTGCGCTGTCAATATCGCATACGGCATACAAGCTTGCATTGTTTGTTTTATCAACAGCCGCCGCATGAATCGGCCCTATCGCGCCGTAACCTACAATACATACATTTTTCATTTTTAACAAAATCCTTTTCCCGTCAGATACTCATAACTCATTTTCAGCGATTCAAACGGATTGCGCTGACAGGTATCCTGTTCAACCAACGCCCATTTTACCCCTGCCGCTTCGCACGCCGAAATTATGCTGTCCCAATCGAGGTTCCCCTCGCCTATCTCCGCCATTGCCGGAACAGTCCAATTTGACTTATTGACGCAAAAATCCTTAAAGTGAACAGCCATAGCGCGTTTTCCGATTTTCTTTATAAAATCCGCCGGATTTTTGCCGCCGACCTGAACCCAATAGGTATCAACGATAAAATTAAAAATTTCCGAATCCGTTTCGCTTATAAGGCGATCAATAATAAGCTTTCCGTCAAGCCCGGCAAATTCAAGGGCATGATTATGATAACCAAAATACATATTTTCTTTTTTAAGAGTTTCGCAAACCTTATTTGCACGGCTTATAAAATCCGTTATTGTTTCCACGCTTTCGCTGTACTCCGGCGGCATTATTCCCACGCCGCACAAATCACAGCCGAGAGCTTTGTTATAATCTATTATCTCATCTATATCCTTTGTAAAATCATTAAAGTTTCTGTGAGTTGTAACAACCCTTAAACCGTATTCGTCCAGTATCGGCCGCATATCACGCGCCTTTAACGGTGTTCCCGAAATCTGCACAAGCTTATATCCTATTTCAGATATTTTTTTACAGCTTTCTGCAAAATCATCAACATTCTGTATGCTGTCTCTTATTGTATAATACTGTGCTCCTATATGTTTATCCATGATAACCTCCGCATTTAATAAGTATTGGAATTGTCTACCACTATCTGCTGTACTTTTTTAACTACCTTTGAATTTTTGATTTTTTCACAAAGCAATTCGTAAAATTTGTCGTCCGGGAAGCTTTTAATGTCAACCGTCTCGCCCGTCCATGCGCTCAAATGAATTGCATTTGAAATCGTCAGACCGTTTATGCCATCCTCGCCCCTCGCAAGAAGCTCTCTGCCGTTTAGCAATGCATCGGTGAAATTTCTCAAAATTCCCACATGATCCGTTCCGTTGAAATCCACAGGTATTTTACATTCCCAACATTCCGGTTTACCGAACGGTTCTTTATTTATTTTGTTATGCTCCCTCTCGGAAATAATATTTCGGCAAAACATAAACGTGTTATTTTCGATAACCGCTTTACCCATATCGCACGCAATTTCCAGACGGTTTGTTCCGGGGGTTTCTCCGGTCGAGGTTATATATTCGCCCGTTGTTCCGTTGTCATATTCAAAATATGCCATAACATCGTCCTCTACCTCAATATCGTAATACTTTCCGAACGACGCTTTTGCAAAAATCCTGTCCGGCATACCGAACATCCACTGCCACAAATCAAGCTGATGCGGATTCTGATTAATCAATGCGCCGCCGCCCTCGGTTTTCCATGTAGAACGCCATGTACTGCTGTCGTGATATGCCTGCGGTCTGTACCAGTCGGTGATAATCCATGTAATTCGTTTTATATGCCCAAAATCCCCTCGCCGTATCATCTCCCGAAGCTTTTGATACACAGGTCTCGTACGCTGGTTATACATAATCCCAAACAGCTTTCCCGATTTTTTCGCCGCCTCATTCATTTCCTTTACCTGTTTTGTGTAAACGCCGGCAGGTTTTTCCGTAATTACATTAAGTCCGTATTCAAACGCTTTTATCGCCAGCGGCGGATGGTCGTAATGCGGAACGGCAATAATAACCGCATTGCACAAGCCGCTTTTGTACATATCCTCCGCATTGTTAAACACAGGAATTTGCGGGTACTTCTTTTTGACCGCATCAAGCCGCCGCTCCGAAATATCGCATACCGCCGCAAGTTCCATTCCCGGTACTTTTCCCGCCATGATGTTGCTCACGTGCTGAGTACCCATATTTCCGTAGCCGATAACGCCAATTTTTACTTTATCCATACTTCCCCTCCTACATTTTCAAGTATTTTATTCAGTGCATTAAATGCAAGTGTAAATGTTCCTTCGCCGCCCTCGGGAAGATTTTTCATTATATCTCCGTTTTCGAGCGCATTAAGTCCCTCAAAACTTCCCAAATGCGGTTCAAGGCTCAAAAAGCCATGATAACCGTTTTCAAAAAGCTGTTTCATGAGCCATTCAACGTTTCCGTCGCCCATGCCTGCCGGAACAACTGTTCCGTCACTGTTTTTCGCATCTTTTATGTGTATATATTCTATATAATCTTGCATCAGATTATAGGCATTTTTCGTGTCCTCGCCGCACTGCACAAAATTCGCAGGGTCAAACACCGCCTTAAAGCTATCGCTGTAAAGCTCACGCATAATATCCGCACACCTTGCCGCCGTATCGCCGTAAATGCCTTTCTCGTTCTCGTGCAGCAGCACAACGCCGTTTTCTGCGGCATATGCGGACATTTTTTTTAATCTTTTTATAACCTCGGCTCTTTCTTCCTCCGTCCATTCGCCGCCGTCATGATAAAAACTGAAAATTCTTATGTATTTTGCGCCAAGCGCATTTGCAGTTTCGACAACGCCCTTAAACATTTCAAAATGCGCCGCAAAATCCTCCGAAAGCTTTGTCTTTCCCACCGGTGAACCGATTGATGACGCGCTTATTCCGTACTCGTCCATAAGGCGTTTCAAATCCGTTACCTCTGCTGCTCTAAGCTCCGAAATATTCTTTCCGTTTATTCCGCGCGGTTCAAAATATTTTATACCCAGCTTATTCAGCGCCTTGAACTGTGTTTTTACATCTGCGCAAATTTCATCCGAAAATCCGCTTATATAATCGTACATAAACACTCCTCCTTATTATTGATTATAGATTAACACAAAAATCAATATATTTCTATTCTAAAATTGCTATAATTATTGCAATTCTTGCTGAACTGTGATAGTATTAGTATGAGGTGACGCAAATGTATTATGATATAACAAAACAGACAATCATTAAGCCTTCAAACAGAAATTTTCATCTGCACTGTCATAATAATTATGAGATATATATGTTTCTTGAAGGCGACGCAAAATATGTAGTTGAGGAAAACACCTATAATCTTGAACCGTATGACATGATTATCATACGCAAGCATGAAATGCACAGAATATATCATAACAGCAGTACAAAGTACAGCCGTTATGTCTTGTCTGTGTCGCCGGAATTTTTCAGAGAGGAAGGCTGCGAAGTATATGAAACCGCATTTACCGACTTTTCGCACGTGACGGGCAACAAAATCAGCGCAGATACAGTACGTACAAGCGGACTGTACAACGCCTTTTTAAGGCTTGAAAAATACTCTGACGCTTTTTTGAACGTAAATACTCCGATTGTGAAATCCGTCATTACAGAGATACTGTATCTTATAAACACAGCCTCATTTTCTTCGGCGGACACGTCAAACAGCCGAATCAAGGATGTTATTGCATATATTAACAATCGCTACACAGAAAATATATCGCTTGACGAGCTTGAAAAAATATTTTATGTATCAAAATATCACCTTTGCCGTGCATTCAAGCACGCAACCGGTCTTACCGTCCACGGCTACATAACGGGCAAGCGGCTTATGCGAGCCTGCGAATTAAAAGCTGACGGAAAAAGCCTCGGCGATGCCTCCGCACTTGCCGGATTTAGCTGCTATTCCGCATTTTACAGAGCATATGTGCAGCGTTTCGGAACCTCTCCCAAAGCTACATCCTCCTAACATATAAAAAAACTGCGGCAACACGCCGCAGCTTCAGACTGTAGACAAAATACTACACAAACACCTCAATTATTGAGCTTGTTAAGGATTACAGACACACACCGGAATACAGTGATATATAAAACAGTAGAGCGAGTATTTGCAGATGCGAAAGAAAAGTCTGCGACGAGACGCACTCAATACAGAGGATTGGCGAAAGTAAACGCAAAGACACCCCCGCTTTGCGTGTATGATTTTAAAAAAGACTGCGAAACAGAAACGGATAAAGGCGCTTTTTAGGTTATTTATTCGCAGCTTTATGTAAATATCGGCTCAAGCAAAGGGCTGGCTTTTATTTCAAAACTCTTCCTTGTTTTTGAGACTTTTTAACAGTCCGTTTTTTAACTTTAATTCTCTTAAATATACTTTTACATCTTTGTCTATCCGGTTACTTTCAATAGCTTTCTGAATTGCTTTGTTATGTGTCCATGTATCAAGCTTATGCCCTGTTATGTACGGCAGTGACGCATCATACTGCTTTGCCAGCGCTGTTGCAAAATACCATGCAATCATCATATTTATATAATATTCCTCCGAACGTACCTCTGCCACCATATCCAAATACTCAGTATCAAAATCCTCGTCGAGAAACATTCGCATAAGCAATCCAATTGCATATCTTACCGTATAGGTCTTGTCGGATTTTATCCACTTGTCAATTTTTAAGAGGACTGCCCTTTTATTCTTATTAAAAATCTTAGGAAAGAACAGGTCGCAGGTTGCCCAGTTATCAATATACGGCAGAAAGCGCTCCGTTTCACTGATTGCCGTATCAAAATTCTTTATCTGTTCAATCAAAAACGCATGAAGGTTATCTTCTTCATAATATTTATGCGGAAGTTTTTTTAAAAACTCCTTGCTTTCCTCTGTTTTAGAAAAATCCTTTGCCAGCTTACGCAGCGCCGGAGTACGTACACCGATAATTTTATCGGTATCTACTGTCGGCATAAGCTTTGAATGAAAATCTTTATATCTTTCGTCCTTTAACTTAAATAATTCCCGTTCTATATTCATATTTTTCCCCCAAAAAAGCAGCCGCGAAACAAATTCGCAGCTGCTTTTTTATCTGTTTATTTTGACATACCCGTTGTAGGCATCAGTATTTTTGATCCGCTTTTACCGTGTACGTGCAGGCCCTCCGGATTTACTCCCGTAATGTCAATGCAGATATCAGGAGCTGCTACTCTTATGGCAAAAAAGCTGCCCGAAGCCTTGATATGCGCTTTATTTTCCGCAACCGCATCAGGATCAGCGCCTCCGAGAACCACCATCGTCGCTCCGCTTATTTCGGCATTTTCAACAGTACATCCGTCTTTTCCTATGCCATAGCTTAAAATCAGATTTTTACTGCTCTTAAAATCAGTGATTTTAACTCCGCCCTTACGAACAATCGTAAGTCCGTCCGGCAAATCGGAGTATGTACCCGGTTCGTCCACATACGTCTTTATCAGCTTGTCCATCACAAGGGCAAATTCTCCTCTTGTAATGTTTTCTGTCGGTTTGAGCATACCGCCAATTCCCTGCCAGCCGCCGTTAGCAACCACGCTTGCAGTATACATTTCCGCCCATGACGCCACCTTATCCTTATCGGAAAAGTCTGCTAAATCATTTTTACTTACTGCCATGAAGGTTTGTGATGAACCGTCTGTATAATACTCGCTGAACGGAATAAGATACAAAACTCTTGCCAGAACAGTATATGTTTCCTGGAATGTTATATTGTTTTCGGGATTAAAATATCCGTTTTCATCGCCCTCAAATGCAGACATTGCAACAGCCTGCTGTACGCTGTCGCGATACCATGCGTCCTCAGCCACATCGGGAAAGCTGACATCTGCTTTTTCCGTTGCGCCGAATGCGCGCGTAATAATCGTTGCCATCTGTGCACGCGTTATGGGGGCGTCGGGAGCTATAGTATTCTCATCAATACCTGTAATAAGCTTATTTTCTACCGCACGCTGCAACGCGTCTCCGATCTCGCCGTCCGGCATATCGGTAAAATCCGCAAATGCCGCCGACTGCGATACAAGTAATACAGCCGTAACTGCCGCCGCAGCTGCTCTTTTTAACAATTTCATCATCATAACCTCCTTTTTTTATCAGTGATCTGAATTATGTGCCGCAAGATAATCCTCAAACGTCTTAAACTCCGCCTTATGCTGGGTCGGCTTAAAGTCCGCCTTATACGTTGTTGTATAGCTGCCGACATTTTCCGCCGTCACATCTTCCTTTACAGGCTTATGCGTGTTATGGTGTCTGTCGCCTGCCGGTTTCTTGTAGCCCTTCTTTTTATTATACGGCTTAGGATTTTTCGGAGCAATAACCACCTTTCTGTACGGCTCTGTGCCTACCGAAAATGTCGTTACCTCCTCGTTATTCTGCAGGCTTGAATGAATGATACGTCTTTCATACGGATTCATCGGTTCAAGCGTAAACTTCTTCCCTGTGCGCGCAACCTTTTCCGATAATCTCTTTGCCAGCGCCAAAAGCGCTTCTTCGCGCTTTTCTCTGTAATTTTCGGTATCCAGCGAAACCTTTATATAGTCCTCCGAATGTCTATTCACGACAAGTGAAGTCAAATACTGCAAGCTGTCAAGAGTATCTCCTCTTTTACCGATTATAATACCCATATTGTCACCCGAAAGATCAACATTAACGGTATTTTCTTCTCCTGCCTCCGCCTTAACCGCAACTTCAATATCCATTGCCGCAAAAACATCCTCAAGGAATCTTGCCGCCTCCTGCTCCGGCGGAGTATCTGTTATAATCTTTGACGAGTTCTTTACCGGTTCGGTTTTTTGGGCGGCGGTTTCTTTCTTTTTCGCACCTTTAAGCGTAACTCTTACAACAGCATCTCTCGCACCTATTCCGAGAAAGCCTTTCGCTCCCTCGTCTACAACCTCTATATCAACCTCATTTTCTGTAACTCCGAGCTCTTTTAAAGCTAATTCTGTCGCTTCACTTACGCTTTTTGCTGTTTTTTCCGTGAAGCTGTTTTTTCTCTGGAATTCTGACAACTACTTCCTCCCCCTTCTTATCAAAATAATAGTTAAGCGCCAGCTGCTGAACAATCTGCATTACTGAACTGATTATCCAGTATATACCCAGTCCTGCCGGCAGTGTAAATGTGAAAAATCCCGTCATGACAGGCATCATCCATGTCATTGTCTTTGACATCTGCGCCGCTGTATCATCAGGATTGATGCTTTTGTTCTGTCCTGTCTGCGCCATAGTGATTTTGTTTGAAACCACCGCAGACACAATCGCCAGCACAGGTATAATCAAAAGCATTATAACGCTCATGTTTGAAAAATCCATGCGCATAAGATAGTTAACTGCCGTTGACGGCACCTGCGACAAGTCCAGTCCGCAGAAATTGAAATTAATTGCCCACGGATCTGCTGCGCCATGCAGAGTCTGTGCCCACTGTGAAACCTGTATCTGTGAATTTTTCAAAATCACATCGGGATCCATCTGCATAAGATTTCCGATATTATAACCCGCATCAATCATTGCCTGCTTAAGCTCGGCAACACGGTCAATAACATCCTGGTTTGTTATAACCACGCCCAAAAGATACTTTAACGGCGCGTATATAACCCTGTACAAACCGATAAGTATCGGGAACTGAATAAGCATCGGCAGACACCCGCCCGTCATTGACACATTATTCTCCTTGTACAGCTTCATCATTTCTCTTTGCAGTTTTTCTTTGTCATTTGCATACTTTGTCTGTATTTCCTGCAAAATCGGCTGAATTTTCTGCTGCTTCTTCATAGCCTTCTGTGACTTTATGTTAAGAGGAAGCAAAATCAGCTTAATTAAAATAGTGAAAATGATAATCGCCAGACCGTAGTTTGAAACCAGATGATAAATCTGCTCGATTATCCAGCCCATCGGGCGTGTAATACAATACTCAAACATATTTTAAGTTTTCCTCTCTGCTGCCTTACGGTACGGGATCGTACCCTCCCTTATGAAGCGGATGACATCTCAGCAGTCTTCTTACTGCAAGATATACCCCCTTTAAGGCTCCGTACTTTTCAATCGCTTCACGCGCATATTGTGAACACGTAGGAGTAAACCGGCAACAGGATACTCCCTTGTACGGTGAAATACGGCGTCTGTAAAAATCAATTAAAAATATAAGTATTTTTTTCAATTTTCTATTAACCCAAGCTTTCTCATTGCATATTCAATATCATGCATAATCTGCTTCTGACCTTTTCCGACTGCTCTGTTTCTTGAAACCACGATAATATCATAACCCGGCTTAAGCCTGTCCTTCATAAGGCGGCAGCTTTCGCGCATCAGCCTTTTCAGGCGATTGCGCACAACAGCCTTTCCGACCGATTTGGAAACCGTGAAGCCTATTCTGTTTCTTCCGAATCTGTTTTTGGACATATACACAACGGTATACCCCCCCGCAAAGCTTTTGCCCCTCGAATACAGTCTTCTGAAATCATTGTTGCGTTTCAGACTTATATCTTTCCTCATAATCTCTCACATTCCGGTATATAGACTTTCAATTTTTTCAGACGGATAAGTTTTAACAGAAAATCCGTAAATTTTGCTATCAGATAAAAAAGGCAAAAAGCTCTCCACTCCCCGAACTTCTTGCCTGATTGCTGATATTACGCAGTTAAAGACTTTCTGCCTTTTCTCCTTCTTAATGCCAAAATCTTTCTGCCCGAGCGCGTGGACATTCTCTTTCTGAAACCATGTTCCTTAGCTCTCTGACGCTTTTTCGGCTGAAATGTCATTTTCATCAATAAGCACCTCCCATTACTATATGATCCAAACTAATCATCTTAATTACAATTCCGATTTTTCATCAAAAACCAGACACCTCAACCATTATACAGGATTTTAAGCAAATTGTCAAGTGTTTTTGCAATTATTTTCATGTTTTTTGTACCTAAGACAATCATTCACGCTGCGAAACAGCAAAAACAAAGTTTGGCTATAATTATAATCTGTTTCTTACGTTCACACATCGTGTCATTCCTTATTGTTCTCTTCATTCGGCTTGTTCTTTCCAATACCCTGCGCTCATTTTAATTCCGTTTTTCTTTTAATCAGGCACGCCTTCACCTGCCTGTGTTTTCTATAACTCTGCCGCCGCACATTCAGGTGACATCTCCGACAGGCTGTTCCATAAAAACGCCTTAAACTTTATATTTTTTTCTTTTTTCCACTCAGCCGGTACTGCAACCGTCTGTTCTTTCTTGTTATCAAAATCGACGGGAACGATGCGCATATCCAATAACAGATCATTTTCATACTTAGCAAGGATAGCTGTGTATAATGCAATATCTCCTTTGTGATTTTTTATTTTGTCAACTACATTATATCGTATCCGGAGCTATATTGCATTATTTTTTTTCATTATTTTCAAATTTAGATTCTCTTTTTTACTCTGTTATAATACTTTAAAGACTTTTTTATCTGAATTTTTGCGGAAACTCAAAACTATAACCGACATAATCTCCGTTTATCAGTAAAAGTCTGCATAAATAAATTACATACACTTCACTATATATAAAATTCAAAGGAAGCTGTAAACGGAAGTGAAATTACCGCGGCGTTTGAACTGCGGAAGAAATAAAACAAGACATAGAAGTTAAATTTTTTCTTGATAAAATATGATATTCGTATTATAATAATCCATATAATAGAATTTAAGGAGTCTTTTTACTATGTATAAATACGAAACACATCTGCATACCTCACCCGTGAGCAAATGCGGTAAATGCGGAGTGCGCAGCACTCTTGAATTTTACCGCCTGCTCGAATATGACGGAGTATTTATCACCAATCATTTTCTGGACGGGAATATAAACAGAGATGTTTTTTCACATGAGCCGTCATATCGCGAGCTTATTGATTTCTATTTTTCGGATTACGAGGAGGGCGTGCAGATAGGCAAAGAAATAGGACTAAAAGTGTTTTTCGGTGTTGAAATGTCTTACGGCGGCACTGACTTTCTCGTGTACGGCTTGGACAAGGCATGGTTTGTTTCACACCCACAGATTATGGATATGAAAAAAAGTTCGGAGCTGCCGTATCTTACAGAGAACGGCGCGCTTGTAATACAGGCACATCCGTTCCGCGAAGCGTCATATATAGACCATATACGTTTGTTTCCGCGCTGCGTGCACGGTGCGGAGGTTATAAACGCCTGCCGCACGGATTTTGAGAACAAAATGGCGGATTGGTACGCTGACAGCTACGAACTTTTAAAAACTGCCGGAAGCGATAATCATGTCGGCAAAAAAATAAAGCGTCTTGCCGGAATGATGTCCAAACATCCTATTAATAATGAAAATGACTTTATTTCCAAGGTAAAGAGCGGAGAAATGACGTTATTTGCAGAACCAAATTCACTTCTCTGAATACAGCAGAACCTCTCAATTTAAACAACGAGAGGTTCTGTTTATTCTATGAATTATTTTTTTGCCGACATTGCCGCACCTATTATTCCGGCATCGTTAAACAGTGTTGCTATTTCAATTTTTGTTTTCGGCATATATTTATTGTAATCGTCCTTGTATACAAGTTCTTTTACCGGATTTAAGAGATAGTCGCCCTCTTTGCTTATTCCGCCGCCGATTGAGATTTTCTCGGGCTGGAATATGTTAAGAATACTTACAAGTCCCTCCGCAACGTACTTTTCGTACATTTTTACTACCTCTTCGCCGGCTTTGTCGCCTTTCTTTGCAGCGTCAAAAGCGGTTCTCCCGCTTACTTTGCCTTCTTTTTCCGCAATTTCGTGCATAAGACTGTCGGGATTTTTCTCCATAGCAGCCTTTGTCTGGCGAATAAGCGCCGTTACGGAAGCATATGCCTCCCAACAGCCTTTTTTACCGCATGAACACTGTTCACCGTCTATTACAAGCGAAATATGTCCCAATTCACCGCCTGCAAAATTAAAGCCGCGGTAAATCTTTTTGTCTATAATAACTCCGCCGCCTACGCCTGTTCCGAGCGTAATAAATATATAATCCTTTGCGCCGTTTCCGTTTACGGTATATTCGCCGTATGCCGCCGCATTGGCATCGTTTTCGAGATTTATCGGCTTATTTATGTATTTTTGAATTTCATCACGCATATTAAAATGCTCAAAAGGCAGATTGTTTGAATATGCGATTACACCGTTTTCATTATCAACCGTTCCGGGGCAGCCCATACCGATTGCCGCAATATCGTCCATTGTATACCCTGCTTCGTCAACGAGTTTCTTGCAAAGCATACATATATCCTTTACAATTTCTTCACCGGTACGTGATGCAAGAGTGGGCGTACTGTCTTGAAAAAGAATTTTGCCGTTTTCATCAACAAGACCTGCCGCAATATTGGTTCCGCCAAGGTCTATTCCTATATATAACATTATTTTACCTCCGTTTTTTGCATATAATAACTAATTATATATCAAACCGACGGATATGTCAATTAAAATATTCTATAACAAATTAAATTTATTACATTCATAAAAAGACAAAAAAAGATATCATAACAGTCCAAAGCATCTCAGCATTTAAGAAATATATGAATAGCGACTATTCTCCGAAAAAAACAATAAATTTGAAAGATACGAAGAACAACATATTCAAGAGTTTGTGCAGTATTTTATCTGCAGTCTGAGGCAATCAGATACTGATTGCCTCAGACTGCGTCTTATACAAAAAAATCCTGCAAAAACAAAAATTTTTGCAGGATTTTTTTGTATAAACTGGTGCCGATGGCCGGGGTCGAACCGGCACGGGAAATAACTCCCACAGGATTTTAAATCCTGGGCGTCTGCCAATTCCGCCACATCGGCAATCCGTTAACAACGAATATAATTATACCATAAATCATCATTATTGTCAATACTTTTTTTTTACAGCTTTTTCAAAATAGTTCTTTTCGTTTTATTTACCATTTCTGCACTGTGAAGAAATGATATATTTCGGTCTGCCCTTTATTTCTTCATATATTCGCGCAACATAATATCCGATTATTCCCAAACTAATCATTATAATACTTCCGATAAAAATTGTAATGAGTATAACCGTAGTAATTCCCTCCAAAGCACGCCCCGATATTTTATCCACCAATGCCCAAATACCTAAAATACAAGTAATTATAAACATTAAAACACCCAAAACCGTTACTATCTGCATAGGAGCCGCCGAATATGCGGAGATATTTGACAGTGCATATTTAATCAGGCTTTTTGCCGACCATTTTGAATCCCCCTCTGCCCGCTTATTTACATCAAATACCACTTCTGTTTTATTAAAGCCTACCCAATATGAAATCGCTCTGAAAAATCCCTTGCGTTCGGGAATTTTATTTAAAATATCTATTACCTTTCTGTCCAGAAGCTTGAAATCGGAAGCGTGCGACATATCAAAGCCCGCCACCCTGCTTAGAACAGCATAAAAGCTTTTTGCCGCAAAACTATGTATTTTGCTTTCCTCTCCCCTGTTTTTCTTTATTCCCTCTACAATTTCATACCCCTGCTGCCACAAACGGTACATTTCAACTATCTTTTCCGGCGGATGCTGAAGATCGCAGTCTATCACAACCGCACAGCTGCCCTCCGCCGAAGCCAGCCCTGCAGATATTGCCGCTTCCTTACCGAAATTTCTCGAAAAGCGCATACCTCTTAAATTTTTTTCTTTATTTGACAAATATGTAATTTTTGCATATGTCTCATCGGAAGAACCGTCATCAATAAATATAATTTCGTTATCAATATCGGCATTTTTCAAAACCTCCGATATTGTATAATACGCTTTTTCAATCAATTCTCCCTCATTAAAAGCAGGTATAATGACCGACAACATTTTTACCGCCTCCTTATAATTTATCGGTGTCTCTGCCGAAAGCCTGTTCCAGTCCGGCAACAGGCATCGGACGGTAGTAATAAAAACCTTGGAGCATATCACAGCCCGCTTCTGTCGCTATGCGCTCCTGCTCCTCCGTTTCTATTCCCTCGCAAATAGTTTTTAATCCTATATCCTTTGCCGTTTTAACAATATTTCTGAAAATAACAAAACCTGTTTCAGTCTTCGTATTTTGCGTAATTGAACGGTCTATTTTTACTATATTCACAGGAAAATTCTGCAAATCTCCGAATGAAGTATATCCTCCGCCGAAATCATCAAGCAAAACGGAAATTCCCTTTTGGCGCAGTTTGGATAAATTCATTATTATTTGTTTTTTTGCATCGTCTCCGACTTCTTTATCCTCCAGAACCTCTATCGCCACAGACGAATACCTCAGATTATATTTTTTTATTATTGAAATTATTTTTTCGGCAAACATCGGATCGCAAAGAGTCGTCCGAGAAAAATTTATTGCATATTCGTATTTTTCCCGCTGTTCCTTATTATTCGATACCCATTTGCAGTTTTTTTCAAAAATGTAGTAGTCAAATTTGCCGCTTAGTCCCACCGAATCAAGTGCTGATAAGAATCCTTCCGGCGCAACTATACCGTTTTGCTGCGAATTAAGGCGTGCCAGAACCTCCGTTCCGACTATTTTCTTGGTTTTTGCATCAACTACCGGCTGATATTCAAGGAAAAACTTATTGTTATCAATTTCATTTTTAATATTGTTTTCTATTTCAATCCTTTTTTCAAGAGTTTTACCGCCGTCCCTGTTCCATTCAACATACAAAGCGTTCTTATTCTCCGCAATCATGCAAGCTTGCTTTGCCCTGTTTATCGCTTCGTCAAAATCCACCTCTGTAGTCGCTGCCGAATACAATCCGAATCTTATATCTGCAACATTCACCGCATTGAATTTTAACAACAGCTGATTTATTTCCTCGCTGCATTTTTCAATCATATTTACATTTAATTCAACGCTGTGCGTATTAAGCGCAATAAAATTCTGCTGGTCATATACCGCTGCGGCGCTGTTTTCCTCCGAAACAAAATTTTTCAGTATAACAGGCTTAATCTCGGAATATATACGCCACGCCTTTGAATCCGAATATAAGCTGCGCGCATTTTCGAGCGACACGCTGATATAGACCACGCTTCGGTTTGTACGAAGTCTGCATAATTTCCCGAATATTCCCTCCAGCCTGCTTATGTTTGAAAAGCCTATCTGCTCTGTTCCTTTTGTTTCCTTGATTCCTCTGAGTGCAAAATATATACTTATTATACAGAAAATCACAAAGAAAAACACCAATAACGTTATAATTATATATGGGTATTCAAATATTCTCATTTTCGCCTCACCTCTATCCTTATTTTGAAAAAGACGGAAATTCAATGTTTTTCCCGATTTGCTTTAAACCGATTTTCTCCGCAGCTTTTATGCAGCGTCTGCCGTCATCGCGTGCACCCCGTTTTCTTCTAAAAAGCTCCGGCAGTAAAAACGACATTTTAAAGCACATCATTCCTTTTATAATTTTCGGTTTTGACATTCCCTGCCTTTTATATTCCGCTATCATCTCCAATGCCGCATAATCAAGGGCATCATCATTAATTTTTTGTGTCAGCTTATTTATGGATTTTACCCGGCGGTAAAATCCGATAAATTTATCCATATCAGCCTTACCTTTAAAATATATTCCGTCTATATAAAATTTCTCCTGTTCCATGCTCATTGTTTCAAGAAGCTTTGAATAGTATTTTCGCTCTATCTCAACAACCTCCTTGCGCTGACGTTCAAGAGTTGTGCCCGTTATTTGCTTATCATGGATTCTGTACAGCAGCAGATATTCTCTTTGTATCTGCATTTTCAAATCCTCTCCCGCAATTCTCGTCCAAAGCTCCAAATCCTCCGTACAGGTCAAAGCCGTATTATAGCCAAGTCTTTTTATCACTTCGCTTTTTGCAATAACTCCCGGGTGCAGAATAGGGTTTGTAAACAATAAAAGCGCCTTTATTGCCTCAAAATCACATCTTCCGCCTCCGCCGCCGGAAGAAATGACACCGTTTTTCAGCGTCATAAACCGGCATGACGACAGCGCAGTATCGGGATTATCCTCCATAAACCTATATTGCTTTTCCAGTCTGTCCGGCAGACATATATCGTCCGCATCCATCCTTGCAATATATTTCCCCTCTGCAAAAGCCGCCGCTTTATTAAGCGATGACGGAAGCTTCAGATTTGCTTCATTTTCATACACTCTGATACGCTTATCCGCTTTTGCGTATTTGTCAAGGATTTCAGCGGTTTTATCGGTGGAACAATCGTTAATTACAATCAGCTCCCAATCCGTAAAGGTCTGATTACAGACGCTGTTTATTGCTTCCTCCAAATATGTTTCACCGTTGTACACGCTCATTATCACTGATATTTCAGGAATTTTCAATCCTTTCACCCTTTCTTTCCCAAAATGCGTTTTATACATTTACATAAGTATAAAAACAAAAATGCCGTTCCGATACAATTCTTTTTGATTAAAAATATACTTATACGGCTCTTTAATGTTATATGCGAAAATTGCGCTTTTTTAATCTCTGTCCTGTATTCGGAATTTAATATAAGCTTTTTTGTTTCCTTTAATTTATCAAAATTCTTTCCCTCTGCCGCCGCAGCAAGTATAGCAAAGCACATATAACAGAAATAGCGTGAAATCTGCTCGTCAAAATCCTTACATTTTGCAGCATCGATGCTTTTAAGATACTTAACCACCGTTCCCGCCCGAACAATATGTTCGGGCGCAAAGCTTGTCGTCATAGAATCATTTCTTACAGTATACAAATATACTGCCTTTCGGCTCATATAAATTCTTTCTGCCCGAAGATAGCACGGCACAGCACAGCATATATCCTCACCCATTGAAATCTCCGTATCAACACTAAGCTGCGGCCCGGCAATAATACTTCTTTTTACAGCCTTTCCCGCTAAGAAATAAAACAAATGCCGCATATTTTCATCGGACAGCATTTTGGGGAAAATGTTTTTTTCAATGCCCTCTTTATCATAAAGACCCTCTTTTACAACATCATCTTTTATCTCGCTGCCGTATCTGTACGAAAACGATACAATATCCGCAGATGTGTTCATAATTATTTCATATGCGCTCGAAAGCGCGTCGGGCGTAATTGCGTCGTCCGAGTCAAGATTAAACACATATTCGCCTGCGGCTGTTTTTATTCCTGCCTGTCTTGCACTTACCAGTCCGCCGTTTTCTTTATGTATTACCCTTATCCTACTGTCATGCGTCATATATTCGTCGCATATTTCGGGACATCTGTCGGGAGAGCCGTCATCTACTAAAATAAGTTCAAAATCCTCAAAGCTCTGTTTGAGCACGCTCTCTATACAGCGAACCAAATATTTTTCCACCTTGTAAACCGGAACTATTACCGAAAAAAACATCATCCGTCTCCTTTTTTATCTGCTGCGCATTGTTACAGCCAGCTTTTGCATAAAATACAGTCTGTGTTTTACAAAAAACGCAAATATCGCCTGTTTGGGCGGCAGCTTATACCACGGGTAATCTTTAAGAGATATTGCAATTTCTTTTTTTGTGCATATATCCTTTAATTTTTTTCTTAACTCTAAATATGTTTCGCCGTTTTCCTGCGCATACATTATTACCTGCGAGCACCACACTCTGACGTATGCCTGTGCCATTCTGTCAAAATAAATTTTATACTCCGTCCGCGGCATACTTACTTTCAGACGATTTTCAAGCTCATTTAAGAATACCGCAAAGCTTCCCATACGATCTGCGTCATAAGCTTTTGACAAAGACTCATCGTTTCTGCAATAATAATAGTACGCTGCCGGTACTCCGACCGCTCTTTCCGTATTCCTTATATAATCCATTACAAAAAGCAGATCCTCGGATAAAATTTTTCTCTCTGACAGAAAACGGATATTATTCTTTTCTATTACATCTTTCTTATACAAATTTTTCCACACACTTGTTCCGTAGCGGCTGTCCTGCGGTTCGTGCGGCAGCGCCCCTGTCGTTCCCAAAAGCAGCTGCTTTATATCCTCCTGTGTTTCAAACAGCGTATAGTCCTTAAAATACACGTTTTCCGTATATCCTCCGCTATTCTTAAATACATTTCCTCCGACAAAGCACATTCCCGATATTACAAGCTGTGCCTTGTATTTTTCTGCCGCATTGTACAGTTCTTCAAACATATTTTTTTTCACATAATCATCGGAATCCACAAAGCCGATATACTCACCGTCGGCGTTATCTATTCCCGAATTTCTCGCCATGCCTGCGCCGGCATTGGTTTTATGCACAACCTTTATGCGTTTGTCCTCGGCGGCTGCCTTATCGCACAGCTCCGGACAATTATCCGGCGAACCGTCGTCCACAAGTATTATCTCAATCTCCGTCAGAGTTTGTTCCTGCAAAGATTTCAGACATCTTGCAAGATATTTTTCTGTTTTGTACACAGGAACAATAATGCTGACCTTAGGTTTTTTCACCCTTTTTGCCCCCTCGCAATAATTTCATTATATTTGTTGATTAATATATCGCAATACTTATCCACGAAAAGTATATTTTCCTGATTTTTGCAGTTTTCTCTGAGCATTTTATAATGTTCTTCATCCTCCATGGTTTTTCTTACGGCATCGGCAACCCCCTCCGGCGTCGGCTGATTGATAAGCGTACCTGTCACACCGTCTTCTACAAGTTCCGCCATTCCTCCGCTGTTCATCGTTATAACCGGAACGCCCATTGAATGTGCTTCAAGAATGGACAGCGGACAGTTCTCATAGCAAATCGACGGTGCAATCAAGGCCTTTGCCTTTGACATTACCTTAGACAGTTCATCTCCCGTAAGAAATCCCGTAAGCGTAACATTTTCCGTATTATAAAGCTCTGCTTCATCCGGTCCGCTCCCGACCGCAACAAACTTATACTCCCTTAAAAGCTTTGCCGCCTTTGATAAAAGCTCAACGCCCTTTTCCTTTGAAAATCTTCCGACAAATACAATATACTGCTCATATTCTTTATTAACATATTTCGGCTTGTTTATAAAATTATGTATAGTATATGTACGCCCGTTATAGCTGCTGTCCGCATCGGTCAGCTTTTTTTCAAGGAAACGGCTCGGACATATAAACAAATCCACCTTGCGATAAGTTTTAAGCGCCGAATACAGCCATGCTTCAATCACGCCCAGAAGGCTTTTTATCCGCGAATTATGAATACACTTGTACTTTAAGCAATTCAGCTTGCTGCCGTGCACACACCTTGAACAAGGCTTATCCTCTGTGAAATTGTACATTAAATGGTCCGGACATATCATCTGATAATCATGCACTGTCTGTACAAGCGGAATTTTTCTTTTTTTAACCGCATATATTATTGACGGAGTAAGCTGAAAATTTATATTGTTCATATGCACAATATCCGGCTTAAAGCTGTCAAGCACTCTGCCTATTTTCCTTTTTGCCTCCGCCGAATATATTATTTTAAACGGATACAGCGCTCGTTCGATTGAATTTGAATGAAAATCCATGTTCTGAGTATACAGATTCAATGAATTGCCTACTGTATTTTTCTCATCAAACATTCCGAAGTATTCCACCTCATGACCTGCCGCCTGCAAATATTCTCCCAGTTTCAGCATATAACTCTCCGAACCGCCGCGCGGATAAAGAAACTTATTAACCATTAAAATTTTCATATCAGTCACTCACCGTCCTGTTTCTCTCCGATACATAACCGAATATTTTCATTTCCGTATCACGCACTTTTTCGTCAAATCCATGTCCCATCATAAGAATTGCTATAACCAGCGTAACAAGCGGATAATTCATGGTATTATCGGTCATTGATACTACAATCAGATAAACGATAAGCGAAAACGCAACAATTGAATTTTCCGTTTTGCCGTTTTTGCCGAAATACAGAACTCGTATATAGGTCATTGATATGAGCCATATAATATATCCCCAGAATCCCAGATCGATAAAATACTGCAAAAAGTCATTATGCACCGCTGCAACACCCAAATGAGTATTTGTATTGAGCTGATATGTAAGAAAGCCTATTCCATTGCCGAGAAATTCCGGTGAAAAGGTATAATACTTATCCACCGCATTATAAATGCCCACACGTCCGCTTGTATCAATGCCCATTCTTTCCAAAATTTCAAAGGCGTCCATATTTATAAGAGCTATATATCCGATCAACATCAAAATCGTTATTATACAAAAAAATTCCGCAGCTTTCTGTGCCGCTTTTTGTTTGTATAACGCTATAAGCTTTAAAATACCGCCGAAAAACAGCGAAATTACTATCGCTAACATTGCAATTCTTTTAAATGCCGAAAGAAAGCAGAACACCGCCAAAATAAATAAAATCAGATAAGGTATTCCTTTCTTTGGTTTTAATATCATATAAATTAAGTATGCGCCTATACAAAACGCCAGCTCATGCACCTCCGCCTTAACGATTATTTCACCCGTTTCTTCCGCAAAGGTTCTTATAAGCGTTGCAAGCTCGGAAAAATAGTTTCCCATGCCGTACTGCACCATAATAGTTAAAATCATTAATATATTTGCTATAAGAATCGCCGTTAGATTATACCATATCCCCTTTTCGCCGAACATATACAAAAACGCGGCGGCGGCAAGTGTAAACGAAAGCATATTACTATAAACAAAAGTCCCCGATAAGCCTCTCGAAATAACCGCCACATCCACCTGTCTTACAAACCATATAAAAAGCGACGTCACAATAGTCACAAGCATAGGCAGGCAATACACAAAAACCGATTCGGCAGCCGCTGCACCGCGCGCGATGTCCGGTTTATACAAAAAGCTTACTATTCCCGAAGCGGCAATTACAAGGGCAAATACATGGCGGTATGTAATGAACAATCCAAAATCTATAACTTCTGTAAGAAAATAATACATCAGTACCGCAACGGCAATAAAGTAAAACGCCCTGACCGCTTCTGCCGCTTTATTCTCCATGTTTTTGCCCTCCTTTTTTACTGTTTCTCGGAAACGTAGTGTTTTTTGCTTTTTATCGTATCTGCAAGAAGTTTTCTTGCCGTTTGGTTCTCGCTGAAAGTTTCCGCTATGCCGATATTAAATTCAATACTTATATCCTTGTAATCCTCTCTTTCGTCCAGCCGCAGTTTAAAGAGATTAATTATATCCTCAACGGTTATATAATCGGAATTGTTTACAAGAATTACAAAGCTGCCGTTACCGTTGTAAATAAACTCCGCTTCCGATTTGCCGAACGTCTCTTTCAAAAGCCGCATAAACAGCTTGATAATCTCATCGCCCGTCTGACGCGTGTACTCCGAATTTATCTCAACAAGGTTTGCTATATCAACCATGCAGTAAACAACGCCGTTATCGAGCAGCTTTTTATCCATTGATTTTAAGTATTTGTCAAAGTATGCACGGTTTCCCAATCCGGTCATATGATCGGTATAGAAAATGTAATTTACAATATCGACGATTCTTCCCAAAACAAACGCTCCGCCGAAGCACAGCACTATCAGGAAGAAAAACGCAATAAATGTATACAGTTTTACATTTATGCTTTCCTTTACCGACGATGACGACAGCACCGAAATATAGCTTGCGCCGAGATATTCGTTGTATTCATCGTTTGTTTCCATTGTTGCGTTGTAAAGCTTTGTCAGGTCCTCAACAAGTAATTTCATTTCGGCGTCGACTTCTTCTTTTATCTGCGGATAGTATTCGTTATTCAGCTCCGAACAGGTCTTGTCCGAAGCAGCGCACTCGTTTGCCGCACAAGCGCCCGTACATTTGCTGAACGTATCAAGTATGTACTGACTGTACGCAGAATCTATTATTGAATGTTCCTTTGTTTCGTTATGGTCGCGCCAGCCGTATATAAGCTCATCATATGTTACCGTCTGGTCTCCCGAATCGGTAGCGTTTTCGGCAGGTATTTTTTTTCCGTTCGCATCGGTAAGCGTTCTCTCATGCAGATCATCGAGAATGTATTCATGAGTAATATTGGTATTTCCCGACTCTCTCATTTTGTTTACATACTCATTGATTACCGTAACAATATCGCCTATAATGCTGTCTTCTTTTGCGTTCGATATATTGTTATTGTCAATCCTTGTTATGTAGTCCGAAATAAGGACTGATTTATTCTTTGTTATCTGATATTTGTATATCTTAGAAAACAGCGATGATACGCGTATCTGCTGAATATAATTGAATTCGTCAGATAAATCAACGAACGATTCTCCGGTTTTGGTCGAGCGGAAATACGGACTTTTTTCCATTCTTTGATTCAGAACTTTTACCGTATCATCAATCCCCGAATCTATCAGCTCCATTGTTTCAAGGTAATCGTAATTGCTTAAATTCAGGTTTTCGAGGACATTGCTCGCAGGGGCAACATTTACATACTTCTGACTGTATTCCGAAAAATACACATCTAAGGTTTCGTCAAGAATTGCTCTTGCAAAATCTTCCCTCTCCCCGCTTGTTGCGGTAAACGACACAATATATGTGCTCGGCTCGTAAACATACTCCTCGCCGTCTTCAAGCTTGGCTTCTTTCTGCGCAACCTTGTCCTGATCCGGCAGCGGTGTGATGTCAATTCTTGAAATAAGGTTGTCCACGGAATACGTTCCCGTAAGTCCCATTCTTTCCACAACCTTAGACAGCACCGCCGAGGATTTGATTTCGTTTACGTCCAGCTTATCCCCGGTAGGTGTTTTTCCTTTTTCTGCCTGTTCATCATTATAATGAATCACCTCCGAAGCAACGAATGTATCGGACGCTTTTAATTTAAAATGTATTACCGCCGTTAACAGAACACACAAAATCAGTATAAGGGGCAAAATTTTTCTGATATATTTTAAAGCCTTAAAATTTCTCATCATTCACTTCTCCTTTACGTTTTTTGTTATTCTTTTTCCGGAATTTTTTTCGCTGTTACATAAATCAGCATAGCTGCGTATGCGAATATTGCAAACAATATTAAGGATTTCAACTCTCTCATAAGCGAAACTCCCGAAATACTTACGGCTATACACTGATTCATTCTGGAGCTTGAAAATTCTCTTCCCGCCGCAATTGCTTCAACCGCAAAGCTTTTCAGACTTTCATCTATAGATTTAATCAAGTCCTCTGCCGATTCCTTCGCCCATGATTCGCCAGAAACCGCCTGCATTTTATCTATAATCAAATTGTTATCGCCGATTGATTTCTCGTTTGCGGCAACCGCATCACTGTACGCCGTTGCTTTTACTGACAGCTCATCTATGCCGACCTTTGTTCTTCCCATATAATACTTGCCGGCGCCGTCCCATGTCGGAACGAGAACCACTCTCGTCATTTCCGGCGAATACATTGCAATTGCCCGATTGCTTACATCAAATGATATTTTATTTTTACTGCGTTCAAAATCTGTGTTTGTATTCTGATATGAAAGTCTGTCTATATATCCCGTTTTATCTCTTACAACACCCTGCTGCAAAATCAGAGATCTTAAATCCTGATCAATTATTGAGTTTTTAAACTGGCTCACTTCACTTGCTATTGAATGAAACGTCGTGTTATTCTTCGTTACAAAGCTCGGACTTTTTTCCGCCATTCCGTAAAGATAGTTCAGAATTGATGCCGCTTTTACATCAAAATACGACACTATATCCATATATTCCGCATTTTCAAAATCCGGCTTGTCCTCAATATTATCGGGATTGAATTTATCGGTGTAAGTATCTATGTAATAATCCTTATAAGCGCTCGCAAGCAGCTTTATTACATTTTCGGTATCCAAATGCTGCGTTTTCTTCGACGCATGATATTCCACAACAAACTCTGTTGATATATGATACTCAGACTTGTCTTTGACATCGCCCTCTACGTGAGGATATACCGAAACACATTTCTTTAAGTCTTTAACGCTCACATCCGGAAGCGCACCTTTTTCTATTGCTCTTTTTAAGACCTCATCGCTTATTATTTCAGCCATATTGTAACGCGTGCCGTTTGAATTCTGCGCCTGTGACGCTTCGGAATAATTCAGTGCGATAACGGCATTTGCTGATTTTCTTAAATTTATATGATTTAATATCGCAAATACTCCCGTAAGCACGCACACGAAAATTATCACACTTGCCTGTATGAATTTTGTGCTTTTGAAAATATTTATAAACTCGCTTCTCGTAACGTTTTTGGAGCGAAAATATATAATCACCAATCCGACAAGAAGAATTATCGCCGCAACGGCGGCAGGTATCTTCTGCAACATTGAAACAGACATTATTATTCTCTCCTTTCGTACTAAAATTTGTTAATATCGATAATTACCAGCTCCGGCTGATTGTTAATTCTTAAAATATTTCTATTTGACAATCCCGAGCTTACAATCAGCGGACTTCCCTCCGCATTGTATCTTCCGTATACATAAAATCCTTTTTTTTCGGGAAACAATCCTCCCTCATGCGTATACATTGCTCCGAGTACGGGAATTTTTACAACGCCTCCGTGCGTATGTCCGCACACAAGAAGATCCCCCCACGAACTTGTCTCGTATTCTTCAAAAATAAACGGTTCGTGAACTGCCGTAATTTTTAAGTTATTCGTGTTATTGTAAATATAATCGTCAAAGCTTTCTCCCGAGTATGACCAGAACGACGACGGATTTGAGGTCAGCACGCCGTAAATATCAACCTCCGTAGCGCCGGCGGTTATCGTATCTTTTTTGTTTTTCAGGACCTTTACACCGTTCTTTTCAAGCTCTTTTTCAAAATCATCTTTGTTTTTCAAAAGCCTTGACGGATCACGGTTATCATCGTTAAATCCGAATTTTTCGTCCAGAGCCTCCTGTGTAAGGGGCGTATCGTAAAAACGTTCAACCTCGTTATTTCCGTATATATAGTATGTTGGGGCTGTTTTGGCAAGCTGCGAGCATACATTCACAACCGGTTCCGTTGACGCAGCCCCAGCATCCAGACAATCTCCCGTAAGCACAATTAAATCGGGATTAAGCTTTTCAATGCGCGATGTTAACTTGCTGTTATCTTTTCCGAATTTGCAGCTGTGCAGATCGGAAATCTGTATAACACGAACATTATTATTCACTTTGAGGCTGCCTACGCTGTAAAATGTCTCCCTGAAATTCCTGTTTACTATATAGCTTCCGCCCATTACCGCCACCGCTAAAATAAGCGCAGCGGCCGCAATGCTCAACCCGAACCATTTTGCGGCACGTACATTTTTATTTGCTTTTATCGCGCCGAGCTTTGACGCCTTGTTTTTCCTTTTATGTATTTTAAGCTTTTTTGTACTGCCGATTGCCGCGCAGATCTGAAGCCAGACATTTTCTCTGTATTTTTCGTTAAATTCTTTTAGCGGCGCCTGCCCGTAGTACCCTATAACAATCCGCTTTGCGCCTATGCTTTCAAAAACAAAATTATCAATCCACTTATCGTAAACATCTTCCGGCAAAACATTTTTTAAATGTGCCTTTATTTGCTGTTCTGTGCTTTCAAAAGGATTTATGTTCATTTCAAGTCATTCCTCCCATCATTTTTTCGTACAGCTCATACGTTGCCTTTGCCGAAGCCGTACAGCTGTATTTTTTCAATATGAACTCGTCCGTGTCTTTTCTTAAATCATTTCTTATCTGTTCATTATCGCATAGTTCCTTTAACTTTACAAGCAAATCATCAACATTTCCCCTTTTAAAATATATCGCTTTATCCTCTGCCACCGCCGTATTCTCCGGTATATCGGAGCATATAAGTGCGTTTTTATATGCCAGAGCCTCCAAAAGACTGAGCGACATTCCTTCTATATCCGACGGCAGACACGCTGCATATGCGTTACTGTACAGCTCGTCAAGCATTTTTCCCGAAACAAAACCTGTAAATATAATATTCTTATTTCCTGCCGCCATTTCCTTTATATGCGCCACATAATCGTCAGTATCGCTCGTATCTCCGGCAATGACAAGCTTTTTATCCGTTTTTATGCGGTTATAAGCAGCTATAAGATAATGTATTCCTTTTTCCGCCGTGAGCCTTGAAATTACACAGATATATTCGTCCTTATGCAGTCCGAAAGCTTCTGTAATCTCCTTCGCCTTTCTTATCTGCGGTCTGTCTATGCCGTTAGGAATTATTTTCGTTTCCCTTCCGTATGTTTCTTTAAAATAATCCGCGGCGCTTTTGCTTAAAACTATTATTTCGTCCGCATATTTCACAAGTGTTTTTTCGCCGAGTTTTATATATTTTGCCGCAAAGCCGCTGCCCCATTTTTCACGCTGCCAATCCAGACCGTGCACCGTAGCGGCGCACTTTTTACCGAAAAGCTTCGGAATCCACATCGCTGCGCAAGGTCCCTCCGCATGAAAATGAACAATATCGTATCTGCCAAAAGCCGCGCACAGCGCCGCCGTATATGACGACAGCATGGCGGATATTCCCCTTGCCTTAATCGTCCATGCCTTTTTCAGCCTTACGCCCTTGTATTTCCGGTTCCTAACCATACCGACATACTCGTTTTCAACCTTATCCGACGAGCGGTTATAACACGTAACCTCCGCTCCGAATTGTACCAGCAGCGGGCACAAAGACGTGAGTACGTTTTCAATGCCGCCCCGGCGCGACGGAATTACTTTATGTCCTATCATTGCAACCTTCATTTATTCCCTCTCCGTTATCTCCCTGTCGCAGAAAACATCACGACAGGCGTTTTAAGCATTATTTTTATATCGTTCCAAAAGGTTCTGTGCTGTATGTAATCCAAATCCATTTCCACCCATTCGTCAAACGGAACATCGTTTCTGTTTTTATGAATCTGCCATGTACAGGTTATTCCCGGGGTGACAAGCAATCTAAGTTTTTGGTAATCAGTATAGTATTTTACCTCTCTCGGCAGCGGCGGACGCGGCCCTACAAGCGTCATATCTCCCTTTAACACGTTAAAAAACTGCATAAGCTCATCAAGAGATACCTTTCTCAAAAACTTGCCTACCCTCGTTATTCTCGGGTCTTCCTTCATCTTAAACACCGGGCCGTCCATCTCGTTTTTATCGCTCAGATCATCTATCGATCGGTCAGCCATATTACGCATAGTTCGGAATTTATACATATCAAACTCTTTGCCGTGCCGCCCTACTCTGGTTTGTTTATATATAGGACTTGCCGACGGGTCGTCAATATAAATAACGATTGCTATAACAATCATAAGCGGAATAAAGAACAGCAGTATTAACGTGGCAAAGAAAATATCAAACAGCCTTTTCTTTTTCCAATACGACGCATAGGAGTTTTCGAGCAAATCCTCAAGTCTTGCCCTTGTTTTTTCGTCAACCTTTTCATGTTCGATATACGGCATTGTTCTCATCTTCCTTTTAGTTATTGATTTTCAAATGCTTTAACGCATTAAATTCGATTTTCCGTCCCTCCGAATAATAGAACTCATTAAAGCTTTTTTTATTTTCGTCCATTACTTTTTCGCCCCTGTTGACATACCCCGGGTGGAACAGCAGTTCTATATCCCTGTTCTTTGCTATTTTGCGGTAATGCGGCAGCGCTCTGCTTACTCTGTCCACGTCCATTTTTCCCGAAAACAGTATTCCCATAAACACAGCGGTTTTTATTCCCGATTTTTTTAGCTTTCCCTTATTAAAAACATTTAAGGCTTTCAACACCAGCAGCTTTATAATATTTGCCGGTTTATACAATAACGGTACCGACAAATAAGGTAAAATCGGTTCTGACGGTATGCGTATATAGCTTACGTCTAATTTTTCGTCTTCAATTATCCGCATAAGCGTTTTAAATATAAGCGGTATCATATGTGTGTGCTGATGTGAATCAAGCTGAATACTTTTTTCGGGCGCTATGTTTTTTTTCCAATGCGCAATCTGATTTTTCATTTCGAGGTAAAGCTGTTCCTGCATTTCCAATCGTTTGGGTGACAGTGAAAGCATCAGCAAGCCGAAAAACGAATGTTTAAAATATCCTCTCTCATCTGTCAGCAAGCTTATCTTATCCGGACTTGTAACGGGTTTCCCCTCGACCAGATTGATATGTGCGCCTACGAAAACGTTTTTCGGAATAAGCTTTTCCAAATCCTGCATTTGCGAATTTGCAAATACGCTTATTCTGTTTAACGCACCGTTTTCCGCACATTCCCTTATTCTTTCGCAGGTTTCCTCCGACATTCCGAAGTCGTCCGCACAGACATAAATCATTGTACTATTCACTCTCCGCTCCAAGCTTTACCACAATAACATCATCTACCACCGCCACAGAATTTTTCTGCGGCCAGAAATTCATTCCCTTTACTTCTTCTTTATTCAGCATTTTGCGTTTTTCAGTACCGGAAAGAAACTTATATTCTTTTCCGCAATAATCGTTGATTGCACTGCACAAAACGCTTTGCCCCACAATTTCGTCGTCCGCCCTTAAAATATAACCGTCCGTTGTTCCCGTCATATCCGGCGGAAGATTTGCACTGTATGCCTTGCTGTCGGGCAATGCGCCTATAACAAGCAATTTTTTACAAATTTCGCTGTTGTCGGTCTGTTCTATTCTGTCGGCAATCCGTATCAGCGTTCCGTAGGATTTTTCATAAGACATCTGAAGCTTGTGATAGCTTACATTTGCAATCACAGACTGATTAAATATCAGCATAACACCGAGTGTCAGCACCGTCCACGATTTTATACTGCGCATTTTTATATTCAGAAAATCCATTCTTTCATACAGCAGTATAAACAGCAGATAAAACACACAGTCGCCCATTTTCATCAGATTATGATAATCAATGCTGTAATTTATAAACACAAGTACAATCGCCCCGGCAGGCAGAAGTACGGCATATATTACAAGAAGTATTATTCTGCCGATTGTTACAAATTCTTTTTTTACAAGTGCGCTTAACAGATATGCCGCCGCAGTTATCGCCAATATCACACAGTTCAATAAGACAAATACATTCAATCCCTTTGAAAAATCGAAAAAAGAATCTATAAACTTATGCACGCACACATACAATGAGTTTGCTATATCAATTCCCGAAAATTCTGCCGCAGTATCCATGCCTTGATATTCAAGAATTTCTACGCCTGTGATTTTTAATAAAATTTCCATAACGGCATAATACAAAATCACACCGGCCGCTCCGGCGGCAAGAAATTTAAGGCCCTTTTTTACCAGATGCAGCGTTTCTCTTTTTTTGAATACCAATTCGTCCGTAAGATACATCAAAAGCAGCATAACCGTGACGGCTATATATGCCTGATATATTGCTATGGAAAGTGTTATCATAACCGACGCAATTAAGTATTTTTCACGCGTCAGATACAATGCCGCAATGCACGAGAGCAGAAACGCAAAAGCATATCCGTCCGCAACATAGTTATACATCATCACTGAGGTTACTGTCGGAAAGGTGATAACCACACCTCCTATAAGCGCTGCCGTAACACCCTTTTTAACATCAAAGATTTCACATATACACACAGTTCCCAGGGCATGAAATACAATTGCCAAAATTCCGTTAAGCCACGGCAAATCGTAATAAGAGCTTAATGCGCACGCAGCTGACAAAAGCCATCTTCCCAGTGATAGCATATCTTGCGAATCGTACCGGAATACAAGCGAATCCCAGTTGGGCAGCCAGTTCGTGATTTTATAAAAATGCGCGAAAAAACCGACAGACAAAGCGGCAAAAAAGCATATTTTCCACTGCGGCAATATTCTGTTTTTTAATCTGTTTATTATATTCTCCGGCAAAATTACCACTCCAGCCAACTAAATTTGTGTAAAAACTTTCCATACAGCTTATCATACATCTTCACGCCGATAATACGTTTAATACGTGTTGTGCGCTTTGTCACAGGCGACGTCCACGATGCGCAATAATGATGTATCGAATATGTGTTTTTTGTTATTTTTATTTTTCCCGTACAGTAATCCATCGGACAAAGATATTCACAGGGCAGAAATTGTATCCCCATAAAAATCTGATTTGTATTTTTTACATCCATTCCGAGTCTTTCAAGAGTTGCCGTATTTCTGTCGGGGCACGGCGTCATATCATATTCACCATCCGGCAATACAAACGGAATTTTTTCATAATCTTTAAGCATTTCACCGATTACCTCATTGCCTGTCTCCGCGGCAAAGCCCAATCCCGTTGCCACAATTCCCTTTTCGTCAAATCCCATATATCCCTTAAAATCAAGCAGCGGTTCAATCGGTTTTATCAGCTCCACATCGGTATCAAGGTATATGCCGCCATGCTCATAAATCACCTTCAAGCGCACATAATCGCTTACAAACGCCCACTTTTCCGCCTTATAGGCTTCGCGTACATACCTGTTGCAGTTTAAATTAAAATTTTCTTCATTCCAGCAGACTATTTCATAATCGGGACAATATTTTTTCCAGCTTTGAACACATTTTCGGGCAAGCTTTGGCAAATTATTATTTCCGAACCAGCAATAATGAATTTTTTTAGGAATACTCATAGAGTTTTCTCCCTTCTGCACAGCTCAAAAAACGTTTTAAACGCTTCTTTTCCGAACGCAAAATTTGCCGCTGCATAAAGAACCGTTATCCAAATCGAATGTATGATTCCCTTTACAAGCAATTCGCCAAACGAGATTCCGCTGAATGTATCAACAAAGAATATCAGCATTACAAGCGCAAAAACCGCTCCGTTAACAATCCATAATTTATACGTTTTAAACAGCCCTCTTCCGAGAACCTTTTTATTTGCATAATAAATCATCATATTTCCGCGATACACCAGAGCCGCAATCGTTCCGATAATCGCACCGCAGATTCCCCATTTCATTATAGCAAATACAGAAACAGCTATGTTGATTGTCATTTCAATGATTGCGTGTGAGCGCGTCTCCCTGAACTTGCCGGAATATTCAAGCACATGGTTTGACGGCAGCTTGCCGTTTGAAAATAAATTCATCAGCACAAACAAGAACACCAAAGCCGCATTTGTGTAATTCGCGTCATTAATTCCGCCGGTATATATTTGTATCAGCGGCAGCAAAAAGATTGCCATAAGCGTATATATTATAAATGTCGACATTATGTACAGTGTTTCATACATATTATAATATTTATCAAATCTTTCTTTATCTATATGAAAAATCTGTCCGAGAGCAAAGCTGAACCCCGATATTATGCTTGTTATAAACGTCTGCACCTGCGAGAAAAACATATTGTAAATCGTATACACGCTTACCACCTTAAAATCGCATAGTACAGACAGAAGAATTATATCCGTATTGTTAAAGACCATACCCGATATTTGATGAACCAGAACCGACTCTTTCTGCGATATGGCTTTATAATCCGGCTTTTCCTTAAAATCAAGCCATTTGTATCTGCGTTTTGCATACATATATAAATATCCGAGCTGTATAATTGCCGGAATACAATACGCAAGCTGAATAAGTATAAGGCTGTCGGTAAACACAAGTACAAGTATTTTGCATATATTAACCGCAAGCTGCAATATCGTTTCGGAACCGTTTATTACATATTTTCGCCCGTCAACCTCCATTAAAACTCTGTATTTCGCCTGAATAAAATAACTGAAAAGCGATGGAATTGCGTTTAAAATTACAATCCCGAATACGACAAGGCTGTTTATGCCTGTCGGTATGACAAATGAATACACCACCGCAATCACAAGAACAATAACGGCATAAATCACACCTGTTCTGAAATAATATATATTCGTTGCCGACAATATTGCGCTTGCTTGTTTTCGGTCATTTTCTGCTATCGGCTTGTAAAGAGCCTGTGTCGTTGCTAATCCGACCCCTGCCTCCAAAAGACACATATACGTAAATATCTGCTTTATTGTGGAAAGCACTCCGTTAACCTCCGAGCCGAAATTTTCCAGATAAAGCCTTGGCAAAAGAAATCCCAGAGCAATAAGAACCACCTGATAAATAATTCCCGATATTAAATTACGCCTTATCTTTGCTCTGTTATGCCCCATGCTCTCACCTCCGCTTTTCTTAAACATATAAAAAGGCCGCAAAAATTGATTTTTATCAATCATTGCGGCCAGTCAATCATAGCATATATGCCTTAGACACTAAGCTTTGTGCCCCTATCTTTCAATAGGTTTACCCTTAATTTATTTTCATTATCCAACATTATATCATATATGAGTATATTTGTCAACATTTTTTTCGTTTTCTCATGCTTTTTATCATACCTTTTCCAAAACACATATCATAAATCATATTTTGTTTCTGTTTGCGGAATTTTTTTGTTATATGACGTTTTTTGTATGAAAAAAATTATTTTTTGGTAAAAATATAGATTGAAATAATTCGTCATATGCTATATAATATAGAAGTCATATAAATTTGCCGTATATCGGCTGTATGAGAATTTGTTGGATCGGAAAGGAATGAAATTAATGAATTATAAAGACAATTACATGAAATGGCTTAATTCGCCGATTGTTGACAACGACACAAAAGAAGAACTTAAAGCAATAGCTGATAATGAGAAAGAAATTGAGGAACGTTTTTACCGCGAACTTGAATTCGGTACAGCGGGAATGAGAGGTATACTCGGTGCGGGAACAAACCGCATGAACATATATAACGTTCGCCGCGCCAGCATGGGCGTTGCGGAATATGTTAATAAAGAGGGTGTTTCCGCAGCAAGTGCAGGCGTACTTATAGGATATGATACGCGTCATTTTTCACGCACTTTTGCAGAAGAAACAGCAAAGGTACTTACGGCAAACGGCATAAAGGCTTACCTTTTTCCGATTGTACATTCCGTTCCCGAGGTTTCATTCGGCATAAGAGAACTAAAATGCGCGGCAGGCGTTATGATTACCGCAAGCCACAACCCCAAGGAATATAACGGATACAAGGTTTACGGTTCCGACGGCGGTCAGCTGCCGCCCGAAGCGGCCGATGTTGTGGTAAAGGCTATCGGCAGCTATGACGTATTTGATGATGTAAAGTACATTTCGCTTGAAGAAGCTGCTGAAAAAAATCTCCTGATTGTACCCGGAAATGAACTTGACGAAAAATTCATCGAAGCTGTTATGAAGCAGCAGCAAAATCCCGAGGCGGTCAAAGCCGTAGCCGATACGTTCAAGCTTATATACACTCCGTTCCACGGCACAGGCTCACGCCCCGTCAAAGAGGTTCTTAAACGCATAGGCTTTAAAAATGTGCTTGTTGTTAAGGAACAAGATACTGAGGACGGTGATTTCCCGACTGTTGTGTCACCCAACCCCGAAAACAAAGAGGGCTTTACACTTGCCATTAAAATGGCGAAAGAGAACGACGTTGATGTTATAATCGGAACAGACCCCGACTGCGACAGAGTTGGAATTGTCGTGCGCGATGCTGAAGGCGTATACAGAACGCTTACCGGAAACCAGACCGGCGCACTGCTTGTTGACTATATTCTGCGTTCCAAAAAGGAAAAAGGAACACTTCCCAAAAATGGCGTTGTTATAAAAACCATCGTTACAACCGAACTTGCCGCTGCAATTGCTGAAAGCTACGGTATAGAAATAATGAACGTTCTTACGGGATTTAAGTATATCGGAGAAAAAATGACGGAATTCCAGCAAACGGGCGAACACACATATCTCATCGGATTTGAAGAGAGCTACGGCTATCTCGTCGGAGACCATGCACGTGATAAGGACGGCGTTGTTGCGTCAATGCTTATTGCTGAAATGGCGGCATATTATAAAACAAAGGGTAAATCGCTTTATGAAGCTTTGCAGGATATTTATGCAAAATACGGATATTATTCCGAAAAAACCGTTTCGGTTACAATGCCTGGAAAAGACGGAATGGAGAAAATGGCGGCAATGCTTTCCGAGTTACGCAATAATCCACCCGTTAAGGTTGCCGGTATGTATGTGGTTCTCTACACCGACTATCTGTCGCAGACCATCAAAGATGCCGGCGGCAGCGTGAAACCGCTTACCGGACTTCCGAAAGCCGATGTACTTAAATACAATCTTTCGGATGATAAATCATATTTTATGATAAGACCGTCCGGCACAGAACCGAAAATCAAAATTTATCTCGGAACCTTTGCCGATAATACCGAAAGCGCAGAAAATACCATTGAAACAGTACTTGCCGATATAAAGCAGCAATTAAGTATATAAAAGAGGAGCTGTAAAACTTTAAACCGCCCCAAAAGTCAAACCAAATAGTTTAACGGTCGGGAGGTCAGTTTGGAAATGTTAAGAATTATAATAAAAATTTTATTATAATATTTGACGCTCTTCTCAATTTGCTCTATAATATTTATATACTAATAACAGGAGAAACGAACATGATACTGCCCGAAAAATTTACCGAGCGGATGAAAGCTATGCTGAAAGATGAATATGCTGATTTTTACACTGCCTTAACCGACAGTCCCATATATTCCGCAATACGCATCAACACCCTGAAACCAAATGCAGAAAATGCCGTCAAATCCGTTACCGGCGCTCTTAATGGTGTTCCGTGGTGCAGAAACGGATTTTATGCAGATAAAACCTTAATTTCGGGAAATCATCCCTATCACTGTGCCGGACTGTTCTATTTTCAGGAACCGTCCGCTATGTGCGCCGTTTCGGGTCTGCCTGTAAAATGTGGCGACAAAATTCTCGACCTCTGTGCCGCGCCCGGAGGAAAATCCACGCAAGCCGCGGCAAAGCTTGGCGGCACAGGGTTGCTTGTAGCAAACGAAATAGTTAAAAAGCGTGCGGATATTCTTTCGGAAAACATCGAAAGAACGGGCGTTTCAAACGCAATAGTCACAAATGAAACACCGCAAAGACTATCCGAAAAATACCCGTCCTTCTTTGACAAAATAATTGTTGACGCGCCGTGCAGCGGCGAGGGAATGTTCCGCAAAGAACCGCAGGCCGTTTCCGAATGGAGCGAAGAACACACTCTATCCTGCGGAACACGGCAAAAACACATTCTCGACTGTGCCGTAAAAATGCTGAAAAAAGGCGGTTTGCTCGTATATTCAACCTGCACATTTGCGCCTTGCGAAAACGAAGTAATCGCCGCATATCTTACAGAAAACCACGGCATGGAGCTTTTAAGTATACCGGAACTTGATATGCTTTCCCCAGGCCATACCGAATGGTCGGGGACGGATATTGATATGTCCTTTACACGCAGAATTTTTCCGCACAAGCAAAAGGGTGAGGGGCATTTTACGGCATTATTCAGAAAGGTTTCCGGCAATATATATGATTATCCGCAAAAAAAGTCAAAGCTGCCGGATGAAGTCAAGCTATGGAAAGATTTTGAAAGAAAATTTCTTAACACCTCCCTTGACGGCGACTTTGTAATATTCGGTGAAAATTTATATTTAAAACCGTTCGGTATTGACATTGATAAAATAAAGGTTATCCGCTGCGGACTGCTGCTTGGGCAGTGTAAAAAGAATCGCTTTGAGCCGTCACACGCACTGGCTCTTGCGCTCAATAAAGATGATTTTAAAAATTATGAAAGCTTTGACTGTGATGATGAACGCATAAAAACTTACCTTACCGGCAACGTCATAAGCTCCGGTAAATCCGGCTGGTGTGCAGTATGCGCCGGCGGCTACCCCATAGGCTGGGGCAAAGGCTCCGGCGGCGTATTAAAAAATCATTATCCGAAACGTCTGCGGCTTTTTTCATAAAAAAATACACCCAACGGCATAAAAACCATTTCGTAAGCCGGACTGAAAGTCAGGCTTACGAAATGCCCTGTCGGGTGTATTTTTTTATTTGGGTTCGATTGTTTTTCTGACTCTCAAACGGTTAATCGCCCTTGCCATTCTTGCCTGTGCGGCATGGTATTCCTGAATGCTCTTCTTTTGCAGAATAGCCTCCTGTGCTGCCGCCGCGGCACGCTTTGCACGGTTTTCGTCGATTTCCTCCGGATATTCGGCAGTATCGACAAGCACCAACACGTCATTGTCCTCAACCTTTATCATGCCGTTTGAAACAGCGGCAACCTTAAATGCGTTTTCGCCTTTCGCACGGAACTGCACCTCCCCGGGCACAATTGCGGAAATAACGTTTTTATGATTAGCCTGAACGCCGTACTGACCGTCTGCAATCGGGATTATAAGCGACTCGCATTCGCCCTCGAAAAACGGTCTGTCGGATGCCAGAATTGATAAATGAAAGGTATTCATCAGAACTCGCCCGCCTCCATTTTTTCTGCCTTTTTGACAACATCATCGATTGTTCCCACGTTATAAAATGCAGCTTCGGGATATTTATCCATTTTTCCGTCAACAATCGCCTTAAATCCTCTGAGCGTTTCGCTAAGCGGTACGTATGCGCCGGGAATACCCGTAAATTTTTCCGCAACGTGCATAGGCTGTGACAGAAAACGCTGAATTTTTCTCGCACGTCCGACAATCAGCTTATCCTCATCACTCAATTCCTCTATACCGAGAATTGCAATAATATCCTGCAATTCGCTGTTCTTCTGTAAAAGCTCCTGAACCTTTCTCGCAATCGTATAATGCTCCTCGCCGACAATGGTCGGTTCAAGAATACGTGAGGTAGATTCAAGCGGATCAACTGCCGGATAAATACCCTGTTCAACAATTTTTCTGCTCAAAACCGTGGTTGCATCAAGATGTGAGAATGTCGTTGCCGGAGCCGGGTCTGTCAAGTCGTCCGCCGGTACATATACTGCCTGCACGGAGGTAACAGAACCGTTTTTGGTGGACGTTATTCTCTCTTGCAGAGCGCCCATTTCTTCTGCCAGCGTAGGCTGATAGCCGACAGCGGACGGCATTCGTCCAAGAAGCGTTGAAACCTCACTGCCTGCCTGTACAAAACGGAAAATATTATCTATGAATAACAGTACGTCCTTATTCTCTTTGTCACGGAAATATTCCGCCATGGTAAGTCCGGAAAGCGCAACTCTCATTCTTACGCCGGGCGCTTCATTCATCTGACCGAAAACAAGCGCCGTCTTATCCGAAACGCCGCTTTCGTGCATTTCACGCCATAAATCGTTACCTTCTCTCGAACGCTCGCCGACTCCCGTAAATATCGAGTAACCGCCGTGCTCCATGGCAACGTTATGTATAAGCTCCTGGATAAGAACTGTTTTTCCGACGCCGGCGCCGCCGAACAGACCTATTTTTCCGCCCTTTGGGTACGGTTCAAGCAAATCTATAACCTTTATTCCCGTTTCAAGAATTTCAACCGCCGGACTTTGTTCATCAAATGACGGGGCCTTACGGTGAATATTCCATCTTTCGATGCGGTCGTCAATCGGTTTTCCCCCGTCAATCGGTTCGCCCAAAACGTTAAACATTCTTCCGAGTGTGCATTTTCCGACCGGAACGCTTATGCCCGAACCTGTTGCCGTAACCGACATTCCTCTTGAAAGTCCCTCACTTCCGGAAAGCATGATACAGCGTACCATATTGTCTCCTATATGCTGGGCAACCTCCATTACGTGCTTTTTATTATTCAAAGTGACAGTAAGTGCCTCTCTGATTTTCGGCAGCTGCCCCGGCTCAAACGCAACGTCAATAACCGACCCGGATATTTGTACTATTTTTCCTGCCATGTCAGTCGTGTGCCTCCTTTGAATTACTTCTTTTTTATTACTTTTATCTCTCATGCTCTTTGCGCCGGCGGAAATTTCGGTAATCTCCTGTGTAATTGCGCCCTGGCGCACATGATTATACTGCACCGAAAGCTCATCTAAAAGCTCCTGTGCGTTTTTGTTTGCCGAATCCATAGCCGTCATACGCGAATTCTGTTCACTGCAAAAGCTGTCTATAAGCGCACTGTATATAAATCCCGAAACATAGCTCGGCACAAGGTTATCCAGTACCGTTCCTATTGACGGTACAAACTCAAACGGTACGCTGACAGCTTTTTCATGTATATCGGGAGTCATGAACTGTGCGCGGTGGAACGGAAGCAGTCTTGTCGAACAAGCCTGCGCGTTCATGCCGCCGCTCAAATCCGTATATACAATAAAAATCTTCGACAGCTCGCCGCGGCTGAACAAGTCCAGAAGATAACTGCTTATCTCCCTTGCTCTGCCTATTGTCGGGTTCTGCGCCGTATACAGAAAGCTCTTTTCTATCGGTATATTATGCGACGCAAAAAACTGTCTGCCGCATTCTCCGACAACGAAAAGCCTCGGATTTTCATGCTCTTTCATAATCCGCATTGCTTCCTTGATTACGTTCTGGTTATATGCTCCGGCAAGTCCCTTATCGGCAGTGATTACAAGATACCCGTAAGAACCGGGCAGCTCATGCTCCCCAGTTACCGGATAGAAATACTTATTTTCAATATCCTCCGATATTCTGAAAATACGCTTGATTTCCTCCTTTAACGCCGTAAAATACGGTCTTGTCAAATCCAAGTCCGCCTTTACCTTGCGCATTTTTGTGGAGGCTATCAGATACATTGCGTTAGTGATTTTCTGTGTATCGTTTACACTGCTGATATGGTTTTTTATTTCCTTTGTTCCTGCCATATGCTATCACTGCTCCTGTTTCTGCCCGTCTATAAACTTCTTTGTTTCGTCAATAATTTCCTGTTTATCTTCTTCTGTAAGCATTCCCGTTGCTTCGATTTTTTCGCATATTTCAAAGCAGCTCTGTTCAAAATACGCCAGCAAACCGTCTATTGTTTCGCGAACCTTTGAAACCTCAATGTCCTGCATAAGATGATTAAGCATTACAACAAGGATTATTACCTGTTCATGCTGCTTATACGGCTTAAAACGATCCTGTCTCAGCATCTGCATAAGACCCTGACCGTATTTTAACTGACGCTTCGTTGTATCGTCCAAATCACTTGCAAACTGCGTGAATACTTCCATTTCACGATACTGTGCCAGGTCAAGTCTGATTGCTCCGGCCGCCTTTTTCATTGCCTTTGTCTGTGCGTCGCCTCCGACACGCGAAACCGACAGACCTACGTTTACCGCCGGACGCTGACCTGCAAAGAACAAGTCGCTTTCAAGGAAAATCTGACCGTCAGTAATGGATATAATATTGGTCGGTATGTATGCCGAAACATCTCCCGACTGCGTTTCAACAATAGGCAGTGCAGTCATGCTGCCGCCGCCCTTATCGTCGCTCAGATGCGCCGAACGTTCAAGCAGTCTTGAATGAAGGTAGAATACGTCACCAGGGTATGCTTCACGTCCCGGTGAACGATCCAGCAGCAAGCTAAGCGAACGGTATGCTATTGCGTGCTTTGACAAATCATCGTAAACGATAAGCACATCTCTGCCCTTATTCATGAAATATTCGCCCATTGCACAACCCGCATACGGTGCGATATATTGCAGCGGCGCACTGTCCGATGCTGACGCATTTACGATAATCGTATATTCCATAGCGCCGTGCTGTCTCAAATTTTCCGCAAGCTGCGCTACGGAGCTCGCCTTCTGACCTATTGCTACATATATGCAAATTACGTTTTTGCCCTTTTGGTTTACGATAGTATCGAGAGCAATGGCTGTTTTACCGGTCTGACGGTCGCCTATTATAAGTTCACGCTGACCTCTGCCTATCGGGAACATTGAATCTATTGCCAGAATACCCGTTTCAAGCGGCTTATTTACAGGCTGACGGTCAATAATTCCGGGCGCCGGCGATTCAACCGGATAATACTCCTCTGATTTAATCTCTCCGCCGCCGTCAATCGGCGCACCGAGCGCATTAATAATTCTTCCCAAAAAGTCATCGCTTACAGGTATACCTGCCGTTCTTCCCGTTCTTTTTACGGTATCGCCCTCCGACACCTCATCATCACCGTCGAACAGAATACAGCCTATACGATCCTCTTTTAAGTCCTGAACCATTCCTCTTACGCCCGAAGAAAACATAAGAATTTCTCCGTATGACGCATTATCCAGACCGTTTACCGTAGCTATTCCGTCACCGACAGTCAGTACCGTACCGACCTCCTGCGACATAGCCTTTGGCGTCCAGCTCTTCACCGTCTCTTTTAAGAGCGGCATGATATTGCCATTCTTACCCGGAACATGAGTCAATGTATCTTTAAGCTGCTGAAAACGTCCGTTTACGCTCCAGTCATACACCTCCGCACCGACTTCAAGACGAAATCCTCCCGGAAATGCCTCGCTGCTTTTCCATACAAGCTCAATATCTTCGCCGTACTTTGATTTTAAAAATTCTTTAAAACGTTTTTCCTGCGCTTCATCAGGCTCTGATGAAGAATACAATACAGCTGTTTTTACATCATCCGTTTTGCTCATCGGAGTCACCTCTTTCCGCCGCGTTCAGGAACTGGTCATACGCCTCGGAGGTACTCTCGCCCAACACAAGCTTCTCCGTTGCATTAACTATCATATCGGAGATTTCTGTCTGTGCGTCGCTTATGATTCTGTCATATTCCTTCTTGGCTCTTTCCTGTGCTTCGGCAACTATTTTTGCGGATTCGGCTCTCGCCTCCTCAAGCTTCAAGCTACTCATCTCGTCAAGCTTTTTACGCGATAATTCTTTATTCTTTTTAATTTCCTCGTCCGCTGCGTTCAGTTTTTCGGTGTAGTCTTTTCTTGCCGTTTCTGCCTCGGCAAGCTTCTTCTTTGTTTCATCGTCAAGATTTTTATAGTATTCAACACGTTTATCCATAAAATTCTTAACCGGCTTATACAGCAAAAAATACAGCGCTGCAAACAAAATCACGAAATTGAGCAGATGCAGAAGTATCTGCTGCCAGTCAATATTTAACGGCATATGCTTCACTCACCCCTTTACAGTACAAATATAACAAGTATTGCTACAATCAGCGCATATATGATAGCTGTTTCCACGAATACCAGACCCAGCATAAGAGTTGTACGGATTTTGCTTTCAGCCTCCGGCTGACGCGAAATACTCTCGGTTGACTTTGCAACCGCAAGACCCATACCGATTGCGCCGCCCATTGCCGCAAGACCGATTGCTATACCTGCCGCAAGAGCCTTATCTCCCTTTGCGTCGTCTGCGGTCTGCACGGCGGTCTGTGCCGCATCGGCAGCCGGAGCGGACGGCGCCGCATATACACATGCCATCGAGGCAAACATTATCATCATTACAAAAAGTACCGAAACATATTTTACTATTTTTTTCATCGTTATAACCCTCCATTAAGTCACTTTGTTGTTTTTTCGCTCGGCTCGGAAACCTCCCCGTAGAACAAAGCCGTAAGCATAGTAAGGACATATGCCTGAATAAGTGCGTGCAGAAGCGTGAACATGACTCCCACTATAACAGGCAACACAAAGCTGAGCTGTTTATAATAATATACAAGCTCCGTTACAAGCGCACCGCTTAAAAGCGCACCGAAAAGTCGGAAACTCATAGAAATCGGAAGTGAAAAGTCTTTTAGCGTCTGACCGACTCCTTTAAGCTTATTGCCGATAATTCCTCCTGACAGTATAATCGTATACGACAGACATCCAAGCATAATTGCACCGTTTATATCCGCCAGCGGCGCCGGCAACGATACGGAGCTGCCCGAGGTGGTTATCACCTGCAAGCCCAAAAGCTCGAAAAGCGTTCCCACAAAAATGTATGCGCCTGCGGCAAAAATATATGCGCCCAGGAATTTGTTTCTGTGAGGACTGTTTGTTTTTGCAAGACCGTCAAACATTCCGACAGCCTGCTCAAGCGCCAGCTGAAACCTGCCCGGAATATACGTAAACTTCGGTATTACGAAAATTCGTACAATAAGTGAAAATACAAGCAATACAGCCGTTACGGTAAACGCCGAGACAAGACCCGGATTGACATCCTTAATCCCGAACAGACTTATTCTGTTCTCCTCATGCAAAACCGCATCACGCATTGCAGTCTGAATATTTTCGTCTCCGCCGGACGGTTTGGTTAAGAATATTCCCACAAGCAGCACAGCTATGATTACCGCAAAAACAATAATGCTTATTTTCTTCTTTTTCTTATCCATAATATCCCTCCTTCCGTAAATCCTTTCTTTACTTTATGTATATATGAATATATCACCTATCATTAAATGTTATACTCATATATCAGCAAAAAAGAGACAGCCGCCCTCGCGCTTATCTCCCTTGACGCACTCATTATAGCATATAGCATATGCTTTTTCAAGTTAAATTTTTAACAAAAATTTATTTCAAAACCTTATAATTGATGTATCATTTTGATTAAGTTTTGTTCGATTAACCGAAAAAAGCGCATAAAACGCATCAACGGCATACGTTTGTACACGGTTGATGCGTTTTATTTTCATTAAATTATACAGCGGCCCGTACATTTTTTCTCTATGCTTTCCTCCATTGCTGTCAGCAAAAGCTTTGCATTTTCCTCGTAAATTTCATCAAGCTGTTCCATAGGCAGCGGATTCCTGCCGAGTCCTACCTCTACCGTGAATCCCATTCGCCCGAATTCCGAAATAAACCAGTCCTTGCATCCGCCGAATGCCGCACTTCCCATAGGCTTTGAAACCGTATAACCGCTCTCCGCAGCCATTTTCTGTGCCGTTTCGTATGCGCCCTGCGGTACCGTTCCGTTAAAGTCGTAATATATTTCTTTTCCCTGCGAATGGAATGTAATCATCATATCACAGTCTGCGTCTCGTACAAAATCCACCACTGCGCGCGTTTCCGGCTCGCTTTCGGGATATTCTCCTCCGAATTTCGACGGTGACGGTTTTTCCGCAACCATACTCCAGTCCGCATCATGATTATGATTAAGATCTACTCCTCTCGCATTTGCCTGCCACACACTGTTAAAGCTATGTATTCCGGCAAGGCTTATCAGACTTCTGTGGTACGGATTTGTTATGTCCAGCCCGTTCACCGCTATATCCACGCCGTCAGGATTTACCATTGGTATTACATACAGCGTTATATCCTTAAAAAGCCGGGATGCGCTGTGACCGAAATATCCGCTCCCCAAAACGGCATTTGCCGTGTATTCCGTCAGAAATTTAATTAAAAATGCCGACGTCAGATATTCAAGACCATGGTATGCGCCGAGAAGTACAAGCTTTCTTCTCCCATTCCCTGCTTTAAGGCATATTATGTCCCTGCCCATAATGCTTTTTCCTATAACCATTTTTTCTATTTTTCCGTAATTTCCCACAAGCGTGTCTATATCCGCACAAAGATTTTCATAATCGTATCCCATGTATTTTCATCCTTTCAAACTTTTTACTATAATATATATATGCCGCAAAAATTACGTTATTCCTGCATTTTTTTCAAATACTCCGATGTTTGGCAATTAAATTTGCTGTTTTACTTGAAATTTTTATAAAAAAATGTTATAATGTAATGAGAATTTGTTTGTGTTTGGGAGAATTGGAATGATTGAAAAGAAATGGAAATACCGCAGCAGTAATTCAACGAGCAGTGCGGCTGACAATATAAGCAGAAAGCTGAACATACCGCCCGTTATTGCCTCGATACTGCTTAATCGGGGTATAAATGAAAATGACATTCCCTCTTTTCTTTCCAAATCAATGAAAAACGTGCACAATCCTCTGCTTTTTAACGATATGAAGAAAGCCGTGAACCGTATTCTTCAAGCGGTTGAAAATAAGGAAAAAATAACGATTTACGGCGATTATGACGTTGATGGAATAACTTCAACCACTCTGATGCTGGATTTTCTGACATCAATAGGCGCCGATGTGTCATTCTATATTCCCGACAGGCGCGACGAGGGCTACGGAATAAATATTAAAGCGGTGAATAGATTTATTAAGCAGGGCATTAAGCTTATGATTTCCGTGGACTGCGGCATAACGGCTTTGGGCGAGGTTTCGTTTGCTAAGCTTTTAGGCATGGACGTAATTGTTACGGATCACCATACCTGCAAGGAACGTCTGCCCGAGGACGCCTGCGCGATAATAAACCCGAAAACTCCCGGTTCCGAATACCCGTTTGACGGACTTGCAGGCGTTGGAGTGGCGTTTAAGCTTGTGCTTGCACTTGCCATGGCTCTTAAAATGAATACAACTCAATGTTTTATGAAATATGCAGATATTGCCGCAATCGGCACGATTGCAGATGTTGTCCCGCTGACGGACGAAAACAGAATTATCGTTGACCGCGGAATAAAGGCTATGCGTTCATCTATGCGCCCCGGGGTTGCGGCGCTTTTCAAAGCTGCGGGAGCGCAGCTTAACACACTAAGCGCCGATTCGATTGCATTTACGCTTGCACCGCGCCTGAATGCGGCAGGCAGACTCGGCGCCGCCGCAACCGGCGTGGAGCTTCTTATGGCAAGCGACACCGAGGAAGCCGCAAAGATTGCCGAAAAGCTTGATTGTGAAAACACCGAACGCAGGCTTACAGAACAAAAAATATACGACGAAGCTTTAAGCCTTATCGCAGAGGATATAAATTTCGAAAAGAAAAAAGTTATAGTGCTTGCAAAAAAAGGCTGGCATCAAGGCGTTATAGGTATTGTCGCTTCAAGAATCTGCGAGCTTTTCTATAGGCCGTGCATACTTATTTCACTTGACGAAAACGGTGAGGGCAAAGGTTCGGGACGTTCGATCCCGTCATTTGATTTGTTTGATGCACTTTCGCAGTGTGAAGATAAGCTTAACGAATTCGGCGGACATTCGGCAGCTGCCGGACTGGGCATCGACGAGGCGGATATAGAAGAATTTTCAAGGCGGATTAACAAATATGCCGACGGAAGATTATCCGTCAGCAATATGATTCCGGAGCTGGGAATTGATTGCCGCGTTTCTGCAAAAGATGTATCGGTCGAATCGGCAAAGCTCCTTGAAACGCTTGAACCGTTTGGCATGGGCAACGAAAAGCCGATATTTTCGCTTTCAGACTCACGTATTGCGGCAATAAGCCGCGTCGGCATTGATGGACGTCATCTGCGGCTCAAGCTGCAAAATGACGGGAAATATATCAATTGCATAGGTTTTAATTTCGGAGATTTATGCGATACAATGCATGAAGGCGACAGCGCCGACGTTGCGTTTTATATGGAAACAAATAATTATCAGGGCTACGAAAATGTTCAGCTGAACATTAAAGATATAAAGCGGCGCTGAGGAAAGGATAAATAATGGCAGAGGAAAACAAAGCTATATTAGAGCCCGAGAAAATAGAACGGCATGGCGAGTCGGATACCGACAAACTGGTTGATACTATTGTTGAGCGCGTAAAATCTTATAGTCCGGCAGCAAATACGGATATGATTTATACGGCTTACTTTCTTGCGCGCGCCGCACACAAAAATCAGTTTCGCCGAAGCGGTGATCCGTATATAGATCATCCCGTACAGATTGCTTATATAGCTTCTCAACTCGGACTGGACGCCACCGCAATAAGCGCAGCGCTGCTTCATGACGTCGTAGAGGACACTCCCTACACCTATGAGGATATAGAAACGTTTTTCGGCAAAAATGTTGCGGAGCTTGTTGACGGCGTTACAAAGCTTGAACAGATTAAATACAACACGCGCGAAGAACAGCAGGTTGAAAATTTAAGAAAAATGTTTTTCGCCATGTCTAAGGATATACGCGTTATTGTTATAAAACTTATAGACAGGCTTCACAATATGCGTACACTTGATTTTATGCCGACCGAAAAGCAGCTGCTTATATCCAAGGAAACGCTTGATGTTTATGCGCCGCTCGCTCACAGACTCGGTATGTCAAAAATTAAGATTGAACTGGAGGATTTAGCTCTAAAATACCTTGATCCCGTGGCATATGAGGAAATCAGAACCAGTATTAATCAGAAAAAGAGCGAACGAGAAAAATTTATCAACGAGATAATGTCCATACTTTCGGAAAAGCTTAAAAATCTCGGCATAGACGGTCAGGTGACAGGCCGTGCAAAGCATTTTTACAGCATATTCCGCAAAATGTATACTCAGAACAAAACAATCGATGAATTATACGATTTGTTTGCCGTGCGTATAATTGTTTCCACAGTGGCGGACTGTTATGCGGTTCTGGGAATGGTGCATGATTTGTACACACCCGTACCTATGCGGTTTAAGGACTACATTGCCATGCCTAAACCGAATATGTATCAGTCGCTGCATACAACCGTCATAGGGCCTAACGGCACACCGTTTGAAATTCAGATTCGTACATGGGAAATGCACAAAGTTGCCGAAGAGGGTATCGCGGCGCATTGGAAGTACAAAGAAGGCGTTTCCGGCGATAATTCCATGGACAGCACGTTAAGCTGGGTAAGGCAGCTTCTCGACACACAAACAGAAATTATTGATACGGACGAATTTTTCAATACTCTTAAATTCGACCTGTTTGCCGACGAGGTGTTTGTGTTCACTCCGCATGGCAGAGTTATTTCTCTCCCCGCCAAGAGTACGGTAATAGATTTTGCGTTTGCCATACATTCGCAGGTGGGCTACAAAATGAGCGGCGCAAAGGTTAACGGAAAAATTGTGCCGAATAACTACATTCTGAAAAACGGCGAAATTGTTGAAATACTGACCTCAAATACACGCGGTCCGAGCAGGGATTGGCTTAAAATATGCCGTACCTCATCGGCACGCAACAAAATAAACCAATGGTTCAAGCGTGAACGTCGCGACGAAAACATCGAACATGGCAAGGAACTTATCGAACACGAATTAAAGCGTGTCGGAAACACTCATGCGCAGCTTTTCGTGCCGGAATGGGTAGATGTTATAATAAAACGCCACGGCTTTAACTCCCTTGACGATTTGTATGCCGGTGTAGGCTACGGAGGTTTGACCGCTCAAAAGGTGGTTTTAAGGCTGCGTGAAAACTGGCTCAGAGTCCAGCGCGAACTGCGCGAAAAGAAACGTCTTGAAGATATAGCTGAGGGGAAAGAGCTGCCCGAGCAGCCCGAACCCAAACGCCGCGGTGTGTCGGACAAGGGTATAATAGTAAAAGGCATAGACAACTGTCTTATTCGTCTTGCTCATTGCTGCAATCCTGTTGCCGGAGATGACATAATAGGCTTTATCACACGCGGCAGAGGCGTCAGCGTCCACAGGCGCGACTGCCCCAATATGAATATAGATATTTTATCCGATGAGGATAAAAGCCGTATTATCGAAGTAGAATGGGCGGACAACACATCGGAATCATATGTGGCAAACTTACAGGCAGAGCTTCCCAACCGCGACGGCGTACTGCTTGAAATCACAAATATCCTTGCCGGACTTAATATTTCGTTCAAGTCGGTTAATGCATTTGTGAATAAAAAGAATATGGCGGTTATTCAGATGGGCGTTGTTATAAAAAGTACGGCAGAACTTGCGGTGCTGACAAAGAAAATCAAGCAGATTAAAGGCGTAACGTCCATTAAGAGAATTTCAAACTGAGGTGCTGATTGTGGAAAATATTAAAACTAAAATAAATACGGAATTTATAAAGCTTGACCAGCTTTTGAAATTCAGCGGCGTTGCCGAATCCGGCAGTGACGCAAAGGACATGGTATCGGAAGAAATCGTTTTTGTTAACGATGAGCCGTGTACCATGCGCGGTAAAAAACTTCGCCCCGGCGACAAAGTCAGAGTGGAGTTTGACGATGAAACGGTTACGGTGGATGTGGAATAAATGTATATTTCCTCACTTACTCTGAAAAATTTCAGAAACTATAAATCGGAAAAGATAGAGTTTTCGCCGCTGACAAATCTGATATACGGCAACAATGCGCAGGGAAAAACAAATATTCTCGAAGCTGTGTATCTCTTTGCGCACGGCAGAAGCCACCGCGCAAAAGCAGATCGAGAAATGATACGTTTCGGGAGCGAATTTATGGCTCTTGAAACCGAATTTCACGATAACACACGCGATTACAAAGCAGAGCTCAGGCTCGCCAAAAACGGCAAAAAAAACATACGGATAAATCATGTGCAGATAACCAAGCTGTCAATGCTTATGAGCTATCTCAACGTTGTAATGTTTTCGCCGGAGGATCTGGAGCTTGTGAAAGGCTCTCCGTCGGTCAGACGGCGTTTTATCGACAGCGCCATAAGCCAGCTGTACCCCTCATATCTTGCAAATCTGATTGATTATAACAAGGCTCTTGTTCAGAAAAACTTTTTATTGAAAAATATAAGGAGCGGAAACGGCAAAGGCAGAGAAATGCTTGATGTGTGGAATTTGCAGCTTGCGCAGACCGGAGCAAAAATTATGAAAAGCCGCCGCGAATCCATTGAGCTTTTATGTAAATTTGCCGCCGGTATACAAAATGAAATTTCGGGCGAAAATCTTACAGTAAGGTATGCCCCGGGAATTAAATGCGATGATATAACCGAAGATGAGGTTATGGAGTTTTTACAAAAACATTCGGAACGTGAAATTGATATGGGGTCGGCGCAGTACGGAGTTCAGCGCGACGACATTGCCATATCGGTAGACGAACGCGAAGCGCGGCTGTTTTCATCACAGGGGCAGCAGCGCACGGCAGCATTAAGCTTAAAAATAGCTCAGGCGGATTATATCGAGAGCATAAAAAGCGAATATCCGATACTGCTTTTGGACGATATATTAAGCGAGCTTGATATAAATCGCAGAAGCTATTTATCGGAAAAAATAAAAAACAAGCAGACGCTTATCACCAGCACCGACTGTGACTTGAAAGCCGATACAAAGGACACAAAGCTGTTCTGCGTAAACGGCGGAAAAATAGTATGAAAGGAAAAATAAAAAATGTACCTTCATGCCGGAAATGATTTCGTAATTAACGATAAAGAAATCATAGGAATATTTGATATGGACAACACTACCGTATCTCGTCAGGGAAGAAATTTTCTTTCCGCTGCGCAAAACAAAAATATCATCAAAAACGCCGCTACAGACGGCTTGCCGCGTTCTTATGTGGTCGCTAACGGCAAAGACGGCGACAAGGTGTTTTTATCCTCACTTTCGTCCAAAGTTCTTGCAAAAAGACTTAAAAGCAAGAGTATGGCAGGAAACTTTTCAGAGGATTTTTAATATATCATGTAAAATTTTAAGGAGTAACAAAATGAGCGATTTAGAGAAAATTGAAACAAAATATGACGAAAACCAAATACAGGTTCTCGAAGGTCTTGAAGCCGTAAGAAAACGTCCTGGTATGTATATAGGCTCGACCTCAATTGCCGGACTGCATCACCTTGTCTATGAAATTGTAGATAACTCCATAGACGAAGCGCTTGCAGGCTACTGTACGGAAATCCGCGTAGATATTAATCCTGACAATTCCTGTACGGTAACGGACAACGGCAGAGGTATTCCGGTAGGTATTCATCCTCAGCAGGGTATTCCGACAGTTGAGGTGGTTTTAACCATTCTTCACGCCGGCGGTAAATTCGGCGGCGGAGGATATAAGGTTTCAGGCGGTTTGCACGGTGTTGGTTCTTCTGTCGTTAATGCGCTTTCAAAAAGACTTGAGGTAGAGGTTTCGGACGGCAAGCACGTTTATTATCAAAGCTATGAAAGAGGCAAGCCGACCTGCAAATTAAAGGTTATCGGCGACACCGACAAGACCGGAACAAAAATTACCTTCCTCCCCGACCCCGAAATATTCGAGGTTACGGAGTTCGATTATGATACGCTTTTAAAAAGATTAAGAGAACAGGCATTTCTTAACAAAGGCGTAAAAATCATATTCACCGACAAGCGCGTTGAAACGCCTGTCGAAAAGGTACTTCACGCCGAGGGCGGAATTAAAGAATTTGTAGCTTATCTTAATCGTTCAAAGGACACTATTCACGATGATATAATATACTTTGAATCCTCGCGTAAGGATATGACGGTTGAAGTTGCAATGCAGTATACCACATCATACAACGAAACGCTTTTAAGTTTCGCCAACAACATTCATACCGTTGACGGCGGTATGCATGAAACAGGATTTAAAGCAGGTCTGACAAGAGTTGTAAACGATTATGCCAGAAAATACAACATATTAAAAGAAAAGGACGCAAACCTTTCCGGCGAGGATACAAGAGAGGGACTTACGGCTGTTATATCGGTAAAAGTGACCGAGGCGCAGTTTGAGGGACAGACAAAAACAAAGCTTGGCAACAGCGAAGCAAGAATGTTGGTTGAAAATGCTTTAAACGACAAATTCAGTGCGTTTCTTGAAGAAAACCCAAAGGTTGCGCGTACAATACTTGAAAAAACAATTACCGCATCACGCGCAAGAGAAGCTGCAAAGCGTGCAAGAGAAGCAACGCGAAGCAAGGGCGGTATGTCAAATGCCGCAATTTTAGGCAAACTTGCCAGATGTTCAGATGAAGGTGCAGATTATGCAGAACTGTTCATCGTCGAGGGAGACAGTGCCGGCGGCAGCGCAAAGCAGGGACGCAACAGACGTTTTCAGGCAATATTGCCGCTTTGGGGAAAAATGCTGAACGTTGAAAAATCACGTATAGATAAGGTTTACTCGAATGAAAAGCTGCTGCCGATTATCCAGGCGCTCGGTGCAGGTATCGGCGATGAATTCGACCCAAACAACCTCAAATACGGAAAAATTATTATCATGGCAGATGCCGATGTTGACGGTTCTCATATCAGAACGCTGCTTCTGACATTTTTCTTCCGTTATATGCGTCCGCTTATCGAAAACGGAAACGTATATATTGCCCAGCCTCCGCTTTTTAAGGTGTTCAAGGGCAAGAACAAAAATCTTGAAGAACACTTTGCGTTCGATGAAGCCGAACGTGACAGACTGATTGCGGAAATGGGCGGCGGCGCTAAGGTTCAGCGTTACAAAGGTCTTGGAGAGATGGACCCTGCCGAGCTCAAAGAAACAACAATGAATCCCGAAAAGAGAACGCTTTTAAAGGTAGAGCTTGCAGACGCAATTGCAGCCGATGAAACCTTCTCAATTCTTATGGGTGAAAAGGTTGAGCCGCGCCGCGAATTTATTGAAGCAAATGCAAAATATGTTTCAAATCTTGATATATAAGTAGTTTAAAAAACGCTGTACAGCATATAATAATGCTGTACAGTATTTTTATGTGCAGAACATCGTAGCAGTCACTGTTCAAAAAAAATCAAAGAGATTGCAACTCTGTTATGATTTACACAGCCGGATAACGGCAGAATGGAGATTTTATGAAACAAACCTTTAAGCTTTTGATTTTATTTTCCATGGGCGGAATATTCTATCTTATTATTGAGCTTTTATGGCGCGGATATTCACACTGGACAATGTTTTTTCTCGGCGGCGCGTGTTTTGTCGCGCTGGGACTTATAAACGAATTTTATGATTTCTCAATTCCTCTTGTACTTCAAATGTTTTTCGGTACGTGCATTATAACGATCCTTGAATTTATAACGGGCTGCATTGTAAATTTGCAGCTGCATATGAATGTGTGGAGCTATGCGGGAATGCCGTATAATATATTGGGACAAATATGTCTGCCTTATATGATAATATGGTTTTTTCTGTCTGCCGCCGCGATAATCACCGACGACTGGCTGCGATATGCCTTTTTCGGCGAGGAGCGCCCCCACTATAAGCTGCTGTGAAATAAGTAATTATAAAACGCTGATTAAATTGTTGTTGACTGTTATTTGATAAAATTCGCCGACAAGCAAGAAAAAAACCGCCGACTGCGGTTTTTTTTTGGGGGGTACTTTTTGTGTGCAAGATCATCCGACCTTTTTTGCTACCACAACAAAACGTTCGTTGCTGCGGTTATAGGAACACGTCGAAAGCGTCAGCAAATCATCACCGTATTCTGCGGTTTCATCTATTTTATGAATTGATGCACGTTTTACTGCGCTTACAAAGTCTTCATAATTCTGTTCCGATTTCGGTATTGTAAAATTATAATATTTTATTTCGTTCTCCGCACCTATTTGTGTTTTAAATACGGAAATTATCTCATAGTTGCCGCGCTCATACATTGTGTCAAAATGTATTATTTTATGCTCGGCAAGAAAATCCTTCTTTGCATATTTAATCAAATCTGCAAACATCGAACCGTTCTTCATATTATGCGCATATATTATCAAATTTGAGCCGTCAGCGGTCAGATTACAATCTTTATCCATAAAAGGCAGACCGCTGTATTGGTATTCTCCCTCAAAATTCCTGTGCAAATAATAATCATTATCCGTATTCTTGTACATTACCGGGTAATTAATACGAGTATCATCAATCCTTACCCACCCGACAACATCATTATTCTGTTCGTACAGCTTATAATATTCTTCAAGCATACCGTTTGACGCATATGCCTCCTCCGGTGCACTTTCACCATCTGTCTGCCCTGCGATATCTCTTAATCTCACAACCTCTCTGTCAGCCTTGTATCCGTCATAAAAATATTTTGCAAGATACAGTGCGCAGCAGATGAATATAAAAAAAGAAAGGATTTGGAGCAAATTTCTTTTCTTCATGCCCGCACATCCTTTCCCGATATTCTGTTAGTTTTTATTTTTCTTCAAATACTCAATATACAAACAAGCTCCCAACGCTGCCACTGCTAAAAATGAAACTGCCGCAATCGGCGCAGTATCACCCGTTTTTGGATTTGTTTTCGCTTTCGGTGTTGCAGTAGCCTTTGCTTTTGTCTTAGCGGTAGCTGTTGCTTTTGCTTTTGCAGTAGCCTTTGCACTTGCTTTTGGTGTTGCGGTAGCTTTAGTCGACTGCGGCGTCAGCTTAATGTAGTCTGCAAACTCTACTCTGTCACCGTCTGCAAGGTTTAAAACCACACTGTCCGCACCATCACTGTTTTTATGGTTATCATCCTTTAATGTAACCTCTGTTTTGAGAGCGTTCTGCGAATTGTATACTTTGATTGCGCCGTTACCTGTAGTAACATATTTTCCCGGTACAATATCTTTATTTTCACCGACATACTTTACCTTTGTGCCTGCCGATGCGGTAGCCGTCGGCTGCGGTGAAACGCTTGTACCCGGCGTTGCCGACGCTGACGGTGTGGGCGTAGCCTCTACCGTTGTATTGTTGGTCGGTGCGGGAGTAACCGTACTTGCGCTTACTCTCGGAACAGCGCTGATAATTCCCCATGCGAGGTTTTCTTTCAGATTTGTAATCTGCTTATCCGTAAGTCCCGAATTTAAACTGAATTCAACCGTATATTTTTTCTCATCTTTTGTAAACTGCGTATTCTGTCTGCCCAACGGAAGTTCAATGACAGCCTTATCTCCGTCCGTCGTAATATTTGCCGAATCTGTTCCGGTCACATCATTTCCGTCTGCATCCTTTATCTTTACGCTGCACAATGATAAAATTGTATTGTCCTCTGATGAACCGCCGCTTGTCTTATCCTCCATTTTCAATGAGAAATCAACCGCCAGTCCGTCTGCCGACTTACTGATTATCGTAATATCCTCGCTGTAATTCGGATTTTCACTATTTAATTTCTTTATATCTTCAAAAAGCTTTGTTATCTGATTTTCAGCACGCGTGCCTGCCAGCGCAGTATAGCTGTATGTAACCGATTTTACGTCATTCTTCACTTCAACATTGGCATTTGCCGCCGCCATAGCTCCCGACGTACCTATAACTACGGATAAAGCCGTAATAATACTGACTAATAGTCTTTTCATTAAAACTCATACTCCTTTTACTTCTGCAATAGATAATCCCAAATATACGTATACAGTATATCACATTTATTATTGTTTGTCACTATTTTTTTTGTATTTTAATATATGTTTTACATTAGTAACAAAAATGTAACAATCAATGTCAGCTGTTTTTGTGAAAAAGTCAGACTATGACAAAAAACAAGAAGCCCGATTTACAGGCCTCCCGTTCTTTTCTTCTGCATACTGCCTATCACTATCCCTGTTCCGATAAGCACAACCGCAGCTAAATACCTGATATTAAAAATATCTTCTCCTAAAATCAGCCAACCGCAAAAAATCCCGTCAATAGTATCGGAATTATGCTGTTTTTTGTATTCTTATCCGCTTTTTGCCCCATAGCGCGAGATATGACCGTAATTATCGTACCGCAAACAAGAAAACGTATTCCTGCAAAGAGAAGAATTTCCGCCGCCGAACTGATTTTAAATGCCTTGTATCCAACCTTAATGCACGGAAAAATCGAACCCCACAGCAGCATTACCAAAAGCGTCAAAAGCGTTGTTTTGACCTTTTTGCTCATTCGCATACCCGTAAAACTACCTTTCCGACATTTTCACCGCGCTCAAGTATCGCCTGTGCCTCCTCTGCACATTCTATCGGCAGAATTTTATATATCTCCGCCTTTATCTGTCCGCTTTCCAACTTCGGCCATACTTCCTCAACAAGCTTTTGCAGTATATCAGTCTTTTCCTCAACCGAACGTTTCCTGAGCATACTTCCCACAATATGAATACCTTTTGTCAGAATCGGGCGAAGCTTGATATTGGTTTCGGTACCGGCAAGCGTTGATATAACAACCCAATAACCCCCCTCCGCCATATACGGTATGCTTTCTCCGAGCATTTCTCCCGAAAGACAATCCATTGCCATATTAACCGGAGTTCCGCTTTCTTCCTCCGTTTTAAATACGTCAGCCAACTTTTGAGCCGATGTGTTTACGATTACATCCGCTCCGAGATTTTTAATTCTCCGTGCTGCTTCATCGGAAATTACAGATGTTATAACTCTCGCTCCGAATGCTTTCGCAAGCGGTATCGCAGCGGACGCGAGTCCGCTCGCACCGGCTGCAACATACGCTGTCTGTCCTTTTTTCAGATGTCCCTCATAAAATAAATTCAAATATGACGTTGCATATGCCTCCGGCAGTGACGCTGCCTCCTCAAAAGACAGTCCCTCCGGCATAGGCATAACCATTCCGTACGGAACAGATACATATTCGGCATATCCTCCGCCGCCCAGCAGCGCACACACCTTATCGCCTTTTTTTAATCCGCTTTTTTCCGCCGCTTCACTTCCCATCTCAAAAACCGTTCCCGATACTTCAAGCCCCGGCCACTGCGGCCAGCCTGCCGGCGACGGATATGTTCCTTTCTTTTGCAGCAAATCCGCACGGTTTAACGCCGCCGCATATACTTTTATAACTATCTCATTTTCTTTTGCAGCCGGGTTTTCAACCTCGCTCCAAACAAGCTTTTCATTTTCAACAAGCATCGCTTTCATAATCAGTCAGTTCCTTTCATTGATAATGTTCTTCCGCCGTCACACAGATATGTCTGACCCGTAATAAACCGCGCCTTATCCGAAACAAGAAATTCCACCAAATCTGCAATGTCATCGGCCGTACATTTTTCACCCAAAACATTTGTATTAAGAGCCCTGTCGCTCCCTCCGTTTTCCTCCGGACGCATAACCACCCCCGGCGCAACCGCATTTACATTAATTTTATATCCGCCCAATTCCTTTGCAAGCGACTTTGTCAGCGACATAACTCCGCCCTTTGACGCCGCATAATCGCAGCAGCCTGCCAAGCCGTTAAATCCTACCGCAGACGCAAAATTAACAATTTTTCCGCCCGTTCCCTGCTTTATCATAATTCTTGCCGCAGCACGGCTTGCCCAAAACGCACCGTAAAGGTTCACCTTTAAAACCTTGTCTATTACACAATCCTCCTGCTCGACCAACGGAACATATTTCCCTCCTGCTATTCTTGCACTTCCTCCGGCTATATGCACCATAATGTCAAGACTTCCGAAATCCTCCGCCGCCTTTTGCATTGCTGTTTCAATGTCCCTTGAATCCGTCACATCGGCAATATATCCCTTTGCATTTCCGCCGTTTCGACGTACACGCTCCACGGTTTTATTTACCGTTTCTTCATTTATATCGCATACTGCGATACCGATTTCTGCTTTTGCAAGCGTAACGGCTGTCTGTGAACCGATATATCCGCCTGCACCCGTAATAAATGCTGTTTGCATAGTAAATCTCCCTTATATAATATTTTTACTGTTAAACTTAATTCCGCCTACAATCTCGGAAAGTACCGTTTGTACAAGATAGTCATGCTCATATGTATACGGATTTGTTTTTGTTCCTGTAATATAATTGTAGAAATCCTGCATCATCTCGTCATATCGGCAATCTTTCGGAATATCCTTTATATCGACATTCTTCTTCATATCCTCATAAGGCTTTACTGATATTTCGGTATCTGCATAAGTCATTGTACATTCGTTTTCAATAGGCATGATATTTATCGTACCCTTGCTTCCCGATACCATAAACTGACGTCTGCCCCAGCCGTTCACCTCAACGGACGAAACATAAATTCTTGCCAGCGCTTTTTTATATTCAAGCACCGCAAGATTATTATCCTCAAAATCCACACCGTCAAGCTTGGTATGCTTTAAAAATGATGTTATCTTATCCGGTTTTCCGAGTATATACACTATTAAATCAACCAGATGACTTCCCAGTATATACATTATTCCGCCGTTAAAATTGGCAAGCCATTTTTTGTAATCCGCCCAATGAAATGTACTCATTTCGGCATTTATCGAGTATATCTCACCAAGTTTGCCGCTCTTTACCGCATCAATACATCTGCGCACCGCCGGATTGTAGCGATACATATACCCCAGCTGAACAATCAGCTTTTTTTCTTCCGCCGCGTCCAGAACCGCCTTATATTCTTCAAGTGTTCCGCTTGCCGGCTTATCCATGTGTATGTGTCTGCCTGCATCAACACACATTTTTGCATATTTCGTCAGATTCCATATATCCGATTCGACCAACACGGCATCGGACTTTTCTATAAGCTCATCAACGCTTAATCTTTTCAAGCCGTCATATCCGTTTAAGTCCCCTCTCCTTGAAATCCATTCTTCGTTTTCTTCGGCATATCCGACAACCTCAAACAGCTCGGGAAATTTACGCACCGCAAGCATTTTTGCTTCGCCGTGATTATGCCCGATACCAATCTGACCTATTTTGATTTTTTTCATTGTATGTTCCTCCAATCAAATACCGTTCCGAGCGGAAAATTTTTATCATAACACAGTTCATTATAAATCCGCGGTGCTTCGGTTGGAGAAACAACTCTCGAAATAATCGGTTTAACCTGAATACGTTTTGACGCTATCATATCAAGGATTGCCCGACAGTCGTCGTGATGCGTCCAACAATGCGGATATGATTCAAATTTAGGTCTTACAAAGTTATGTGCGCCTATAAGCTTTACCCCCTGCCTGTGTACCTGCCGATAATAATCTACTGCACAATCAGAAACTCTTGTACAACCCAAAAGTGATATTCGCCCCATCCATGAAGCACATTCCAGACTCTGCACCATGGCCTTAGATACTCCCGTTACCTCGACACAGCCGTTTACACCTTTGCCTTTCGTCACCGACATGACCTTTTGCACAAAATCCCTGCACGATGGATCAAAAGCATAATCCGCTCCGAGGTTGACGGCTAATCTCCGGCGTTCCTCATTCAAATCAGCAGCAAGGACCGGATTTGCGCCCGAAAGTCTGCAAAATTGAGTAGCAAATATTCCAAGCAGTCCCTGCCCCATTACCATTGCACTTTCGCCAATTTCAATTTCAAGCTTGCGCACTCCTCCCAGTCCCATAGATGCGATTATTACAAACGCAGCATCAAGAGACGATATATTCTCATCTTCTACTTTTGTTATTTCGTTCTCCCTCCGAATATTGTAATTGGCATGATTACCATGATATACCAGCACACGATCATTTTCTTTTATGCTTTTAAGATTCTTTCCTGCTTTTTCAACGCACCCTACACCGCAGTAACCTAAGCTCATCGGAAAAGCCCGAGGAGTGTTATTCATCCCCATAAGGCAAGCTCGCTCCGTACCGCTGCTTACAACCGTATATTCCATTCACACAAGTGCTTCATCAGCTTGTATTTCGGGTACTTCCGTTTCCGAAAGCTGCGCCTTTCCAATGCCGATAAAAATGATTTGTTTTCTCTTCACTATAGAACATTTCCTTTCTTTATATAATTCTTTCTATGTTGTTCAGCATAATATAAGCCGTTTTTAAATCTATTTGTTCCATTGTGCTGCCCGAATTAAATCTGTCAACGCAAAACGCTATATGTCCGCCCAAAACCGGATTTATAATCCGCGAGAGCCGCCCAATTGCTCCGCCCGCATGATAGCTTACCTTTGTTTTTACCTCTTTTTTAATGTCAGCATCGTTTTAAAGCTTTCGATAAGGTCTTCTTCATTTTGAGCAATTGTTACTATTTTTATAATATCGGGTTTACGCTTTTCTAAAAATAAAGCAAGTTCCGTCACTTCCTGTGTATTCATGGGTATTCCCGGATGACATGACAGAAGTACTTCCGCTCCGCACGCATGAATCTTTTCTATAAATTCGCATTGCTTTAATATTATTTTTTCATCGGTAACAATTTCTTTTGGGTTATTCTTTGTAAATGAATATTTATTATCGCCGCAAAAATTGTCTTTGGACGGCTCATGAAAGGTATATCCCTGCATATCAATGCCTGCCGCTCCGGCTGCAACCGCCTTTAAAAAGCTTTCCGTGCGCTCCTCCTCCGAATATCCCGCATCAGACCAGTCATATTTTTTGTTGTAATTCAGCGCCAAAACCGGCAGCTTGGTACTGCCTATTATTTCTCTCAGTATTTGCGTATCGAAATTTTCCAAACACGACATATGCAAGTCAATCATATCCGCACCGTCATATGCACAATTTTTCATTTCCGCTATTGCTGATATTTTATGCTTTTCTCTGATAACTCCCGCCAAAGCCGGCGGATTCAGTTCTGATATTTTTCGCAAATCCTCACCCTCTCAATTACTTCTTTTATGCCTTAAATAATAAATGCTTTTCTACCGATTGTAAATATCAATTTTGATAGAATTTATCAATTCTGATACTTTTTCCGGAATTGCTGTTGACAATTTTAATGTAGTATGTTATGCTTTTAATGAGGTGAATTTTATGTACGGAATACTGTCAGACTTAGTGATAAATGAAATTAAATCCGTAACCGATATTTACAGCGAAAAAAATGCACATTCCCAAAGAATTAACCGCGAGCTGTGGGCAATCGTACTAAAATATGAGGGTGAAACCGAATACGTTTGCAAAGGCAAAAAATACATATCAAACATAAATAATCCCGTTATCCTCCCGAAAGGCTGTTCATATTACTGGAAATGCGTCAAGCCGGGGCATTTTTATTCTCTGGAATTTATCAGTGAGTTGAATTGCAATGAGATTTTGAGTTTTTCGGTAAAAGACGGAAAAAAGCTTCTTGACAGTCTGAAAGATATGGAATATAAAATGCTTTTAAAAAGGAAGTTTTACGAAACGGAGTGCATGACAGCGGCATATAACATAATTGTAAGCCTGGAAAAGTCGATATTGAAAAAATACGTTCCCAATACTAAGCAGGCTAAAATTTTGCCTGCAATTGATTATATCATAAAAAATTACAACACAGCTATAACAAATGATTTTTTAGCATCTTTGACCGGCTGTTCAACTGTATATTTCAGAAAGCTTTTTTATGAAATATACGGAGTATCGCCGATAAAACATATTAATAATCTGCGCATTACCAAAGCAAAAGAGATTTTGAGCAATGATTACAGCAGCATCGGCGATATTGCGTCAATGCTTGGATTTAACAGCATTTATGACTTTTCACGCGCATTCAAAGCTCACACGGGAAGTTCTCCGTCGGAGTACGCCAAACTGCTTAACCAGTGTAAATAGCATAACAAAAGCGCATTTATTCAAAAATGCGCTTTTGTTATCATATTTATTTTGCATGATCCGTTATAAGATGTACCTTGCCCGTGTCTGTTTCCACATAGAAGTCACCCGTTCTTTCTTCCGAATTACATGAGAAGAATAGGTTAGTTTTCACATCTCCGATATGGAAATTAAACGGATTTATTATGTCATAATTGTATCCGTCTATTTGGCGTACCTGCTCCAAAACGTCCTCCGATACAGCTTTCGTTTCCCAATTCACCAAATACAGACAATCCTTATATACACCCCATGATTTTGCTTCTTTCATAAATACAACAAAGCAATTATCACTTGTCATGTCATATGTCGTCTGTACATAATCCTCAGATGTTTTTTTAAGGGATTCCGTAATCTGCTGCATTTGCGAATAGTCATTATACTGTTCTGTTATTGTATATGTATCAAGTCCCTCCGTATTTCCGACCGATACATAGATTTCCTTTATGTCGTCTTTCTTATACAGCGGAATGTCATTTATACAAAAAGCAAAATCATAATGTCCGTTTCCTCCGCCGCATACCACCGTAACTTTCTGTGCTGCATGACCGTTAATAACAATTTGTGCATTTTGATTTATCAAATCATATTTTTCTTCCGGATTTATCGGTTCCATACCGCGTCCGCTGCTTACAAATGACTGCATTAAATCCTGAACGCCAAGCGAATGAAACAACCCTGCATTCTGATAAAATGCCGTATGCAGCGTATATCCTTTCCCATCGCAGGAAAGCGTCGCATTAAGCCGATTAGCGTCTCCCTTACCGATAATTCCGTCTGCATTGCGCAAAATCGAAAATGCACCCGTTCCGTCCGAGCTGTATTCTTCTGTTTCGGGCTTTGTTCCGTATGACAGAAATATACTATAATCATATCCTGCACGGTCAGGACTTGTTATCAACAAGCTTCGGTCATTTTCATTCCATATTACTTCATACCCGAAATCCGCCATTTCCTCTGCCAAAATGTACGTTCTTCCTCCGACATTATATGCGGTTATCGCATCTCCGTCAAGATATGTAACAATGTCTGTTTCATAATAATTTCCGATTACATTGCCCGACGGATAATTTGATTTTTTCACCACCGGAGGAGTTCCGTTATCTGGGTGGTCTTCCCTTGATATATCCAGTCTCCGCGCCTGCTCGTCCCAGTAAACCCAAAAGGAATAATAGCTCATATTTTCGGCGCTTATCAGCGTTCTTCCGCCGATATTAATCGAATCTATCTCTATACCGTTTAAAATCGTATGAATATCAGTGCTGTAATATTCTCCGGCAATATCGCCGCTTTTTGCGTATGCCGCTGACGAAAGCATCAGCAGCGATAACAGAGCCATGATTATTTTCTTCATTGGTCTTCTCCCTATTTTAAACATTAAATCTGAACAGAACTATATCTCCGTCCTTCATAACATACTCCTTACCCTCACTGCGCACAAGTCCCTTTTCCTTTGCCGCCGCCATTGAACCGCATTCCATAAGGTCGTTATAGTGTACTACCTCCGCACGTATAAATCCTCTTTCAAAATCCGAATGAATTTTACCTGCTGCCTGTGGAGCTTTTGTGCCGTTGGTAATCGTCCATGCACGAACCTCCGGTTCGCCTGCCGTAAGATAGCTGATTAGTCCCAAAAGCGTATAGCTTGCTTTGATAAGTCTGTCAAGTCCCGACTCGCTCATGCCAAGCTCGTCTAAAAACATTTGCTTTTCTTCACCGTCAAGCTGTGCGATTTCCTCCTCGATTTTTGCCGATACGGGCATAACCTGCGAGTTTTCTTTTACTGCAAACTCTTTTACGATGTTTACATATTTGTTGTTTTCAATACCGTCCGCAAAATCATTTTCGGCAACGTTAGCTGCATATATTACAGGCTTCATCGAAATAAGGAACAAATCCTTTACGATATTTTCTTCGTCCTCCGTATATTCGAGTGTTCTTGCAGGCTTACCCTCATTTAACGCCGCCTTTATGCGTTCAAGAAGCTCCAGTTCCTTTGCCAGGCTCTTATCGCCTTTCATTGCTTTTTTTGTTCTGTCTATACGTCTTTCGAGCATTTCCAAATCCGAAAATACAAGCTCTAAATTAATCGTTTCAATATCGCGTATCGGATCTATCGAACCGTCAACATGCGTTATGTTTGAATCCTCAAAGCAGCGTACAACATGAACTATTGCGTCACATTCGCGTATATTCGCAAGGAATTTATTTCCAAGCCCCTCGCCTTTTGACGCACCCTTTACCAGTCCTGCAATGTCAACGAACTCTATATAGGCGTGCGTAACCTTTTTGGGATTATACATTTCCGCAAGCTTGTCCAGTCTTTCGTCAGGAACGTCAACAATTCCCACATTCGGTTCTATCGTACAGAACGGATAGTTTGCCGACTCTGCGCCTGCCTGTGTTATTGCATTAAAAAGTGTGGATTTACCAACGTTCGGCAATCCTACTATACCTAATTTCATCTTATCTCACAACTCCTTGATTTTACTTATGTTTCGGCGTTTGGTATACGTGATTTACACCATTTTTACACCATTTTTGCATTAAACTATATAGAAATACGTTAAAACCCGATAACTTTTTTCTATTAGTTTTTTACAACTATACTATAACCTCAAATATTAAATGCTTTATGCCGTCTCCGTTTTTTATAATGCTCTTGCTCCAAACTGCTTCACCGCTTTCAGCATTGATTCATCAGTCACATGAACACATCAAGTTTATCTGCATACTGCGCTTCCGGAAACGAAGAAAAATATTTTTCGTGTCTTTTTCTATCTAAAAGCCTTGCACAATATAAGCCACCATTTCTCTGAGAAATACATTTTTCGCTTTCTTTGCCTCTAAGATTTTTGTCCATATCTATTCACTATTGAGAAAAAAACGCCGATATAATGTATCTATTATATCATATTTACTCAAAATTATCAACACCCGAAGTCATATTTTTCAAAAGTTTGAGCAGTTCTCTTCCGAGAGCTGCTCTGCATTAATATGCGTCTGTTGCTAAATGTCACAGTCTATTTTACAATTTCCGATGTCAAAATATGAACCGAAAGTCACGGCAGCCGCTTTTTTATTGAAGTATAGTCATGTCGTTTGATTCGGTCAGATTCTCTATGCCGTACAGATACAAAATCCTGTCATACCCCTTCTCGCGCACCAAATCCGATACCGGTTCAAAATAATATCTTAAATCAATCATATCGATTTCACTGTAATGGTTTGCCAAAAACGGCGCCATACTATGTGCAAAACTGTCTTTAATCACAAGCAGCTTACCGCCGTTGGGATTACCGTGATTAACAATCCTTACAATAGGGTGATTTCCGTCCAGAAACACCGGATACTTGTCCGGCTCAGATAGGTGATGTCTGTAAAAAAGCTGCTCGCTCTCATACTCCTCATCATCTATTCTGACCGACACATCATACGGATAATCCCATATTTCAATAGTATCTCCACCTGTTCCCCACAGTGCACTTTTGGAATACGACGTTCCGAAAAATCCGTCATATTTCGATATTTCAAACTCCCACATAGGCTCAAAGCCTATATTCCTGCAATATTCCACATAAGCATTATATGCTCCCGCCGTTGTCCAGTGGTGGTCTGTGCGGTAGTAAAGACTGCACTCGTCCTTTAAGCGCATAAACGGCTTTTCAAGGTCAATATACCCCAGCACCGCCGCTGACATATCATGAGCCGTTTTTATAAGCTCTCCGTCCTTATACTCCTTATGTATCGGCGGAAGCTTATCCTGCATTATATAACCTGTTGACGGAACTATCATAAGCGACGACGAAACACCTGTCATTTCGGTAAAATCCATCATCGCCCGAACATTCTCCTCCAGCTGCTCATAATCGGCTTTTGCCGGCTCTGCAATAAGATAGCCGTCACTTCCCCTGTAAATGCCGTTCGAACCGTTACGGCCGGTATAAAGCGCAGTATACGCATTAATCGCAGTAAAAGCATCGCGCCACGGAAAATGATCGGTTATATAGTTTTCCGTATCCTTTTCAAACTTCCCGTTAAATATCGTGCTGATTGAAACCTTTGGCACGTCTGCAAGAGTTCTCTTTTCATTAACCGAGGTTTTCTGCTTTGGCAAAAATATCAAAAGCAATAACATTCCGGTTAAAAATACCGTAAATACGGCAGTTAAAATTTTATCACGTAATTTAGCCATATCACAGCGCCTCTCCTAAAATCTGAAATACAAAAACGGATTGTAGCTGTCGTTAACCAGCGCCGCCGTACACAATATCAGTACCGCACATATAAGCGCCGTTTCAACCAATGCCGTCAGTTTTTTATCTCGTATATTCCGGTATATATTGTTCCAGACAGGCAGACAAGCTGCCGCAGCTACAGCCAAAAGCGGTATATAGGAAATAACCGTACTGAGCGCATCAGCGCTCATGACGCCGTACTTTCTTCCGAACATTCCGCATATAAAGTCAGCAAGCATTCCCATATCGTCAAACGAAAATATTGCCCAGCCTACCATAATAAAAAACAGCGCATATATATGCTGTATCAGTGACGGCAGACGTGACAGCGCTTTGCCGTATACATATTTTTCAAGCACAAGCAATACGAAATAATAAATCCCCCACAAAATGAAGTTATATGCCGCGCCATGCCACAGCCCGGTAAGCGCCCACACCACAAAAAGATTAAATATATGCCGCGGAACACTGCATCTGTTACCGCCGAGCGGAATATACACATAATCGCGAAACCATGAGCTTAGCGATATATGCCATCTGCGCCAGAATTCCGTTATGCTTTTTGAAATATACGGATAATTGAAGTTTTCAATAAATTCAAACCCAAACATTCTGCCCAATCCGATTGCCATATCGGAATATCCCGAAAAGTCAAAATATATCTGCATTGAAAAAGCCGCCAAACCAATCCACGTACCTGCCGTGCCTATACCATCCGATGCTTTTAACGTATCCCACAGCAAACCCATCTGATTTGCGATCAGAACTTTTTTTGCCAATCCAACCGTAAAACGGCGTATGCCCAATGCAAATTTTTCTACCGTTTCACGGCGGTTTTCAAGCTGTTCCGCAACATCCTTATAACGCACTATCGGGCCTGCAATCAACTGAGGAAAAAACGATACATATGTTCCGAAATCAACAATATTTTTCTGTGCCGGAACATCGTTTCTGTAAACGTCAATCGTGTATGAAAGTGTCTGAAAGGTATAAAACGAAATACCTATCGGTAATGCAAGCGTAATCTTCGGCATTGCCGAAAATATCGGCAATGCGCGCAGAATATCGGTTAAAAATCCTAAGTATTTGAACGCCCCCAAAAGCCCCAGACTGATTATTGAGGCAATAATCAAAAACAGCTTGCTTAACCCTTTATTATCCCGATATTTTTCAATTAAAATCGCGAATATGTAATTCACCATAATCGAAACAATCATTATCAGAATAAATACCGGTTCGCCCCAGCCGTAAAAAATCATATTTACAACCAGCAAAAAGAAATTACGGCATTTTCGGGGCAATATATAGTATCCGCCAAGCGCTATCGGCAGATACAAAAACAGGAATAACAAACTCGAAAAATACAAACCACAACCACCCTCTGCAATTATTTCATGCAGTCCTTTACAATTTTCTCTGCCTTTTCGCCGTCCTTTGAAACAACAAGAACAACGTAATTTCCCTCTGCAAGCTCCACAGCTGAATCAAGCTTTGGCACTTCATCGGGTCTGTATGACGAATAACTCTTTTTCTGCGTTGCAATATGCTCGTCAAATGCCTTTTTGACATTCGCCGCTGCGTCTGCCGATACCGCTTTAACTATCACGATTTCATCAACGACCGCCTTTGTTCCCGCATAGGAAACGCAGCTTTCAATATCGTCCGATGAAAGGTTAAGCCTTTTTTCGGTAGTTGCCGCCTTAACCTCCACCAGATTTTCGTCAAATATATCTGCCGACATAAGCTGCTGCGCGGTGGAATTTATATCAATCTCCTTTGTACCGCCGCAGCCCGTAAGTCCGATTGCGCATACAACAGCGCATACAAATGCTGTAATTCTTTTATTCATGTCTATCCATTCCCTTCTGTATTAATCGTCAAGTGACTTTGCCGGAGCAGCATTTCCCGAGCTGCTCTGTGATGATGAGGACGTACTTCCCGAACTTGACGATGAACTGCCCGAGCTTTGAGATGTACTGCTCTGCGACGATTTATTTGCCGAACCGGTCGATGACGAACCCGATGATGTTCCCGACGATGACGATTTATTTGTTGAACCGCTCTGCGAAGTTCCCGACGATGATGATGATGAAGACGTTCCCGAGGATGTGCTGCCGGAGGTCGATTTTTTCGATGAGTCGCTCTGTGACGATGATTTTCCCGATGATGATGATGACGATGAGCTGCCGGAGCCCGATGACGAGCTGCTCTGTGATGAGCCGCTGCTGTCACTGTTGTCAGAACTTTCCTTTTCTACCGCACCGTCACTATAATGCTCCTGAATATAAATCAGACACTTTTTGTAATATTCGTTTCCGAAATGAACGCCGTCGGTTGCCGCTTCTTTCGGCAGCTCGCCGTTTTTATCCGCCACAGCCGTAAACAAGTCACAGTATATCACATTTTCGCTGTCCGCAACCTGCTTTATAAGCTTATTGAATTTTTTAATTTTCTCATTTGTCGCACCATCCTGCTCTGCGTCTGATGCCTCTTTTGTAATCGGAGTTATCGCAAGCAGATAGATTTCCGCCTCGGGCTGATACTGCTTTGCTTTTTTTACAAGCTTTGTGTATTCATCCGTAAAGGTCTGCGTACTCGGCCAGTCAACTTCATTTTCGCCGAACATCATAAATATTTTCTTATAAACCTTTGTGGAATTAAGCTCCTCTATTACCGGGCATGAGCCTGTGTCGGTCGAATCCGTTGACGCTGTCTTAACGTTCAGACCCACTTTTGAAAAATAATCCGCTCCGTCTACAAGATCATATATAATCATTCCGTCGATAAACGAATTTCCGATAAATGCCGAATCCTCGAAAAATGCCTGCGCAATTCCCGAAGAATCCTTCGGTATGGGCGTGAACGTGGGCGCCGGAGTAGGCGTCACCTGTGCCGCTTTCTTCTCCTGATGCCGTTTTATCATATTTGAAGTACATCTGCTTATTCCGAACACGACAAGAAAAAGTACAAGCAGACAAAACACCAGTGCAATACACCTATTTTTGAATATCTGTTTTTTTCTGCGCTCCGCTTTTCTTTTTTGTATATCTTCCATTCTCTGTCTATGACTGTTCACGTCCATTACATTCCACCCTCTTAACTGAATTTGCCGCATTTTGGCACACACCGCAACAATTATATACTAATACAATATCACGATTTTTGCAGTTAGTCAAGTACTTTTAATATTTGTCAAAAAAACTTAATTTTCGTACCCGTCACCAAAAGCTGCCGCCGGCATATTATATAATGTTCACACAACATAAAAACCGATGAAAGGAAGTATAAAATGTTTGAGACAGTATCGGTCATCGGCGGCGATATGCGCCAGCTGACGCTTGCCGGTGAATTAGCCAAAGAAGGCTACAAGGTATACCTTTACGGATTTGAAAACGCAGCCGAAAGCAGCGGCAGCTCCGAAACCGAGCTTGCCCACGCGCTTAATGCGGACATAATAATACTGCCTGTTCCTGTAAGCTTTGACGGAGAGAACATTAATATGCCGTTCGGCGATAAAAAGCTTTCCGTTACGGAACTGATAAATACGCTCAATCCGTCGTCGCTTGTTTTCGGCGGACGGATACCGGACGGAATAATCCGCCTTTTTGAGGATAAAAAAATAGCTTTCCGTGACTACATGAAGCGTGAGGAACTTGCAATCAGGAATGCCGTTCCCACAGCTGAGGGTGCGATTGAAATAGCCATGTCCGAATTACCGATAACTCTGCACGGCAGCAAATGCCTTGTTTTAGGCTACGGCAAAATCGGAAAAATTCTTTCCTCCATGCTTTCCGGCATGGGTGCGCAGACGGCTGTGGAGGCACGCAAATATGCCGACTTGGCAATGATTGAAGGGCATGGCTGTGAGGCGCTGCCGCTTTGCGAGCTGAGCCGGTATATACATGAATTTGATGTGATTTTTAACACCGTGCCATCGCTTATACTAACCGACAGCATACTTGAATACGTGAAAAAAAGCGCACTCATAATCGACCTTGCCTCAAAACCAGGCGGAGTGGATTTTGAGGCTGCAAAGCAGCTCGGACTTAAAGTAATATGGGCGCTTTCGCTCCCCGGCAAGGTTGCGCCGATCACATCGGGGATAATTATCAAAGACACTATTATGAATATTTTAACGGAATTGGGGGTGTAAAAATTGGATTTATCAGGTAAAAGAATCGGATTTGCCATGTGCGGCTCATTCTGCACATTTAAAAAGGCAATATCCGCTCTTGAAGGTCTTTCTGCCGCAAATGCCGATATAATTCCCATAATGAGCGAAATGTCCTACAACACGGACACACGCTTTGGAACTGCGGAGGCTTTCAGAAACAAAATAAAAGAAATAACCGGTCACAGCATTATTAAAACAGTACAGGAGGCTGAACCAATCGGGCCAAAGGCTATGCTTGATTTGCTCGTAATTCTTCCTTGCACGGGAAATTCTCTTGCAAAGCTTTCAAACGGAATTGCCGACACACCGGTCACTATGGCCGCAAAGGCGCATCTTAGAAATTCCCGACCCGTACTTATTGCCGTTTCGACAAACGACGCTCTCGGCTGCGCCGCTAAGAATATCGGCTCGCTTATGAATTACAAGAACATATATTTTCTGCCGTTTGCACAGGACGACTGCGAAAAAAAGCCAAATTCCCTTGTTGCTGATTTTTCAAAGCTTAATGCTGCCTGTGAAGCCGCGCTTGACAACAGACAGCTCCAGCCTTTGCTTTTGGCGTAAACCGCTGCCGAAAGCAAGGCAAAAACCGAGTCTCACGGAGTACTTTTGTACGCCGCAAGGCTCGGTTTTTGAAATATTAATTGACACGCAGACAAAAATCACAACATTCATTACCTCTGCCGAGAGTTTTTGTTCTGTGCCATAAAAGCCTTTTATGCAGATTATTATATGTAATATCATCACTGTCGCAGAAACAAACGCAAAGTTCGGGCATCCGTATTTTTAAAACCTGCTTTTATATGATTTGACTTATCAATCATTGTATTTCACTGTTTTAAGCCGCAGATTTTATCTATCTTTGCCAGTTCGTCCGCTGAAAAATCAGTATTCTTTACAGCTTTAATATTGTCAAGTATCTGTGATGCCTTTGACGCGCCTATCAATACCGATGTAACAACTCCGTCCTTTAATATCCACGCCAAAGCCATTTCGGCAAGAGTTTGTCCTCTTTCCTCCGCAAGCTTGTTAAGCGCTCTTATCTGCGACAGTTTCTCCTCGGTCAAAGCCGACGACGACAGAAATCTTCCGTCCGTTTTTATGCGGCAGTCCTCGGGAATACCGTTTAAATATCTGTCGGTAAGCATTCCCTGCGCCAGCGGACTGAATGCGATTATACCCTTTTTCAGCCTTTTGGCGGTATCCTTTAAGCCGTTATTTTCTATCGTTCTGTCAAATATTGAGTATCTGTTCTGATTTATTATAAACGGGCATTTCAATTCATCAAGAATTTCACACGCCAGTTCAAGACGTTTTCCGTCATAATTGGACAAACCGACATACAGCGCCTTGCCGCTGCGAACAATCTGCGCAAGCGCACCCATCGTTTCTTCAAGCGGCGTTTCCAAATCGGGGCGATGATGATAGAATATGTCGACATATTCCAGACCCATACGCTTTAAGCTTTGATCCAGACTTGCAATTAGGTATTTTCTGCTGCCCATATTTCCGTAAGGTCCGTCCCACATTTCATACCCTGCTTTTGTGCTTATAATCATTTCATCACGATATGCGCTCATTTCTTCGCGCATTATTCTTCCGAAATTCTTTTCCGCACTTCCCGGCTCGGGGCCGTAATTGTTTGCCAAATCAAAATGTGTTATGCCGTTATCAAACGCCGTAAAGCATAATTCTTTCATATTCGCATACTGCGCCGTATCGCCGAAATTATGCCACAGTCCGAGAGACACCGACGGCAGCAGCAGACCGCTGTTTCCGCATCGGTTATACCTCATATCGCTATACCTGTTTTCATTTGCTTTGTACATAATACATCTTCCTTTCAGTTAAATCTGAACACCATTTTCTGAATATCCTTATCAAAAAGATTTTCCTTATTTACCGCAACCGTATTCGTGTAAATTCCTTTTTCGGAAACACTTTCCCCCGAAATCAATTCGGCGGCATTCTTAACGCCGAGATACCCTATCGCAAACGGGTTCTGAACTATGAGCGTATCTATTTCGCCCGTTTCAAGCATACCGACAGCTGCGGTATTTGTATCAAACCCTACTCCGTGTACCTTTCCGGTCAGTCCGAGACGCTGTATGGCTGCTCCTATTCCGAGAGTCATCCATTCATTAAATCCCACAAGAACATTTATCTTCGGATTTTCCGCCAAAAGCGCCGTTACTGCGGAAACAACGCTTTCTGTATTGCTGTTTACATTCACCGACGCCGTTATATCGGCATTTGATATGTCGTCTATATAGTTTCTGAAGCCAAATTCGCGCTGCATACCGTTTTCTGTGCTTTTGTAATAATTTATCAGTCCTATATTTATTTCTTCACCGTCCGGAACGCATCCGATAACAGCCTCGCCTGCCCTTTTGCCTGCTTCTATATTATCTGTTCCTATAAACATACTTACTTGCTTTGAATTAACATTACTGTCAATCGTAATTATTTTTACGCCCTTTTCCGCCGCCTTATTTACCGCATCGGCGGATTTTTCAAAATCAATCGCCGACAAAACTATTGCGTCCGCGCCGTTTTGTACCGCCGACATAATCAGCTTGTTTTGATTTGCGTAATCCTCCTCATTTTCCGGCCCGTCAAAAGTAACGTCAACATTATATTCCGCCGCCGCCGAATCCACGCCGTTTTTGACGCTGTGCCAGAAATCCGAATCCAGAGCTTTTACGATAACCGCTATTTTGCTTTTTTCTCCTCTCCTGTCCGCGCACGCCGACACCGAAAAAATCAAAAGAGGTATGCACAAAAGCAATGATAAAAGCTTATTTGTTCTCATTCCAATCCTCCTTTGTTATTTTCGGGATTCTCGCCGTAATTTCCGTACCCACATCAAGCTCGCTTTTTACGGTAAGACCGTATTTTTCGCCGAAATATATTTTTAACCTGTCGTTTACGTTCTTTACGCCGATACCGCTCGAATCGCTACGTTCCTTGCTGAGTATCCTGCCGCACTGTTCCTCCGTCATGCCGACTCCGTTATCGGAAACCGTCATGAGAATGTCGTTTTCGTCGTCCGCCGCCCGTCTTACAGTAACCTTGATTTCGCCCTCGTCAACCATGCGGTCTATACCGTGATAAATCGCATTTTCAACAAGCGGCTGCAAGGTAATTTTATTGCACAGATATTCTTCCAGTCCCTCGTCAACCTCAAAGCTGTACGTGAACTGTGAACGATAGCGAAAGCTCTGAATTATCAGATAGTTCCTGACGTGATTTATTTCGTCCTTTATAGTTATAAGCTCATGTCCGCGGCTTATACTTATTCTGAAAAGCCTTGCAAGAGCTCCCACCATTTTTGACGCGTTCTCTGTTTCGCCGCGTTCGCACATCCATTGTATCGAATCCAGCGTATTATACAAAAAATGAGGATTTATCTGCGCTTGCAGAGCCTTTAATTCGGTTTTTCGCAGCTCGTTTTCCTCGCGGCGAACCTTTTCCATAAGATTTTTTATTCTTACGGACATATGCCCAAACGAATCCGACAGAGTTTGCAGCTCGCCGACACTCTCCCAGCCTCCCGAAAAACTGAAATTGTCCGCATCGTTTTCAAAGCTTTTCATTGCCTGAATAAGCGACTTTACGGGTTTATTCACGATTTTTGAATACACTAAAAGTATACCGAGCGAAATAAGCACACAGCTTATAAACGAAACAAAAATGCTAACGGCAATCTGTTTTTTTCCCTCCGCCGCAAGCTCGTCGGTAAAGCTCACGCCGACAATGCGCCATGCTCCGCTGTCCGTTGTTTTCACTGTATAAATAACATTTTTTTCTTTTCTCACACCGTCCGGCAGCGTACTTATAAAATTCGTTTTCTCACTTCTTAATCCTGAAAACAAAATCTGCTGCTGAGGATGATAAATTATTCCGCCGTCACGATTAATTATAAAGCAATGTCCCTTTCTGCCCACTCCGACATTGTCTATATATCTGGCGATTTCAGAAAATCTGAAATCTATCGCAACATACGCCGCCTTGCTGATTACCGGATTGCGTGCCTTTACGGCAGCCGTTATTACCCACGGATATTCGCCCTCAAAAAGGGTCTGCACGTGCGGCTCTGAAACGGAAAATCCCGGCCCCTCATCAAACAAAGCCTTATCAAAGGATAAATCCTTATATATATTCTTTTTTAACCTTGCACCGCTACCGGTACTGCTTATGATTTCTCCGTTTTCGCCGTAAACGGTCACTGCGTAAATATCGTCCTGCACAAAGGTCAGCACCGAGAGCTCGTTTTCCAGTTCCTGCGCATTTTCCGCTTTTTCAGCCACATCTCTTACAAGCGTCAGCTTATTTCTTATCGATTCAAAATAATTATTTACCGCGAGTTCCGTTTGCCCTATTATCTGCTCCGAATTGACCTGTGCATCGCGAAACAGCGCACTGCTGTACAGCGGCGCAAACACCGCAATACACACCGACACCGCTGCTATCACCGCAACAGTTATTGCAATCACCGTAATTGTTGACAATCTTACGGACGGGCGGCGGTTTTTACCTATCATAACAATCGCAAACCCCTTTCGCAAATTTATTCGTTTCTGTTCATGTTTCTGATTTTATTCGGCGACTCGCTGTAAAATTTCTTGAAGCAATAGCTGAAATAATGCTGGTCGCTGTATCCGCATTTTTCGGATATTTCCAGAACCTTCATGTTTGAGCATACAAGCATATCGTATGCGGCGCTCATTCTCCGTTCTGTAAGCAGTGTGATAAAATTCTTCTTTTTTGTCTTTTTTATCAGCGCGCTCAGATAGTTCGGACTGACTGCCAGCTCATTGCTCACCACAGTAAGCGAAAGTTCTTCGTCAGAAAATCTGTCGTTTATTATCTGCACAACCCTGTCGCATAAAATTTCGCTGTCACGCTTTTGCAGGCTTGCAATAAGCGTCTTTGCATTATCGCAAAACGATATAAGTTCATTTTTCATTCCCGCTTCGCTGCTGTATGACGTAACCCGTGCAAAAATAGGATTTGACGAAAGCAGTCTTAATATCTCCGATTTATCGTCCGTAACGCTGCTCACAACACGGTATATTGTGGCAATTATCTGTACGACAAGCAAATCCGCATTCTCGGGAGTGCTGTTTGTGAAAATTCCTTTTATAAAATCTTCAAGCTCCTCTTTCTTTCCGACTTTTAACAGTTGTTCGAGCTTTAAGATTGTTTTTTCAACCTGATCTATTTCCACCTCGCCGTTGCGCTCCTGATCGTTTATAAAACGCACCTCGCCTGCGCCGTCCGTGGTGTATCGTCTTGCCGTTACCGCCTGAAAATATGCTCCGGCACAGTCCGACAGCGCCGAGAATTCACGGCTTATTCCTATTGTACAGTTTTGTTTTAACATTCTTTTTGCCGTCTGAACGATTTCTCTTACGGGCAGCTCCATTATATTGGACATTTCCCCCTCGCCCTCCGTCACAGACAGCGTTACAACACGCCCATAAACAATAAAGCTTGCGGAATACATATAATGCGACAGCACCGTATCCACAAAATCGGAGTGCTCACTTCCCGTACGCGCCGTGCCGTCAATATCCTTAAATTTTGAAACAAGTACGCAAAAGCGCGGCGATGTTCCGTTTTTTATAATTCCCAGTTCTTCCGCTTTTTCCGTCAGTTCAATATTGTCGGGTTTTTCTTCATTGCTGCCGAGCATAAGCGGCAGTAAAAAATTATCAACCGACATTCTGTGCAGCTGTTTTTGAATATCTGCGTCAGGTACAGAAATAACGCTGCCGATTCTTTCGTCCATACGGCGGCGTATTTCAAACAGCTCCTCTGACATCTCAGCTGATGAGATTGGTTTTAAAAGGTAACTGATAATATTGCAGTTTATTGCGGTTCTTGCGTATTCAAAGCTGTCGTAGCCGCTTAGGATGACAATCTGCGTTGCAGGGCGTATTTCCCGTACTTTTACGGCAAGCTCCAATCCCGAAAGCATCGGCATTCTTATATCGGTAAGTATAAGGTCGGGTTCGAGAGTTTCGATTAAGTCAAGAGCCTCAACTCCGTTTTCCGCTTCGCCGACAACCTCGAAACCGGCGGCATCCCAACTTACTCTTTCTATGATTGCACGCCGCTGCTCAAACTCGTCCTCTACTACCAGAACAGTATATTTCATCGTAAATTCTCCCGGTATCTTTATAATATTACTTAAAGTATATCATTAAAACCCGGGAAAATCAACATTTTTATTTATCCGACTTTTCCCAGCCGGCATACAAGGTCATACTGTCCGTCACTGTGTCGCTGTCCGGATTCCATTTCTGCGTACAGCCGCGATCCGTGTACCAGCCGGTAAAAACAAATCCTTCTTTTACCGGATTTTCCACAGCCACTGTTTCGGAGTGCATTGCCTTTACCGGCTCAATATGCGAACCGCCGTCAGTGTCGAATTTAACGGTAAATCCGCTGTGACTGATTACAAATATCATGGCGGCAACTAAAAGTGCGGTAAGCGAAGCAACCATTATATCAGCGCTTTTAAGCGACATATTTATTTTTGCATACAAGCCGCCCGTACGGCGCACATTCTGTACCGCGCAGTCAGTTTCGTTTCTCATGGCAATACCTCCGTATTTTAATTTACTTGCGTGCCAGATACTTTCTCATATCTATCGCACACGCTACAAGAATTATAAGACCTTTGATTACATAAAGCATATTTGCGTCTACCGAAAGGAAGTTCAGGCCTACAAAGATGATTTGCAGCAAAAATACTCCGATCACGATACCGCTTATTTTACCTGTACCTCCGACAAACGATACGCCGCCGATAACGCAGGCTGCGATTGCGTCGGATTCATAGTTAAGACCTGTATTTGCCGAACATGAAGCAATACGTGCGCCCTCAATAAAACCTGTGATGCCGTACATTGCCCCGGCAAGAACAAATACCATTATTATTGTCCAGAACACGTTAACTCCCGATACGTTAGCCGCCTCCTCGTTTGAGCCTACCGCAAACATATTCTTTCCGAATTTCGTTTTGTTCCAGATTACCCACATAACAGCGGTAAGTATTATCGAATACAACACGTATTTCGGTACGGCGACATCGCCTATCTTAAACAGTGTTCCGCGCACAAAATCGGTATACGACGCGTCAAGACCCGAAAGCGTCTGACCGTTGTTTCCGCCGAGCATAAGATACATTAGCACCAGACCGAAAACGATAAGCTGCGTTGACAGCGTTACTATAAACGGGTGCAGCTTGAATTTTGCCACAAAAAATCCGTTTACAAATCCTATAACCGCGCCTACCGCGATTACCAGCAGCAGCACCGCCCACAGCGGCATAACGCCCATATCGGGGAATATTTTATTTGCATATCCTACCATTTGCAGCAGAGATGCCGCAATACACGCGGTAAGTCCCACGCATCGTCCTGCCGAAATATCCGTACCGGTAAGTACGATTGCACCGGCTATACCGAGAGCGATAGGCAGCTTTGCCGCCGTAAGCGAAATTATATTAACCACCGAAGGAACCGACAGAAACGCCGGTACACGTATCGCTATATAAATCACCGCAATAAGTATGATTATATACATTGCGTTATTGAAAATCAAATCCGTTATTACTCTCCGCTTATCCGCTCCCGACTTACTCTTAAAATCGTCAATCCAAGCAGACAAACGGCTTTTTCTGTTTAATGTTGCGTCTGACATTTGTATTTCCTCCCATTTCTTAATTATACGTATTTTGCCGCCAGAGTCATTATTTCCTCCTGGGTGGTATCTGCCGCATTTACCTCTCCGGCAAGTCTGCCTCCCGACATAACAAGTATGCGGTCACACACTCCGAGAAGCTCCGGCATCTCCGATGATACCATTATTACCGTCTTTCCCTTTTCGGCAAGATCTATTATCAGCTGGTATATTTCATATTTTGCGCCGACGTCGATGCCTCTTGTCGGCTCGTCAAGCAGCAGCACCGTCGGATCTGTTAAAAGCCAGCGTCCGAGAATGACTTTTTGCTGATTTCCTCCCGAAAGAGTGCGTATTTTTGTTTCCTGACCCGGTGTTTTGACTCTCATGGACTTTATGCACCAGTCAGTATTCTCTTTTAATTTCGCCTTGTTTAAAAACGGCCCTGTTTTGCATTTGTCAAGACTTGATATTGTAGCGTTATCGCGTATGTTGAGTATTCCGAAAATACCCGTTGCGCGCCGCTCCTCCGTAAGCAATGCAAATCCGTTTTGGATTGATTCGCCTGCGTTTTTATTCTTTATGGTCTTTCCGTTAATCTTAATCGTACCGGATTTTTTTGTAGCAATTCCGAAAATGTTTTCGAGCAGTTCCGTTCTGCCCGAGCCGTCAAGTCCGGCAACTCCGAGAATTTCACCCTTGCGTGCCTTGAATGACACGTCTCTGAGCTTTGAATAAAGCGCCGTAAGATTATCAACCTCAAGCAGCACATCGCCTATTTTATTCGTTTTGGGCGGATATACATTTGTCAGTTCACGTCCCACCATAAGTCTTATTATTTCGTCCATGGTAAGATTTTTTGCATCTTTTGTCGCTATCCATTTGCCGTCACGCATTATCGTGACTTCGTCGGATATTCTGAGAATCTCAGCCATTTTGTGCGATATATATATTATGGCGCATCCTCTGTCGCGGAGCATATTTATTATCCTGAACAGATGCTCAACTTCTTCCTCTGTAAGCGATGACGTCGGTTCGTCAAAAACTATTACTTTTGAATTGTACGAAACCGCTTTTGCAATCTCCACCATTTGTCTTTGTGATACCGGCATGGTACTCATTACGGTTTTAGGATCAATATTAAGTCCGAGTTCCTTAAATATTTTCTTTGTGGCGCTGTACATTTTCTTTTCGCTTGTAATCGGAATACCCTTTGCCACAGTCGGAAAACGTCCGAGCCACATATTATCCATTACGTTGCGTTTTAATGCCTGGTTAAGCTCCTGATGCACCATCGCAACGCCGTTTTCCAAGGCTTCCTTGGAATTTTTAAAGTTTATTTCCTCGCCGTCAAGATATATTTTTCCGGCGTCTTTATTGTACACGCCGAAAAGACATTTCATAAGCGTGGATTTTCCGGCTCCGTTTTCCCCCATAAGCGCATGAACAGTACCTGCTTTTACACTAAGGTTTACCTTATCCAGCGCCTTTACGCCGGGGAAAGCCTTTTCGATATTCTCCATTTTAAGAAGAATGTTTTTTTCTTTATTATTTACATTATCAGCCATAAGCCTGTACCCCGTTTCTTTAATTAATCAGATACAGAATGTACTTTTGCATTTACTTCACCCGAAGGCATATTCTTATATGCCTTCGGGTGAAGCTTGTACATTCTCTGCTAAAAGCAGCACTAATTATGTCAGTTATTCTCTCCCGTATATGTTGAATACGGAATGTTTATTCTCCATGTGCCTACCGTTTCGCTGCTGTCAAGACCGTCAAAGGCGCTCTTGCCGTCCATATAGTTCTGTGTAATATTTGTAATTGCATTCGCCATGCCGTCAGCGTCCTGCTTGATTGTACCCACCATATTACCCTTTGATATTGCCGATTTTGCCGCATCAGTTGCGTCAACTCCGAACAGCGGAATGTCTTTGCCGCTGCCGTTGTTGTAGCCGGCTGTTTGAAGAGCCGAAAGCGCACCTAACGCCATTTCGTCATTGTTTGCTATAACAAGCTCTACCATATTATTGTTTGCAATGCTGTACTGAGCAAGAATTGTGCTCATATAATCCGTAGCGGCAGCCGATGACCACTGACCATTCTGGTCAACAAGGTACTTATTGCTGTTTGAGGAATCGTAAAATTCCAGTTCCGGCTTGCCTGCCGCTTTCAATATCTTGTTTGCGTCCTCAACACCGTACTGTGTACGCGCTATTGCCTCCATGTTTCCTTCCTGACCTTTGAATATTACATAGCTGATTTTGCCGTCGCCGTTAAGGTCAGCCTTATCGTAATTATCAACCAGGTACTTGCCTACCATTTCACCCTGCATATGTCCTGCCATTTCGTAGTCCGTTCCTACAAATACGCATTTATCATAGCTGCTTACAACAGATTCTTCTACCGAACGGTTGAAGAATATTACCGGAACATTTCTTTCCTTTGCCTGGTTTATGATGTTCTGCGCCGCGTCATTTGAACCTGTATCAACTACGTTTACCACCAAAAGCTTTGAACCCTTTGCAAGCGCCGTCGTTACCTGCTCGGTCTGAGTTGTCTGGTTTCCGTTTGCGTCGTAGTTCTGGAATTTTATGCCCTTGCCCGTCAAAAGCTTGTCCATGGAAGAACGAACGCTTGAAATGTACGTGTCGCTGTAAGTATAGTAGAATACTGAAATCTCACCCTTATCCGACGAGCCGTCACCACCTGTACTTCCGCATGATGCCAGTCCCGCCGCCATCACAAATGCCATTGCCGATGCCAATAATTTTTTGATTTTCATAATAATCATTCCTTTCCGTGCCAAAGGCACAACACATTTTTACCGAAATCATTTTTTCCGTACACCTTGTATTTTTGATTTCCTTGTTGTTGTCTTTATTATAGTACATAGAAAGCGTAATTTGAATGGGATTTTTTATTTAAAATGTACAAAAAATTATTATGATTTAAAAAAATACAAAAAAATAACATACAAAAAAGGGACTGCTTGAAAGAGTGCAGAACGCACAAAACACACCCAACGGCGTATACATATACGTTAAGAGGTGTGTTTTATGTGTAGTTCAAGGACAAAAACAAATCGAAATCCGCATTTTGCAGATTTTAATCTAAATTTATACTTCTTTAAGCAAACGGTATAACTCTGGAGCAGCATCTATGTCCTTGAACGGTCTATGCCTTTTTAAACGGTTCCTTTAAATAAAATTCTTGCTTCACCCGCTAAATACAGCGAACCGCATATACATACAACTCCGTCCTCGCCCGCAAGCTGCATTGCACGCTCAACCGCATTTTTGACGTTTGGTTCAATTTCATACGGCACATTGTTTTTTGAAAGCGCCCGTCCTATTTCTGCCGCCTTTAAGCAGCGTTCTGCCGAAAGCTCCGTTGCCACAACCTTTGCCGCACACCGTGAAATATCCTCTATACACTCAGCATAACTTTTATCTTTCATCATTGCAATAACCAAAATAATTCTTCGGTCAAGTTTTTCCAGTGATTTTTTTAGCATATGTATTCCGTCCGGATTATGTCCGCCGTCTATAATCACATTTTCCCTCACAAACTCAAACCGTGCCTGCCAGCTTGTATGTGCCAGTCCGTATTTTACGGCTTTATTGTCTATTTCAACGCCATTTTTTCTGAGCGCTTTTATTATTTCCAATACAACCGCCGCATTATACGGCTGATATTCGCCTTTAAGGCTAAGTGCGTATTCGACGTTTTCATATACAAATCCCTCTGCCGTAAGCTGCGGAGCTTTTGCAAATGTCAAATCCGCGTTTTTCTTTTTACATTCTTCCTCTATTATGCTGCGCACTTTTTCATTCGGATATGAAACAACAGTTCCGTTTTCCTTTATAATGCCGCATTTTTCAAGCGCAATTTCTTCGATTGTTTCGCCCAAAAACTGCGTATGGTCAAGGCTTATCGACATCAGCGCCGAAACGCATGATTTATCTATTACGTTTGTTGCATCGAGTCTGCCGCCCATTCCCGTTTCCAGCACGACAAAATCGCATTTTTCCTCACAAAAATATACGAATGCCAGTGCGGTTATGAATGCAAATTCCGAAACCTGTGCATCGTTTTCGTCCATTTTTTGTCTCACAAGCTCCGTAAGCCGCACAAGTGATTCATTATCTATCATTTTGCCGTTAATCTGTATACGCTCGTTGAACACTTCTATAAACGGCGACGTATATAATCCCGTTTTATATCCCTGTGCCGCCAGAATTGCCGCCGTCATTGCCGCACATGAACCCTTGCCGTTTGTTCCTGCAATATGAATAAACCGCAGATTTCTCTGCGGTTTATCAAGGCTCTCCAAAAGCCGGTTCAGTCTCTCGTTTCCGAGAGGACGGCGGAATTTCGGGATTGAATGTATATATTCCAAAGTTTCCTTATAATTGTTTATTTTCATCTGCTTTATATATTCTCCGTATTTTTCAGGTTTTCAAGCACCTTATCAAGCATTTCTCTGTACTTAACACCCTTTGCCTTTTCCTCGTCAATTACCTTCTGCGGCGCTTTTGAAACAAAGCCCTGGTTATTAAGCTTGCCCTCAACACGTTTAATTTCGCCCTCAAGCTTTTTCTTTTCCGCATTCAGACGGGCAATTTCCTTTTCCTTATCAACCAATTCACTCATGGGAAGATATATTTCTGCGCCGTGAACAACTATATTTACGGCATTAGCGTCTATGCCGTCCCTGTTGCTCTGTACGGTAACGTCGCTTGCGGACGCAAGCTTTACAAAGAATGCCTTTCCGCTTTCAAACACCTCGCTGCGCTCCGTTACGATAATTACGCGCGCTTTCTTTGACGGCGGAACATTCATTTCGGCGCGTCTGTTGCGGACTGCCGATACTGCATCCATGATAAGCGTCATATCCGCTTCTTCCTTTGCAAAGGAAAGCTTTTCGTCATACTTAGGCCATTGCGAGATTACAATGCTTTCGCCCTCATGAGGTAAGTGCTGCCATATTTCCTCCGTAATAAACGGCATAAACGGATGCAGAAGCTGCATTGTATGCGAAAGCACATATGTCAGTACGTACTGCGCGGTCTTTCCGGTAGGATTTTCCTTATCGAACAATCTCGGCTTTACAAGCTCGATATACCAGTCGCAGAAGCTTTCCCAAATGAAATCATACAGATTTGACAGTGCAATCCCCAATTCAAACTTATCAAGGTTATCCGTAACCGTTCTGACTGTTTCGTTATACTTTGAAAGTATCCACTTATCCTCCAGCTGCAAGTCCTCAACCGCCGGCAGCTTGTTTTCATCTGTTTCAAGATTCATCATTGTAAATCTTGAAGCATTCCAAATCTTGTTTGCAAAGTTACGTCCGTTTTCAACACGTTCTATATAGAAACGCATATCGTTTCCGGGTGCGTTTCCTGTTGCAAGGTTGAATCTGAGTGCGTCTGCGCCATATTTTGCGATTATTTCAAGCGGATCTATGCCGTTCCCAAGAGATTTTGACATTTTTCTGCCCTGTGCATCGCGCACAAGGCCGTGAATGAACACCTTGTCGAACGGAACCTCGCCCGTATGCTCCAAGCCGGAGAACATCATACGCATTACCCAGAACGGAATGATATCATATCCCGTCACGAGTACGCTTGTGGGATAGAAATAATCAAGCTCAGGAGTTTTTTCCGGCCAGCCGAGAGTTGAGAACGGCCACAAAGCCGACGAGAACCAGGTATCAAGCGTGTCGGGATCCTGACGCATCGGTTTTCCGCATTTCGGGCAAACAGGCGCATCCTCCTTTGTAACAATCATCTCGCCGCAGTCATCGCAGTAGAATGCCGGTATTCTGTGTCCCCACCACAGCTGACGTGAAATACACCAATCGCGGATATTTTCGAGCCAATGGAAATATACTTTTTCGAAATGCTCCGGCACAAATTCGGTTTCATCATTTTTTACGGCATCAATAGCCGGCTGTGCAAGCGGTTTCATTTTTACAAACCACTGCTTTGAAATAATCGGTTCTACCGTTGTTCCGCAGCGATAGCACTGACCTACATTATGCGAATGTTCCTCAACCTTTACGAGAAGTCCCTCGTCCTCAAGATCCTTTACCATAGCCTTACGGCACTCATAGCGATCCATGCCCTCATATTTTCCGGCATACTTGTTCATGGTTGCGTCATCGTTCATTACCTTTATCTGTTCAAGATTATGGCGCACACCCACCTCAAAGTCATTGGGGTCATGTGCCGGCGTTATTTTAACGCAGCCTGTTCCGAATTCTTTGTCAACATATTCGTCCGCAATTACGGGGATTTCTCTGCCTACAAGCGGAAGTATCAGCATTTTTCCGATTAAGTCCCTGTATCGCCCGTCCTCCGGATTTACCGCAACGGCAGTATCACCGAAAAGCGTTTCCGGTCTTGTTGTCGCAATTACAACAAAATCGTCCGTTCCCTTTATCGGATACTTTATGTGCCAAAAGTGACCTGCCTGCTCCGCGTGCTCAACCTCTGCATCGGACAGTGCGGTTATGCAGTGCGGACACCAGTTTATAATTCTTGAACCCTGATATATCAAACCTTTGTTATAAAGGTTTACAAATACCTCCTTAACAGCCTCGGAACAACCCTCGTCCATAGTAAAACGTTCTCTGTCCCAGTCGCATGATGAACCGATTTTTTTAAGCTGGTTTATAATTCTGCTGCCGAATTTTTCTTTCCAGTCCCATACACGTTCAAGAAATTTTTCACGGCCGAGGTCGTATCTTGTAAGACCTTCGTTTACTCTTAAATCCTCCTCAACCTTTATCTGCGTCGCTATTCCGGCATGATCCGTTCCCGGCACCCACAGTGCGGAATAGCCCTGCATTCTCTTGTATCGGATTAAAATATCCTGCAAGGTTTCGTCAAGAGCGTGTCCCATATGCAGCTGTCCCGTTACGTTCGGGGGCGGAATTACAATGGTAAAAGGTTTTTTATCCTTATCAATTTTTGCATGGAAATACTTTTTATCCACCCAATCGTTGTAAATCCTGTCCTCAAATTCAGCAGGATTATAGTTCTTCGCTATATTTTTTGAATCTTCCATTAATTATATCCATTCCTTCCGTGTCTGTTTTATCACATCATTGTAAATACTGCCGCGAAAGCGGCGACGGCAAAAAAAAGCGCTGCGCACTTGACTACCATAATCTTTTTTGCAGACGGTTCTTTATCCTTAGTAAATGTCTTTATGAGCCACTCTCCGCGAAACGTCATCGTCACGGCAAGAACACAGATAAGCAATATAATTATTCTAAGCGCCACTCTGCATCGTCCTTTCATATACTTCTAATAATATATTATCGCATTTTAACTGTGTTTTGTCAAGCAAAAACCCGAATAAAGAGCAAAAAAACGTAAATATTATAATTATCCTGCATATTTAACTGAATATGGGAATAAATATAACTGGAAGAAGAAAATTTCTGTCTCCGGCAGAGACCGACAACAAAGGAGGATACAACCATGGATAATTCAACATCAAACAATCAGGCGGTAATAATAGGCTCTATTGAAGAAGAATTTAAGCTGAATCATGAGATTTACGCAGAAAAATTTTACACCTTTACGCTCAGGATACCTCGTTTAAGCGGTGCGTATGACGATATAAAGGTAATGATTTCGGAAAGACTTATAATGGACGGCACATACAGCGTCGGTGACAAAGTGGAAATAAACGGGCAATTCCGCTCCTACAACTGCAATGAGCCTGAAAAAAACCATCTGGTTCTTACGGTGTTCGCAAGGGATATAGCGCCTTATTGCGATGCGGACGCAAAAAATCCCAATCAGCTTTATTTAAACGGCTATATCTGCAAGGAGCCGGTATACAGAACAACGCCGTTCGGCAGAGAAATAACCGATCTGCTGCTTGCGGTCAACAGAAGCTACAACAAGTCCGACTACATACCCATAATAGCGTGGGGCAGAAACGCAAGGTTTGCCAAAAACCTTAATGTAGGCGACAACGTGAGAATTTGGGGGCGAATACAGTCGAGAAATTATCAAAAGCGTGTTTCGGAGGAGGAAACGATTACAAAAACGGCGTATGAGGTTTCAATTAACAGGATTGAACTTGTGGATTCGGACAGTAAAGATGAGCATGATTAATCGTTCCTGACAGAGCTTTACAAAAAAATAACAGAGCATATTGAAAAACGTCTTGTGAAATGGAATTAACCCAAACCGCGAACAAGCTGAAATCAATATGCTCCGTTTTAAATTTAATCGGATTGCAAGGTATTAAATCCTTACAGACCATAATTACGGTATTCGGCTATTTGATGTAAATATGATTGCCTTTTTGTCAAGTGTTTGTCGATATCGCAAAGATACGCCGCGATTTTACCGTTATAATAAATGATATATTCACCCATCATTTGACGGCACGTTATATTTTCAAGTCCGTGTAATTTTTCCAACATACAATTTAAATATTCCTTGCTTGTTGCCATAAATTCCACCCTTTTGTCCTTACCTCGCAAATACGGATTTTAATTCTGCTTTATATCAGCCCCGCCGAATATGCAGCAGCCGTTGACGGTAAGAGTTACGCCGTTTTCGCTGTCAGACTTTATAATGCGCTTATCGCTTATGCCGCCGAACAGGCAAAATGTATTGATTTTTACATTTACGTTGTTCGGCACGATGATTTCAGTGCCGCCGAACATACAAAACAAATCAAGGCAGGCGCCGTCTGTAATTTTTGCATCCGTCAGATTGCATTTACTGCCGCCGAATATGGCGCCGACCTTGGCAATCGTGATTTCCTCACCCGAATAATCGTATTCCTTGGAACAAAATGCAGACATATTTCCTTTTTTGCCGTTTTCGTCCGTTATCGGCTTGTTTACAAGGCGCTTTTTCGGATTTACCGATTTTATTATCATTTTAATTCCGATTAAAACAACGGCAACCGGAATTGTCAGTTTCCAGCCGAGAGCATATGTGATTATGCCCTGCGCCGCCAAAAGCAGATAAACTCCGAGCCACAGAAAAAATATGTTCAAAAGCTTATCTTTGCTTGTCACAATACCCGTTATTGCAGGAACAATTATAAACAATGCCCACCAGCCGTCAAAAGATATATCCATGTCAATCATACCGAATGCGACCAAAAAGTAGATAACTCCGCATATAATCATTGCTGCGCCCAAAATAATTCCAGTTAATCTTTTCATCGTCATACCCTCCTAATTTTTTGAAGTCATCATCATCATTTGCGCCTTAAACTGCTCTGTCAAAAGCCTGCTTGCATCTTCCTCCGTAAAGCTGCATACGCCCGTGGCACACAATGTCCCGATTCCGTAAGTATAAATCCACATATTCTCAAAAAGTATTTTTGCCTTTTCGTTATCCAAACCATAGTTGTTTTGAATTGTTTTTACTGATAATGCCGCGGGCTGTCCCAAAAGCGCAAACAGGTCGGCAGAGTTTTTTGCGTCTGTATGCTCTTTCATAAACAAAAGCTGATAAAGCTTCGGCTCATCCATGCCGAATTTTATCATTTTCATGCCTTCTCTCTTAAATGGAGGCATATCGCGAGAACCGGTAATTTCAGTGTTTTCCAAACGGGCGGCGGCAGCCTTTACAACCTCTCCGTAAAGTTCCTCCATGTTCTGAAAGATTGTGAATATCGGTCTTGCAGAGCTGCCCAGAAAAGCGCCGAGCTCGCGTGCCGTCAGTGCGTCAATCCCTTTTTCGGAAACAAGTGTAAGTGCAGCCTCTGTAATTTCTTCTCTTGTAAACCGTGGCTTTGGCGGCATGGTCATTCCTCCTTCGGCAATTAAAAACATCTGTTGCGCAACATTTGTTTTATTATATATCAAAAACAGAAATTTGTCAATACTTTTTATAATTTCGACTTGTAAAGATGATAGATCGAGTATTTGCAATTGCTAAAGAAAAATATGCGATGAGGTACACTCAATACAGAGGATTGGCGAAAGTAACAGCAAAGACGCTCCTCTGCTTTACGTGTATGAATTTAAAAAAGCTTGCGAAATGGAAACGGACTTTTTAGGTCATTTATTGGCAGTTTTATCTAAACATTGTCTCAAATAATGCAAAAATCGGTTGCAACTTTGGATTTGCAACCGATTTTATCTACAAGCTGACAAGGAGTTCAGTTTATGAACTCCTTGTTTTGCATTTTAAACCGTAACTTTCTTTAAATTTGACTGTAGTCTGTCTAACGCTTCATCAAAACGGAAAGATGCAAGTAAAGCCATCATAGGAAATCTTTTTATATCACAAGAAAACTTTTTGTGCCAAAAGAAATCTTTTCGTATAATATGTTTTCTTGAAACAAACAAAAATCCATCATCGGGAGCGCTCCAAGACGGGCCTATGAAAGCATAAAAAGGCCGAAACCATTGATTTAAGCAAAAAAATAATGACTCCAACTTTTTATAAAAATTGAAGTCATTATGTGGAGGAAGGGATGGGATTTGAACCCACGGATGCTTTCACATCACAGCATTTCCAATGCTGCGCCTTCAGCCGCTCGGCCACCCCTCCGAAACTGCACTTGATATTATATCACACAAATAATGAATTGTCAAACATTTTTTATGTTTTTCGTAGTTTTTTTCATGTTATGGGGCTATAAAAAACACTTTTTACAGCCCCATAATTATTACACTCCGAACAGCCTGGTAGCTATCGTAAAATATACAATAAGCGAAAGCGCGTCAACTATTGTTGTAATAAACGGACTCGCCATAACAGCCGGGTCAAAGCCTGCCTTTTTTGCAAGCATAGGCAAAGTACAGCCTATAAACTTAGCCATAATTACAGTGATTACCAATGTAAGACATACAATCATAGCAACCGGCATCGTTACACGGTCAACTATCAAAAGCTTTACAAAATTACACACCGCAAGCGTTGCACCGCACAAAATCGCCACTCTTAATTCTTTCCATATAATTCTGAAAATATCCGAAAATTCTATTTCATCAAGCGACATACCGCGGATAATCGTAACCGATGCCTGACTTCCCGAATTTCCTCCCGTATCCATAAGCATCGGGATAAACGCCGTCAGCGCTGCATTTGCGGCAAGCGCGTCCTGGAATGAATTAATGATTTTTCCGGTAAAGGTCGCCGAAATCATAAGCAGTAAGAGCCACGGTATTCTCTGTTTCCATGTTGTAAACACAGAGGTACGCAGATACGGCTTTTCGGACGGCAGCATAGCCGCCATCTTTTCAATATCCTCTGTGTTCTCATCCTGAATGACATCAATAACGTCGTCGATTGTGACAATTCCGACCAGTCTGCGTTCCTTATCTACCACCGGAACTGCAAGAAAATCGTACTTTGACGCGGTTGCTGCAACCTCCTCCTTATCCGTATCTGTTTCGACATAGACAAGGTTTGTTTCCATTATATCGCGGATTTTGTCCTCGTACTCCGAGCTTAACAAATCCTTTACCGACACCATACCTATAAGTTTTCTGTTTTCAAGCGTAACATAACAGGTATAAATCGTCTCCTTATTGCTGCCGACGCGCCGTATGCGTGTGAAAGCATCATCTACGGTCATGGTCGGCCGCAGGCTGATATATTCCGTAGTCATAATGCTTCCGGCAGAATCCGCCGGATATTTAAGAATCTGATTAATCTCCTGGCGAGTCTGCGGATTGGAGTTCTGCAAAATTCTCTTTACAACATTTGCGGGCATTTCTTCAATAAGGTCAACCGTGTCGTCAATAAACGACTGCTCGAGCACCTCTTTCATTTCCTTATCGGAAAAAAGATTCATCAGCTGCTCCTGCATATCGCTGTTCATGAACGAAAATGTTTCCGCCGCCAAATCCTTCGGCAACAGACGGAACAGGATAAGTAAGTCCTTTTCGTCCGTCATTTCTTCAAACAAATCCTCAAAAATCGCACTTGCGTCCGCAGGGTGAAGATCCGAAAGCGTCTGCTTTAAGACAGCGTACTTCTTTTCTTTGAGAAGCTGTGAAATAAACTCCTCGACTTGCAAAAGTTCATCTTTCAAAATAAATCCTCCTTACATTGTTTGCTTGTAAGAAGGGCGTAAATTCTCCAAGGTGAAGAAAACTATAAGATTTACGTCTTTGTAATCAATGCTTCGGTACAGGAGAATTTTCGCCTCTCCTACTTCGATATGTGTCCACTTATAATTCCACCTCGTTTTATACTATATTGCCGAAAAACGGCTCTACATATATTATACTATATTTTAAAATTTTGTCAAACCTTTTTTGCATATTTTTCAAAAAAAGTTATCCCGAAAAAAATCGGAGCTGTAAAAAAACAGCCCCCTATTTTTCTTTCAGTTTTCTTAAAAATCTCGAATATTTTCCCAGTGGTTTTCCTGCAAAAAGCGCTCCGTATCTTTTAAGCTCTTCCACAAGAACCGTCGGCGCTTCTCCTGTATATTCAACCTCAATTTCGTAATCGGTACAGCCGGCATAATCGCTTTTATCCAGACAAATCTCGGTTGTTTCGTTCCACATACAGCTATTGCGCAGAGTGGTGAGCGCACCTATATTGACAAGTCTGCCCGTCTTTTCTCCGACAAATTTTTCGCCATTTTCAATAACCTCCGGCACGCTGTCAATGTCAAATTCGCTTTCTTCGCAAATCTGAAGCGCGTCAGCATTTTTTCTGTGCTTCTTTATCTGTAATTTTTTCGTGCCGTCCTTTTCACGGACACGCACCGTTACATTCTTCCCCGACAGTTCACCGGATACATCGAAATAATAATGGTTTGTCTGCTCAAAAACATGATTCCACTTATATTTCCCCTTAATTCTGTTATAAGTTTCTTCGTCAATTATACATTTGTATTCTTTTTCAAGCATTTTTCATTTATACACGCTCAAATAAATACATTCCTGCCCGAATTATAGGCGTAACCGATTGCCGCAAGTGATTTTTCTATTTCCGCTCTGTCAGCGCCCAAATCACTGCACATTTCGTCAAGTGACGGATAAAAATCCCTGAGCTTTGTATTCACAAAGCTTAAAAGTATCGCCGGATCCTTCGGAATATTCATAATATGCGCGCCCTTTCCTCAAATTTATTTAACATTAAACGTCTTTGAAACACTTTCATTTCCCTGTGCGTTTGAGTCAAACGCTCTGACGCTTATGGTAACGGGATTTTCCTCGTCCGACAACCTGTATGCTCTCTGAACGGTTATCTTTTTGCCTTTTCCTATATTCTGCGCAAGAGTAGTGCTGTCAAAGCCCTCTACATTGTTTACAACAGTCGGAGCCAGTGAAGAACCGTTCTGCTCGGCATCAACAACGGTTACTCCCGAAAAATTAACCTCGCTGTCCGAATTATTCTTAAATCCGAAAGATACAAGCACCACCTTATTGCCGTCATAATCTATAACCTTTGCATCGTCTACCGAAACATCATAGCTTCCGATTGTATTTTCGGTCGGTGCGCTGTTCTCCGTCTTTTCTTCTTTCAGCTCTTTGCCGTCAACTTTTTTCATATCGGCATTATCCGACGCATCTTTGCCGAAATCGTCCAGCTGCTGCTGTACTGTCTTTTCCTCAGTCGGTGTATCCGTACTCTTACTGCTGTTTGCCGTATTCTTTTTATTTCCGCAGCCTGCAAATGACAGCGCCATAATCAGCGCCAGAGCCGCTATAAAACCTTTTTTCATAATTATAACATCCTTTCATCTGATTTCACGTCATATACTACCACACACTGCCCCAAAAATCAAGTTTTTGACCGAATTCTTTACACTGTGTTAATATTTTATGTAAATTTCAACGTCAAACGGACGAAACACACCAAGCAATTTCGGCGTATTCCGTCCGCAAATCAAACCAACTCCATCAGCCCTCCATGTGTCTGCCCAAAAATCTTGCGGCTGATTCCGCAAGCTTGGTTTCCACCTCCGACGGCTTTTCCCCGTCCTTCATGATGAACAAAACAGATCCTATCGTATCTCCCTCCGAAACAATCGGTACAACCACTCCGGCATTATATTTGTCGTTTCCGTCGGCAACATTGATTATCTTGCCCGACTCATATGTTACGGTGATTTTATCGTTCATAACATTTTCAAGCTCAGCCGAAACAGGCTTTTCCATAAGCTCTTTTTTCGGTATTCCCGAAACGGCAATAACACTGTCACGGTCGGTTATGCAGGCGCATTGACCGCTCGAAAGTGCAAGCGTTTCCGCATAGTTTGCGGCAAAATCGCCCAGCTCGCCTATCGGAGAATATTTTTTGAAAATCACCTCTCCGTCCTTTTCGGTATAAATTTCAAGCGGATCTCCCTCTCGTATTCTCATAGTACGTCTTATTTCTTTCGGAATTACCACTCTGCCCAAGTCATCTATTCTTCTTACAATTCCAGTAGCCTTCATATATTTAACTCCTTCTTGCCTTTTAGGATTTTAATCGCAAACTTAGTGTTTGTAAGACCTCGGGAGTTTATACAATTTTTTGCAAAAAATTATTTAACAAAAATCGGTAAAGTTTTATATATTTTCCGCAATCAGACGTGCCATTTCCCTGCATCCGACTTTTTTCATGCCGTCCGACATAATATCGGTTGTGCGGTATCCCATGTCAAGAACCTTGTCAACCGCCGCATTAATTGCCTTTGCTTCATCGCTCAGTCCGAACGACATTTCAAGCATCATTGCCGCACTTATAATCGTTGCGATAGGATTTGCAATATCCATACCCGCAATATCCGGTGCGCTGCCGTGAATAGGTTCATACATTCCGCATTTTGACGCGCCGAGCGACGCAGACGGAAGCATACCAATCGAGCCTGCGATAGCCGATGACAAATCCGAAAGAATGTCGCCGAAAATATTTGATGTTACGATAACGTCAAACTGTGACGGGTTAATTGCCAGCTGCATTGCGGCATTGTCTACATACATATGAGACAGGCTTACCTCGGGATAATCCTTTGACATTTCGGTTATGGTTTTTCTCCAAAGCCTTGATGATTCAAGGACATTCGCCTTATCAACCGAAACAAGTCTTTTATTTCTGAGCATTGCGGTTTCAAATGCGATTTTTCCTATTCTTTTTACTTCTTCAACGCTGTATTTTTCTTCATCGCTTGCCCATGAACCGTCCTCTGCCTTGTGGCGCTCGCCGAAATAAATTCCGCCCGTAAGCTCACGCACAACCATCACGTCAAGTCCGTTTTCCAGCTTTTCGTCTTTAAGCGGTGATGCTGCTTTAAGCGGCGCTTTAAGAATTGACGGACGCAGATTTGCATAAAGTTCCAATGCTTTTCTTATGCCCAAAAGTCCGGCTTCGGGTCTTTGGGGGCAGTTATCCCACTTCGGGCCGCCTACCGCACCCAAAAGAACGCTGTCGCTCTTTTTGCATATATCGATAGTCTTCTGCGGAAGCGGCTCACCAAACTTATCGATTGCACAGCCTCCCATATACACATCGGTATAATTGAATTTGTGACCGTATTTTCCGGAAACGGCGTCAAGCACAGTCTGCGCACCCTCTACAATTTCCGGACCGATTCCGTCGCCCTTTATAACAGCAATATTAAACTCGCTCATTATACGTTTCCCTCCTTGATATAGCTTACAAGTCCGCCGGCATTTATAAGCTGCTGCATAAACGGCGGAAAAGCCGCCGCTTTGTATTCCTTATTTTTTGTTTTATTCGTAATCACGCCCGTATCGAAATTAACCGACACTTCGTCGCCCTCATCAATATCCTTTGACGCTTCCGGACATTCAAGAATAGGCAGACCGATATTTATTGAATTTCTGAAAAATATTCTCGCAAAGCTTTCCGCAATAACGCACGAAATTCCGCTTGCTTTAATAGCAATCGGAGCGTGTTCTCTTGAAGAACCGCAGCCGAAATTTGCGCCACCGACCATTATGTCGCCTTTATTTACTCGGCTTACGAACTCCTTGTCAATGTCCTCCATACAATGCTTTGCCAACTCCTCCGGCAATGACGTATTAAGGTATCTCGCCGGAATTATAACATCGGTGTCTATATTATCGCCAAATTTAATAACCTTTCCTTCTGCTTTCATAACAATTACCCTCCGTTTACATTATTTCCCCGGGTGCGGTAATTTTGCCCGTTACCGCGCTTGCCGCCGCCACCTCGGGACTTGCAAGATAAACTTCACTCTCAACGTGTCCCATTCTGCCGACAAAGTTTCTGTTTGTGGTCGAAACGCATCTTTCGCCCTCTGCCAGAATACCCATATGTCCTCCCAGACACGGGCCGCAGGTCGGTGCGGAAATTACGCAGCCTGCCTCAACAAGAGTTTGCAGAGTTCCGTCCTTTAATGCGTCAAGGTATATTTTCTGTGTTGCCGGGAAGATAATCGCTCTTATTCCCTTTTTAACCTTTTTGCCTTTTAAAATCTGTGCCGCGTGCTGCAAATCCGATAATCTTCCGTTTGTACAAGAACCGATAACCACCTGGTCGATAGCTACATCGCCCCAGTTCTCGGGGGTTCTTGCATTTTCCGGCAGGTGCGGAAATGCAACAGTGTGCGGAACCTCTGCAAGATTTATATCAATAACCTCCGTATATTCCGCATCATCATCTGCTGTAAATACCGTGTATTCACGGTCGGAGTGTTCTTTCATATATTCAGTCGTTTTTTCATCCACTTCAAATATACCGTTCTTCGCTCCGGCTTCAATCGCCATATTGGCTATTGTAAATCTGTCGTCCATGGTAAGCGAATGCATACCGTCTCCAGTAAATTCCATGCTTTTGTAAAGCGCACCGTCAACGCCGATTTTACCTATGATGTAAAGAATTAAATCCTTGCCGCTCACATATTTATTGAGTTTTCCGGTGAGGTTAAATTTTATAGCCTCCGGCACTTTGAACCATGCCCTTCCGGTTGCCATTCCGGCTGCCATATCCGTTGAGCCTACACCTGTCGAAAATGCGCCCAATGCGCCGTATGTACAGGTATGCGAATCTGCTCCGATTACGACATCTCCTGCCACAACCAAGCCTTTTTCGGGCAAAAGTGCGTGTTCGATTCCCACTTCACCGACTTCAAAATAATTTAAAATATCATTTTCAGCTGCAAAATTTCTCACTGCCAGAGCCTGCTGTGCAGATTTTATATCCTTATTCGGTGTAAAATGATCCGGCACAAGTGCAATTTTTGTTTTGTCGAAAACCGACTCTATTCCGAATTTTTCAAACTCTCTTATTGCTACCGGACTTGTAATGTCATTTCCCAATACAAGATTGAGATTTGCCATAATCAAATCTCCGGCTTTTACCGAAGCCTGTCCCGAAGCCTTTGCCAAAATCTTCTGGGTCATGGTCATTCCCATAATAATCCTCCGTTCCGCCGTCTTATACGGCATAAATACAGTCTGTCCTATATTAGTTTTTCTTATTATTATACTACATATAATGCATTTTGTAAATGCAAATTTTGTACAATCTATTTTTTTCAAAAGTTTTTATTTTTTTCGCTTTTGGTAATTGATTTTTTTATTTTAATGTGTTATAATAAAAATACTGTTATGTGTCGTTATAGCTCAGCAGGATAGAGCGACCGCCTCCTAAGCGGTAGGCCGGAGGTTCGAATCCTCTTAGCGACGCCAAAAGCACCGCAAAAGCGGTGCTTTTTCTTTGT
>CAKSOE010000001.1 GCA_934476675.1 uncultured Clostridia bacterium | reverse complement strand
ATTATATAAAAGCTTTTCTAGAGGACGGTGAAATTTTTTGAAAATTTTTGTAACACATCATTGACAAACCTACAAAACGCTTGAAGAAATCAAAAAAGCGTGATATAATACAATATATAAATATAAATGGCGGAAGGAAGAATGAAAATGACCGGAAAAGAACTTTTTGAGGAATTAACGCTCAAAAGAAAAAATGTATATGAAGAAATTTCCGATAAGGAAAAGAAGAAAATGCTTGACATTTGTGAGGAGTACCGCAGATTTATAAGCTATCACAAAACGGAACGCGAGTGTGTAAAAGGCATAATATGCGCTGCACAGGAATTTGGCTATGTACCGCTTGAAAGCAAGGACACTCTAAAAGCCGGAGATAAGGTTTATGCGGTAAACCGCGGCAAAAACGTGTTTATGGCAGTAATCGGAAACGAGGATATAACAAACGGCGTAAATATCGCAGGCGCGCATATTGATTCACCGAGACTTGATTTAAAGCAAAATCCGCTTTATGAAAGCACCGATATGGCGCTTTTAAAAACGCATTACTACGGCGGACTGAAAAAATACCAATGGACGGCAATACCTTTGGCAATTCACGGCGTCGTGATTACATCTGACGGAGAAAAGCACGAAATATCAATCGGCGAGGGTAAAAACGATCCCGTGTTCTGCGTAACCGATTTATTGCCGCATTTAGCAAGAGAACAGATGTCCAAAAAGATGTCGGAGGGCATTGAGGGCGAAAAACTGAATGTACTCATAGCCGGTATGCCGTATAATGACAATGAGGTAAAAGAAAAAGTAAAGCTTACGGCTCTTAAGTACTTAAATGACAAATACGGAATGTGCGAAAAGGATTTTCAGAGCGCTGAAATAGAGATCGTTCCGGCAGGCGAAGCAAGAAACGTTGGGCTTGACGAGAGTTTTATAGGCGGCTACGGGCAGGACGACAGAGTGTGTGCATTTACTACGCTTAAAGGTATACTGGATATTGAAAATCCCCGGCGTACGGCGGTCGCGTTCTTTGCGGATAAAGAGGAAATCGGTTCTATGGGTAATACAGGAGCTCAAAGCTCATTTATGAGTATGGTTATAGCCGAAATCGCCGAAAAAATGACCGGAAAATGCTCTGTTACGGATTATAACAAGGTAATAACAAATTCAGCTTGTATGTCGTCGGACGTTACGGCAGCGGTTGACCCCAATTACGAAGGCGTAGCGGAAAAGAACAACGCATCTTTTGTCGGATACGGTGTTGCTCTTATGAAATACACCGGATCGGGCGGCAAATACAATTCATCGGACGCTAATGCGGAATTTGTGTATGGTATAGGCAAGATAATGGACGACAACGGCGTAATATGGCAGACCGGTGAGCTTGGTAAGGTTGATCAAGGGGGCGGCGGCACAATTGCGCAATATGTGGCAAATCTGAACATGGACGTTATTGACTGCGGCGTTCCCGTACTGTCGATGCACTCACCGTTTGAGGTTACGGCAAAAAGCGATATTTATATGGCATACAAAGCATACAAGGCTTTCTATAATAACAGATAAATTAATACATAACATTAAATCAGCCGTCCGGTTTTATACGAACGGTTGATTTTTTTACAAAAAACAATATTTTCAAAAATTTTTCCTTGACAAAAGTGTTAATGTGTGATAAAATATTTATTGCGTTAAAAGTTGCTGACGTAGCTCAGTAGGCAGAGCACTTCATTGGTAATGAAGAGGTCGGCGGTTCGACTCCGCTCGTTAGCTCCAAAAAAACACCGCATAATGCTTGAATTTATTGCATTTATGCGGTGTTTTTTTATTTGAAAATTTGCGAATTTACTACAAATATACTACAGTTTACATATCGTCTAAGTCTATTATAGCAATTCTTTTTGTTTTGTCCCACGCTGTATTATTCTCTAATACCCTGTTTAGTATTTCCTTTAACCTTTCGCTTCCCGGATAGCGCCGCTGTATTTCCTCGTCAAAGTAAAAGCGTTCTATTTCCTCTTTGCTTAGTACCAGGTTAATTACAGATACGCTAAGAGTATCAGCCAGCTTATACAGCATATCAAGGCTTGGGTTACGCGTTCCTTTTTCTATATGTGATAAAAAGCCCGGTGCTATTCCCGCAAGCTCCGCTAATTCCTGTTGGCTAAGTCCTCGTATATTTCTAAGCAGCTTTATGTTACTACCGATATTCATAGCCGCCGCCCCTTTCTTGTTAGTTGTCCTATAGACAATTATACTACAAATATTTTGGAAAGTCCAGCAGCAATATAAAATTTTTTATGGCTTTTTTGTATCGTGCTGCCCAACACGCTTAGCCGCTGTAAGCAGTCCGCTTAATTTGTCGGTCGCTTCTGTTCTCATACGGGTAGTAACGTGGCCGTACTGCGTGGCCGTAAATTTAGGGTCGTAATGCCCTAAAAGTTCCTGTACGGTATTCAGTGCCGCACCTTCCTCTAAAAGTACCGTGGCTACCGTGTGGCGCATATCGTGAAAACGCATACGTTCCAGCCCGGCGTGTTTTAATGCTCCCTGGAAGTTGCGCGTAAAGCTCCTGGGCGGTGCTGGTTTTCCCGTTGATGTGCAAAATACTAAATTTTCCCTGTTATAGCCTTTGCCTACAGCTTTCTTTTCTTTAAGCTGTAAATAGCGTTGATATACAAGTATACAGGCTGTGCCTACAGGTATATGTATAGACCGTACGGAATTATTTGTTTTAGGCGTCATAAGCTGTGTACCGCCGCTTACTACGTTAAGCTGTTGCCGTACTACGATAACCGGGTTATCAAATGATATGTTTGCCGCTGTAAGTATTTCAGCTATAGCTTCAGTGTCCCAGGGCTGTATATCGTCGAATTTATCCCAGGGTATCAGTTTGTCTAATTCGTTCCAGGAAACGGACGGCGTAGCTTGGTTTAACGTAAACAGCGTCCACGGCAAGCCCAACACTTCACCGCGCCGCATACCAGACGTTACAGCTAATACATACGCTCCGTAGTATCTATAATCTTTCGACTTTTCTAAAAATATACCTACCTGGTCTTGACTTAATACCTTCATTTCCTTTTTTTCAACTCTCGGCGGTTTAGCTGCCGTTACCGGGTTTACAAGTATTTTATTTTCGTTTTTTGCCTGTTCTAAGGCTTCGTTTAAAATATTATGAATACGTACCACGGTTGACGCGGCCAGACCGCCGCCACGCTCTACAAGCTCCCCGGTGTCCGGGTCTTGTACTTTTGACTTGTTACCGCTTTCCAGCAGTTTAGTATAAAAACATTGTATATCGGTCGTCGTAAGTCTTTTTAATAAAATGCCGCCTAATTCGGGTATAATATGACAGCATATTTGCTGCATATAACTATCATATGTAGACGGCTTTATATTCGGTTTAGCGTAAGCATTACACCAGGTCGTAACCCAGGTAGCAAGGTTAAGCCGCCCGGCGTCTACTATACCGCCCGTCGCTTGCTGGTTTTGTACGTTCCGTAGTTTTTCTTTTACTTCCTCACGTGTTTTACCGTACAAAAATTTACGTTTAGTTTTACCTGTTTTAGGGTCTGTACCGTCTGATACGACGGCAGCCCAGCCGTTTTTACGTTTGTATATGCACCCTTCGCCGTTTCCTCTGCGCTTTGCCATAACGTAACCCCCTTACAGTTTATAGTACGCCGTACAAAAGCTGCGGCTGTATGTAGCTCTAAGTCCTAAGTACGCTAATATATCGTCTGCTTCATAGTCTGCGTCGCTAAGGTCTAAAGCTATACGTTTTTTGCGTAAAAACTCTAACAGTCTACGGGCTGTATGATAGTTGCCGCCCCTTGTTAATTGCTTGTGTTTCGCCATAATCTGATAGCGTATGATGTTCTTTTCTACTGATTTCATAGTAACACACCTTTCTATATGACAATTTAATATTTATTATTTGTCCTATAGACAAGTATACTACAATTACTTATGTTTGTCAATAGGACAACTTAAATTTAATAAATTTTCTTTAAGGCAATAAAAATAAACCCACCCTACAGCTTGTGTAAGGTGGGTTATACGTTATCTTATTTGCCAACGATAGTAAGGGCGTTAGCAAGCATTATAGCCGCCTGTCCTCGTGTTACGTTGATGTCGGGTTTAAAAGTGCCGTCCTCGTAGCCATTTACTACGCCGTATGCTATAAGCGTTTGTATATGACGGTCCGCATAGTGGTTAGCTGTGTCCGGGAACGTTTTAGCAATCGTCTTAGCCTTTATGCCGCAATAATACAGGAAGTTAGCTGTAATCATTGCCGCCTGTCCTCGTGTAATATTTGCGTTAGGTCTAAAAGTGCCGTCCTCGTAACCGTTCACGATACCACAAGCGGTAATCTTGTCTATGCTTTCAGCTCCGTAATAACCGTCTATGTCGCTGAAGGCGTGGGACTTTTTAAGGTTATATCCGCAAGCCTTAGTTAATGCCCTTTCGGTCATTACGGAAAATTCGCCGCGTGTTACGGGGTTATCTGGTCTAAAGGTGTTATCCTCGTAGCCGCTGATAATTCCGTAGTGTATCAGCTTTTTTATGTGTTTTTCCGCATAGTGTCCGTGAATGTCGGTAAGCGTATCAGCCGCGGTAGGTGTGACGGCTGAATAGCTTACCCACGGTATTTTACCGTGTTTCGTCCACTTTCTTGTATTTAAACCAGAAATACCGCCTATGTTGCCGCAAGCGGTTATTTGGACGCCGTTGTTAAATGACGGTGTAGCTTCTACTACCTTACCGTCACCGACGTATATACCGATATGTCCGGGAAGCCATACAGCCGCACCGACAACGATTTTACTAAAATCGGTAGACACGTCGTTACATTGTGTTATCATTTGGTCGGCCGATATATCCGGGACACCGTTAGACGCATACCCCGCACCGCCGTATGTTTTGTTAGGGTTACCGCACCAGCCCCACAAAAGCCCCTTAATAAGCCCCACACAGTCAAAGAAATATCCGTTACCGTATATCTGCCTTGCCTTGTTTAGGTATTTCGTGTTCTTTGAATACTGGTTAATCATTCTTTGCATATTAGCGCCGTTTGCCACTAAGCCGAATGTACCCCACACGTAAGCCGTATTATAATTACGTGCTACGTTTAACGCTTTTTGTGCAAGTTCTTTATTGTTCATTCTTAATACCCCCTAATACAGGTTTTACAACGTTGTTTAGTTTCTCGTTTGCACTTAGTTTAGCCTTCAGCTTGTCTAAGGCAATGTCTACCCATTGACTAAAGGTATCAAAAGATATGTACTTAGACAATACCGGGAACGTAGCCAGAAATGCGTTATATACATAACGTAGCTTTAGGTAACCCGTACCGTCGCCGTAAAGCGTTTCCGCGTCGGCGCATATTGCTACAAGCCACTCTACTACGTCGCCCTTCCATAAAGCCCTAAGCCTAAGCAGTACCCCGGTTATAAGTACCAGAATAACAGCTATAATATCCCAGTTTTCCGCTATAAAATTTAATACGTTCATTCTTTTTCACTCCTTTACGGTAGAGGTAACGGCTGTCCGTCCTCTATTTTATTACCCGTGTCGTCGTTTTTCTTTGTTTCGGTTTTATCATTCGTGATACGCTTAACCAGTAACATTATCAGTTCAGCACCGAAAAAGCCTACGGCTGTACCGTAGACGGCCGCCGGGGATATTTGCGTAAGCTCACATATACGTAAAGACCGTTCTGTAATATAAACCACATAGGCTAAACAGAATACCACTATAATACGCATAAACAAGCCCTTAAAACGCTTTTTTGTCTTTTTTCGCATATCATAACACCCCTTACAGGTTTATGTTACCGCTAATAACAGCTGTAACGATAGCGGCAATTACAGCCGCCACAATACCAGATACAATACGGTCAAACCATACAGAAGGCTTATGCTCCAGCGTGTCTATACGGCTTTCGTGGTTTTTTATTGTATCGTCGTGCTGTTTAACCAGCTGTCCGATTTCAGCGGTAAGCTGGGTCAATTTTTGTATTGCTTCGTCGTGTTTTTCAAGGTCGTGCTTGTCACGCGCAAAGCGTTCATCATTTATTTTGTTTGTAGCGTCAAAAACGCCTTTACTTACTGCGTTATCCATAGCTTACTGTCCTTTCTGCTGTCCGCTGTATTCTTCAGCCAGCTTACAGCGCATTTTTTCACTTTTCGGAAATTGTGCTAATGCGATATAACCGTACTTAATCATATCGTATAGTTTTTACGGTATTTTTAAATCTTCCATAATCGTTATCCTTTCTAAGCCGCCCTATCGGTCGGCTGTCAGTTAATCAGTAAGCAGATTTCCGGGTACAAAAGCGGAGCGGAAGCCAACGTCGCAATCGCAGTACGAGCGGAGTAGGCCGAAGTCGCAGAAGAAAACGCCCGCGTTGCTCTCGGCGTTGAAGTTGCCGCCGCGAGATGGCACATTTTCGCTACTTGTGCCGGTGTGGAAGCGGTCATTTTTGTATGTGTCGGCTGCGTCATTAGGATATAACGCTAAGGCTTTCAGATAGTCCGGGATAGTGATACCGTCTGCAACGGTCATACCCTGAAACGTACCGCTTGTGGTTTTAATACCTGTCGTGTTGTTAAATTTTAACGCTCCGTCCGTGCCGGGCGCTACCATAGCGCCCGTCTGGCTTATGGCTTTCCACAGGGCGCTGTTAGCGCCCTGGTCTACAGCTTGTGCGGCGTTATTGTCGGGAATAACCTGTATTTCGCCGTTATTAAGCCTAAGACCGCCTACCCATTCACAAACGTTACCGTTAAGGTCAGCTATGCCGCTGAAGTCGTCGTTATGAAACCAGTTTTTAGGTCCGCTGCCTGTTGCCGTATAGGGTATGTTATCACCGTAGTTATCGTTATATATAGGCATAGGTGCACCTTTATCGGTTGTGTTATAGTAGTCGGCGTAACTGCCGTTGTTATTGCCGTATGGCTGGCAATTATGCTTTTTACACCATAAAGCAATGGCCGCCCATTCCGCATTAGTCATTAAGTGCCAGCCGTCGCCTTTGTTTTCGCAATAAGTACGCGCCTGGTCTATCGTCATATTTATAGCCGGGGCTTTATACGGCAAGCTGTAGGCTCTGTCATTTTTAACGATATTCTTATACTTTGAAATATACAGGTACGGTATCGTCTTACCATTTACCTTAAAGGCGGGTAAAACGTTTGTGCTTGTGCCTATACCTACGTCCTTGTAGGTAAGCTGGGGGATTTTTACCATAACAGACGGGTCACCCATATCGTCTACAATGATTTCATTGTTAGGGGGTAGGCTTAAACTTAATTCCTCTAAGCTCTTATCCCTTGTCGAAAGATAAATATTTTTACTCATTATCCTCACACCTTTCTAAACGGTTAATCTCGTCGCGTATTGCCTGTCTTTCAGTATGCAGTACCGTTATATCATACGGCATATCGCCACCGACAAGTTGGACTTCATTACATTTGATTACCTTGTAATCGGTAGCCGTAAGCTGCTCTTTTAGCTCTGCAATACGTTCATAATTCGGGTATGGTTTCCAGCCCCTAATTATCTTGCCGTCTTTTTGTGTATACTCTGTAGCGTAGTTGTGTTCGCCCGTAGGCTTTTCCTGTTCCTCATAGGGTAAGTAGCCGCCTTCCGTAAGCTGTTCCTGGGTTGCCCCTTTAGGTGCAAACTCTACGCGGCCGTCGTCCCTAAGACGTGCGTAACGTGTAATACTCATAGTGTTTCACTCCTTTAAATTTTTGTTAGTTGCGGCTGATTATTTACAATATCCAGCCTGTATACAACACCCGTTACCGGGTCTGTAACATTGTTAGTCATATTTCGTAGGTATACCGTACCGTCGGGGGTACACGCTACAAGATATTCACCATTTCCGTCGTCGGATATTACAGCTTTACCGTCCTTTACGTCTGCAAACGTAATATGGTATATAGGCTTGTCGTCTATAAAAATCGTAGGACTGCTGTTGTAATAGGGCAACTGTGACGACGGTACTTTACTGTTAGCATCAAGTTCCGCTACACCGTTTGCCGCACCTTTTTGTGTCGTCGGTATCTTTGTACTGTCTGCTACAGTAATGTCCTTACTGCCGTCAAAGGCTACGCCGTTTATTTTACGTGTTGTGGCTAATTTTTTAGCCGTAGCTACATTTTTGTCTGCGTCAGCCGTGTTGTCGGCGTTACCTAAACCTACCTGTGCCTTCGTAACCTTGTGGGGGTTATCCGTACGCGCTACAAACGTGTTAAATGCTGTTGTGACAGTATCTACAAGCTGTTTAAGATATTTACCCATTTTAGCACTTAAAGCTGTTTCTGCGTCATTTGTTACCAGGTCGTCGGCTATCGGTGTTACAGCTCGTGTAACTAATACCTTGCCGTCCTCGGTTACACTTATAAGCCAGTCGCCGCTTCCGTCAGCTTTAAGTACCATATTTCCGCTATCGTCAATATCCACGAAACGGCTTCCGTATATCGGTACACCGTCAACATAAATAACCGGGGCGCGTCCTGTGATTTTTGATATACCAAGGTTAGGTATATCGTCCGGGTCAAGTTCTGCGCCGCCTGTAACAAGACCTTTAGCGTCATACGTTATTTTTGTAGCGGTTTTAGGTACTATGTCGTCGTTTTTTACCACGCGTTTACCTACAGCTTCATCTATGGTGTCGCTGTTTGCGTTCCAGATGTCTACACTGTAGTTTTCGCTCTTGTCTGGTTTAATCAGTTTTAACAAATTCGTAAGACTTGCCATATATTAAGTCACCCCCTCTACAGGTATTCCGTTTTGTATTTCGTCGTGTGTAAAGTTACTTAGTTTTTCGTGTGTGTAGCTTTCCAGCTGTGCATATGAAAAAATAACTTTATACACTGTGCCTAAATGTGCGTGTATGATACCCTCTATAGTTTCCTGTAACGCTGGTAACAGATTAGGTAGACCGTCTGTAAACGTTATCGTTACGGTGCTTGTGTTGCTGTTTACGGTAACAGTACAATGTTTACCGTAAGCCTGTACTAACGTATGTATCATTTCCGCGCTAAAATTTTCAGCTTTAGCTAACTTTGCAAGCACGGCTGGCCGCCGTGTTTCGTAATCAGTGTTATTGTGCATAGGTAACCCTACGCTTTCTTCCCAGTAAACAAGCCCCCAGGTAGCGGTTAATGGTGATAGCTGTAACGCTAAGTCCATATCATTACTGTATATACGGTCATACTCTAAAGCCTGGGCGTTTTGTATAGCCGTAAAAATTTCGTTTTCCTGGTAGTAGTCAGCTGAAGCGTTTACCATTCCTTCGGTACGCGTACTTGTATCAATCATTAAAGGTCACGCCCCTTAGCTCTGGTATGTCAAAAAATTCTAACTCTACGTCTACAGTGCCGTTGTTTATCTTTAAATCGTGGAAATTGTCTACGCCTTCCGTACTACCCAAAATAGACGCGATTTTGTTATAGCCTATCGGGTATAGCTGTTTCGTTGTAGGGTCAACCTCAAATATACGCGACTTTATGTAGTCCACTACAGCAGACTTAAACGCTTCAAGTACGGCGGCGTGGTCTGCGTTAGGTACATAGTCTACACTGGCGGTAATATCTATGTATTTCTTTTCGCCAGTAAACACGTCTACAGTAGCGCCGCAAGGTGCTTTACCGTAGCCTAATCCTTGTAAACCCGTAGGGTCTAAAAACTTCTGTAACGCCGCTATTTCGTCCGTAGACAATACGCTGTAGTCGCCGCCTATTGCCACGATACGTACAGTACCGTTACCCTTATATCTCGGCTCTACAATAACCTTTTGAATGACTATACCCGTTTCAGCTGGGAAGTCGTTTAATACCCAGCGTTTGTAATCGTTGACGTTACCGCCCGTATCCGGGTTTTCTATATCTTCAAGGTATCGCGTGTAATATTCGTCTGCGCTTTCCCGTTCAGCCCCGGCTACGCTTAACCCTAAATCTGTTATACTGCGAACACCCGGTATAGGCGGCTGTAACACAAATTCAGACCCTTCCGGGATATTTCCGACAGTACCGACAGAATGGCATACAGCGTATACGTCACGGGTCGTAGCTGCGTCGGTAAACCGTATTTCTGCACGTACAGCATATTGTATAGGGTTTCCGTCGTTATCCAGTACAACAGACGTAAGCGTATATCCTTGCGGTATTTTAACGCCGCTGTCAGCCGTTATAGATAAAAGCCTTACAGCGTTTGTAGCTTCTGTACGCGTAAGCCCTCGTAATGTTAAATGATTATCTAAATCTTCGTCGTCGCAATACTGCGGAAACGCACTACGTAAAATACGGTCTTGATTTTCTTCAAGCTGTATAATTTCAGCCGGGTTAGTTTTCATAGCGTCGTAGATAAAGTCGCCCGGCTCTTTGTGCCAGGTGTCCGGGATATTGCCGACCATACGTTTAGTAATATCGGTAGCGGTTTCAATAAACCGCGGTGTATATGTGGGTCGTTTAGCCATTTACTTTAACCCCCTTTACCTCAACTTGTTTATTGTATATGGTTACTAATTCCACGTCCGTATATATGCACTTCTCGCCGTTATCGTAGCCCGTATATACCGTAACGCTTGTAACCTCTCTGATACGGGGGTCGTACCGTAACGCTTCTTTTGTTTCGCGTTCTATCTCGGACAGTCTTACAGCTTCGGGTAAATCTTGCCGCACAGCTATATCGTGAACACGACTACCGTATATATGATTTTTAGTAAAATCCTCGTAATCTGCGTATACCGAATATTTACCCAACTGCGTATTTAACGCTTTTTGCGCAATTATGGCCGCCGCTTCAGCGCCTACAGCGGTTTTTACTGTACCGCCTACACCTAAAGCAAATTGCCCGGTGTCCCAGTCAAATACAGGTGTTTTCTTTGTATCTGCCATACGTTAGCCCCCTTTAATAGTAGTTTGCAATAGCATACTTGACAGCACCGCCTACAGCTACAGGGTAGAGTATTACACGGTCCCCGGTTTTAAGCGGGCGCGTAAAAGCTCCGTGGCTGTGCGTATTACCATTGCTAAAGTTGCCGTCAATAGCTATGTAAGGTGGTATAAGTAGGTCGGCTGCCGTGTAGGCTCTGCCTATTCCTTGTACCTGGCAAGCTGTAGCACTTGTCATAACACCGACGGCATTTGTATTATTTACTTTTCCGATAATACCCCAGTGCTGTTTGTCACTCCCGGCTACAGGCAATACGTAAAACGTGTCGCCCTTGCAGATAGGGTATACGCTAATGGGTATCGTGAATACAGAAGCGTCTAAGGCTATTTCTGTACCGTTAAGCACAAACGTAGTAGGGTCGGGGTCGCACGTTACAGCTGTGGCTATACGTAATTCGCCTACGCCCGGCGTGGGCGTTCCCCTTATCTGTTTTAATATATCTGTCGGCATATTTACACCCCCTACGCTTTACATACGGCACACTGTAACGCACCTTTTTTCTTTGCCGCTTCCTTGTTTGTTTTTGTACACTTGCACCCCTCAATAACGGGACAGTTTGATTTATGATAAATCTTACCGTCTGGCTGAAGATATACAGGTGTTTCACTTTCCTTTTTACTCTCTTTCTTAACACCGCTGTCGGTCGTCGTTTTATCTGCGTCGGTTACCTGTATTTCGGGTAAGTCCGGGGCTGTGACTATATCCATAGACAACGTTACTAAGCTATCGGCTTCGATTACGTGTGTCACGTTACGGATATAATAGCCACCGACTAAACCCGTATTAGGTTCTTCAACGTAAATGGCGTCACCGCTGTACAACCTCGGTATAAGCCCATTAGGGTTAATACCCTCTAATGTCATTGTAGTAGTAAGTTTTGATTTTTCCTTTAGCGTTTCTGCCGCTTGCTGATTTAAGTCCACGCTGTCGTCGCTTACTTCCTCAAACATTTGTGTGTGTAGGTCGTATTCGTCGGCTACTGCGTCATTTGTCTTAACTACTATTTGCCCCGTTTCACGGTTTACCAGCTTAATACTCGTAAACGTATCTACAGCGCTGTCCGACTTACTGGCGTTTGTAAGGTTAAAGCCTGTTTTAAATACCCATATGTCGGTGGGTACGCTCCGTTCAAACATTACAACGGTTTTACTTACAGGGTCAAACCTGTACCAAAACTTACGCCCGTTAGCTTTTCGTGTTCGTGCCAGTGCGTCTACACATACTTTTTCAGCAGTTGCGTTAGGGTAGTACAGCTGGGGGAACACGGCTTCAGTATTAGCTATGTCGCCCAGCTGTACGCTTGCCCTTTCCGCTACAGCTGTAAATATCTGCGTAGCTGTTTGGTTTTTAAAGTAAAAATCGTCGCTAAATCTGCTGAAGGTAAACAACGGGTCATAAACGGTAAACTGTACGTCGCCCGTCGCTGTTCCGTCTTGTTTGCGTATTTTTCCGTAAAACCAACATTCACCGTCTTTTAAAATTTCGACAGATTTACCTATTAGATTTTGTGGGTTTTTCTGTTGCTGTACTGAAAACTGCAATGTACAGCAATTAGCGTTAATTTGGTCTGTTATCGTAGGGGGTGCTGTCAACGCTCTTGTAACATCAGTACCCGCTATCGTCGCGGTAAAACTCATTGACGCACCCCCTAAATAGCTTCGCAATTTTCGGCGTCGCACCAACCGTAGACACGGTTAGCACCGCCACTACCGCCACCGCCTATAAGGTGGAAGGGGTGACTGCCATTATACACTATGGTACATTCACAAGTAGCTTCCCCTCGTGTAGCTGCGGCTCTTGTGGCGTTTGCCGACGTATACACTGGACCACCCTTAAATTTTACGGTACTACCCTTAACGATTTCCTTTACTGGCTCTGGTACTGGCTCTGGCTCTCTTGTTTCTTCTGCCACAACCACCCCGGAAGATACCTGTATAGGCGTTATCGTTTTTTCCTCTTTAAAGGTAATATCGTAATATATGTCACCCTCAAAACCTTTAAATTTCCAGGTGAATTTAGACACCTTCATAGACTTGTTAATACCAGCGGCGGGGATAATAACCTGTAATACTGCCGCGTCCTCTACATACGTTCCCGTATTGCCGCCTTTCCAACTGCTTATTTGATTTCGGTAATCGGTAGGCTTTTTTAGTTCCGGGTATCTGCAATACCCGGCGTCATACCGTGCCGGGAAAAACGACGAAAAACTAAGAGTATCAAGTTCAACGCCATTGTAAAAGTCTATGTTACCTATATTTAAGACGGAAACGGTTGTAGGTGTTCCGCTCCCGTCGTCGTAGGTTATTTCTTCCGGGACTACCGGGATAGTAACGTAAGCACCGTCCGGGGCTTTTATTGTGATGTCTACATCTATTCCTAACTTCATAACAATACCCCCATATCTACGTCGCTTAGTAACTCATTGTCCCCGCCCAACTGTGCGTAAAGCTCTGCTAAGATTTCTTTTACAAGCTGTTTCGGGTCTTTGTCGCCGACGTTTTGTAAAATAAGATTTTCTATCATTACTTTAAGACCGCCGCTTGTGCGTCCCGTATTATTTGTAATCGGTCCGCTTGCCGCTATGTCCCCGGCTGTTCCGTTTCGACTGAACGGCTCTACAGCTGTATCTGCTATCGTCTGGGCGTTAGCCTTAACTTTGTTAATAAGGCTAAGTAAGCCGTTTGCGAAGCCCTCGCCTGTGTATTCACCGCTTTCAAATAGCACGCGGGACGGACTGTGTATAGCTAACGCCGAATTTATAGTAGACTTAACACTGTTAGCAATACTTTGAGCGGTAGCCATTATAGACCCACTCATAGACTGCATACCGTTATTTAAGCCTTGCATTATATTTACGCCACAACTGTACAAGTCACAAGAATTAAGTGTACTTGTGATAGTCGCTATACCGTTTGCTACAACGCTGTTAGCGTTTGCCATTCCGTCGGTAAATGCCTGTACAACCTCTGTGCATTTGCTTGTAATAGCACTTGTATCAAGTGTACCGAATGACGCTGATATGTTTAACATACCGCTGTTTATAGCGCCCTGTGCCTGTGCTGACATATCGTTAGCAGCTGCTACAACGCTTCCCGTACCCGTTTGTATTCCAGCCGTTACGCCATTTGTGATATTTGTACCTAACGCGCTGGTCGTCGCCGTTGTGTCTACAGCGGCTAAACTTGTACTTAGACTTGTTGATATTCCGGGACCTAAAGCCGCCGCACTGTCATATACAGCCCCGGCATTTGTAGTAATGCCGCTTGCTATAGAGTTAGTGGCGTTAGCTCCAAACGTGTTAAAGTCTGTTGTCCCGGACTGTAGCCCTTGTGTCATTGTTGCGGATATTTGCGACGTTGCATTAGACACCGCACCCAGGTTAGACGTTATCCCGGAAGCCGCGCCCTCTGTTAAAGAAGCGCCACCCTCTTTACCGCCACCGCCGAAAATGCTTTTTATACCGTCTAAAAGACCGCTGCCGATACCCTTTACTATCTGCCAGCCTACGTCCAGCCAGTTAGTATTAAGTATTACGTCTATAATAGCCGATACTAATTGTGGCACTGCCGCCACAAGCTGCGGAATTGCCTGTATAAGCCCACAAGCCAAAGTTACAATAATTTGTACCCCGGCTTGTAGTATTTGCGGCAAATTTTGTATAATTCCTTGCAACAAAGTTATTATAAGCTGTATACCCGACTGTATCAGCATAGGAAGCATAGTTACAATACCCTGTACAAGCATTGTAATTACCTGTACCCCGGCTTGTAGTATTTGCGGTAAATTCGCTATAATACCCTGTACAAGTGACATAATACACTGCATAGCCGCCGACAATAACGCTGGCAAATTAGATACTATACCCTGTACAAACGACACTACAGCTTGTAAACCTGTTTGTATCAATGTCGGTAAGTTCTGTGTAATACCTTGTGCCAACGCTAACAAAAGCTGCGTAGCTGTGTTCATAATATCTGGTACACGGCTTGCCAAACCTGTTATATACGACGATATACTTTGTACTGCAACTTGCATTATTTGAGGTAAACCCTGTGTAATGCCCTGGGCTAAACCTATAACTAAGTCTAAGCCCGTTAATATTACTTGTGGTATACACTGTGCCAGGCTCGTAAATATTTGTATCACGCCGCTTACAACGCTGGGCGTAATAGTTGATATAAGCCCCGGTAACGCCGTTACAAGACTGTCTATAATAGATGTGGCTGCATTTAACAGACCGGGTAATACAGAATTAAGCAAACCCGGTAGCACCTGTGCTACGACGGGGGCTAACCCTTCTATAAGTTTACCTACCCCGGTTAATGCTGACTGTACTACGGGTATGACGTTCTTACCAAACGTTAAGGCGCTGTCTACAAGATTATCTAAGCACCTGTTAAAGTCGTCGCCGCCCGTTGTAAGTGCAACAAGCATATTGCCCCAGGCTGCCTTCATAGAGGAAGCAGACCCTTGTATAGTCGTCGCCGCTTCTTTCGCCGTTGTACCTGTTATATCCATATTTTCCTGTACAACGTGGATAGCTTCTACAATATCCGAAAATGAAGATATGTCAAACTTTTTTCCAGACAGCTTAGACGCGTCGGCTAACAGTCTTTCCATTTCTGTTTTTGTACCGCCGTAACCCAGCTTTAAGTTATCCAGCATTGTATAGTTTTGTTTAGCGAAGCCCTGGTATGCGTTTTGTATCATATCCATACCAGTACCCATTTTGTTAGCGTTATCTGCCATATCGGTTATAGCTAAGTCTGCGTAGCTTGCCGCTTTAGCAGTGTCACCGCCTAAGCCCTGTAACAAACTCGCCGAAAAACTTGTAACGGTTTCCATATAATCGTTAGCAGATAACCCGGCTGTCTTATACGCATTATTCGCGTAATTCTGCACGGTCCCGGCGTTATCTTTAAATAGGGTTTCTACACCGCCTACTAACTGTTCATAGTCACCAAATGCTTTAACCGACTGCGTAACAAGTGCCGTTACACCAGCCGCCCCGGCTGCCGCCGCAACACCTAAGCCTTTTGCCGTGGTCTTTACAGCGTTACCTAAACCGCTCGCCACAGCGCTCCCGGCTGATTTCGCTAAACTGCCGATTTTTGATAGCCCGGTATGTAGGGCGTTAAAACTAACCCCGGCTACCTTTTTTAACGCGGCAAATAACCCGGAAGCCCCGGTTTTGCCGTCTGTAAAACTGTTCTTTAGACCTTTTAGCTTGTCACTTATTCCGCTTATTTTTATCTTAGCAAATTCTTTCATACTCTGCGTAAGATTTCGCACGGCGTTTACCGTGCTTGCGATACTGATTTTGCCTATGTTTTTAAGCGACGTAGCAAGTCCCTGTACGCCTGTTTTACCCTCTGTCAACGTACTTTTTAGCTGTTTTATGCTGTTTACCATACCCGTAAACTTTTGCTTGCCTACAGCCTTTACAGACGCGACAAATAAAGACGCTTGCAGCTTCGCACTTACAAAGCCGTCTGCTACATTTGTTTTTAATGCACTACCGATATTATGTAGCGTACTCGGTAGCTGTTTTACGGTCTGCCAGCCCCTATTAAATGACTGAATAGCGTTTAAGGCTTTATTTGTAGACGTTACTATACCGTCTACAGGTGCTACAACGCTGTTTGCCGCCGTAGCCGCTTGTGAAGCAGATGTACTAAGCTCCTGTAAACCTTTTCCGTGAATTTTGCTTAGTCCTTTGTCAAGGTTTCCTACAGCTTGGTCGGCGGTGTTAAGTGTCTGCTTAAAATGCTCTGCCGACTGTGTAGCCGCTGACATAGGCGCGCTAAAATTATTCGTCATTTTTAGGGAAGCACCCATAGTAAACTCGGCCATTTTAACACCCCTTTACTTGGAAGCCTTATTTTTACGTGCTGCCTTGTTTTCTTCCTTTATTTTAAGAAGGGTGGCCTGGTATATAAATTCGCGTTCTAACGGGGGGCGGTTATACACGTCACCCGGCCACTTGCCTAAAGTGTTCCAGATGTACGCTAATAACTTTGCTTCCCTGTTAGATTTTAGCAGTTTTTTATTGCTTCTTCGTCCTTTTTAGCCTGTTTCTTTCCGAAGCCGCTTATATTCTGCACCGCTACAGCGAAGTTTACAATTTCACCGGGCGACAGCAACACGCCTAAAGCCGCGTCTGCTGTATGTACGTTCAGCTTTTCCAGCAATGCCTTATTAGCGAATGTAAAATTACTGCGGTCGTCCTTATCCACCGCAAGCAATACGATTTTAACCATTAGTTTATCGTCGTCCACGTTTGTCTGTACCGCACCGTCTATAACGTCGATTTTCAGACAGTCGTGTTTTGCCTGTTTATACTCTGTGTGATTTATAGCACTAAAGGGAATAGTACCCAGCTTTTCGGTATCAAATTCACCTTTAGCAACTGCCGTAAGTTTGTCGTTATCAATGCCTAAAACATCTTCCAGCGACAAGTACGACGCTACCGTAGTTTCTTCCTCGCCTAAAATTTTTGCTTTTTCGTTTTTTGCTTCTGCCATAGTAAATTACCTACCTTTCTTAAAATAAAAGGGACGCATATTACCGCGTCCCGTTGTTTAATCAATACTGTTAATATACTCGTAATCGTCGAATGTAAAAGGAAATTCCGCGTCTACAATAGCGCCCAGCTCATACTTTGTAAGCTCTACACTGTCAAAAGACACACCCTTATACATAATAGCTTCTTCGCCCCTTGCGGTCGGGTCTGCCAGCTTTCCGATATAGTTATACTTAGCTGTAGGATTTTCAGCTACTTTACGCTGTAGTCTGCTATCCAGCTTATGTATAGTCATTGTACCGCTGCCGCTGCCGCTCATAACTTTGTGGCTATCCATAAATTTACCAGCCTGTTTTACGGCTTCCTTTTCAAATTCTACGGTAGTTTCAAAGCTCTGCGCACTCTGTATCTGCTGTCCGTTTTCGTCGTAGCAGTAACCATATAACCCGTTAATTACGTCGTTTACATCATACATAGTTTAGTACCTCGCTTTCCTTAGAAATTTACGCCGATAGTCTGATAAATACGCTCCATACTGTCTACAGGCGTAATATCAGCTACGAAGTATGCTTCATCAATAGCCGGGGTATATACCGCACTGTCGCCGTGATACTCCGGGTCTGGTTTATAATAGCAACCGTCTTTGATAACCTCGTCATTGATAAGCGGTTTTAAATATTGTTCCTCAACAAGCGTAGCGTAACACTGGCGGGCTTCAGCCGTATTGGACTTGGTTTTTTTATACTCATTGCCGAAGGCTTCAAGGTCTTTTGTAACATAGTCCAGCGTATTAGATACACGAATTTTACCAAATTCCTTACGTTCACCGTCGCCCGGAGCTGTAAGAGTGTTTACACCCTCGTCGATTTCCACAAAGTCGCCGTTTTTAACAAATAACAGCGTACCCTTTTGTTTTGCGGTTTCCCTCACGGTCTTTTTAAGTACCTTATTAACTTTCGTATACGGTACGGTTTCATCTGTAAGCGTTCTGTTAAGCGCTACAGCTGCTACCCTTGCGGCTACAAAAATTGCCATATCTGCGGCAGTATAATCGTCACAACCGTTACCCACGTTAATTACAGCTCTGTAGTTATAGCCTACGGAAGCTGTGTCTGCCGCCGACGTGTCACCGTCCCAGGACGACGGACCGCCAGTTACAAACGTTATGTAAAGCCCTTCCTGGCGTACTCGTTTAAGCCAGGTGATAACACTTGTAATAATAGACGTGTCAGAAACGCCGTCAAGTGAAAAAGCATTAGCGGTCGCGTCGCTTTCCACTTCTTCAAGAAATGCGGTATACTGTGTAACGGTAACGCTATTACCATTTTTACCCCCGGAAAACGCTATAGAATTTGCGTTAGCGGGTAGTGTTGTAATACTGTCTGCGTTCTTGGTGCGGATATACTCCGAAGCGTTAATCTGTTTAGCAAGTCCGCTAACAGTCGTGTCGGTAACCGACAACAATTTTACACCGTTTTCGATTAGTTCTATCGTTTTACTGCCTGTTGCTACACCGTCTTTAACGACAATAGTAAACGGACGGGTAGTAGGGTACAGCGTTTCCAGCTGTAAACCGCCCTCGCCCAAAGTACACGTAGCTTTTGCGGCGTCTGTAGTTGCCATACGGTAGGCAAGCAGCTTAGACGGTGCGCCGTTAGCTGCGTGTTTGTAAATCTTTTTTGCTGTAAGCGTGGTATCTTCAGCGTGGTATAGTTCGTTAAACTCACCGATATTTACGGGGGTAAGGACGTTTACAGGTCCCCAGTCACTCGTAAATGGGTAAGCCACTACGCCGCGTGTGCCAGCCGTAATACTGTTAATTACAGCAACTATACGGGAATACACACCGCTAAGGACTTTGCTTACGCCTTTTGTAAATGTTCCAGCCATAGTAAATTACTCCTTTCCTACAACACGGTTTTCAAACGCTTTAACGGCGTTTACCGCGTCTGCTCTTGTTATTTGTTCTTTTTTTACCGACACTAAAGCCCCCGCCATAAGTTCGGACGTAGTTCCCAGCTCTGCGGCGTGTTCTATAAGCTCGGTTTTTGTAAACACCGCTTCAGTTACAGCGGTTTCCTTTTTGCTTGCCATAGCTTTAGCCCCTTTCCTTATTTTCTTCGTTTAACGTTACCCTTGTACCGACGTATCGCGGAGCGGGCGGCTCGGTAGGCCTTGCCCTTTCGTATGCAACTTCGTAAGATAACGTAAACGATATATCTAAACTGTCGGACGCGTCGTTAAAATCAAATACTGCGTTTTTTATCCAACCTATACGGTTACCCTTATCATCTGTTAAGGGTAAAACACCGCAAGTATCTTCTAAGCGCTGTATCAAAAGTTCCTGTAGCCTGTTGCTTTCGGCTACATCATTTACAAACAGCTTGCCGTAATATTTTATGGTTTGCTGATACGTCCAGCGGCTTAAATGCCTTGCGCGTCCTCTGTATGGGCTTTCCCATAACACAACGGGACGCGCAAGTTTAGGCGGTACAGCAGTACGCCGCCAGCTGTTAAGGCCGGCCGCTTTTTTTATAAATGTCTGCACCGCTGTTAATTCAGTTTCATAGTCCATACAGTCACCTTCTTAAAACAACAGGCTGTATAGTCTGCGAAATTCAAATAATACGATAGTTTCTAAGTCGCCGTTTGCAAAATCATCTAAAGACTTTTCAAACATATGACGACCTTCTACCACTTTCCCGGTAAGGACCATACCCGTTTTACTGCCTTTGACATAGTGGAATGTACCCCCGGACCAGTAACCGGGTACAAACTGCCCTTTACGCTTAGCCTGGCTAAAGCCTGTTTCTACGTACTCGGCGTAAGGAACACACGTACCATATACCACTATAAACGACGACGCTGTAACCTGTATTTTTGTATAACTCTCTGGCGCGCCCTGGTTTAACGACTGCACCAAACGCCCGGTACGGCGCGGTGTACGTCTTGCTGTATTATTATAACCCTGTATAACTACAGACCGTGCTATACGGTCGTTCATTTGTTCAAGCTCGCTGTTTTGACACGTTTTTAGCCAGGCTATCCACTCGTCTACGCCTGTTAATTCAAAATATTTCATATGAATTTTACGCCCCTATCACTTACAGCTGTACTATTTTCATAAGCCAGCTTATAAGGTCTTAGCATATCCCTAACCGGGTCAAACAGTTCATCATACGACAAGTCGCTTATAGCTGTCGGCGGCGCTACTTCTGTAATGTCGCCTGTTTCGCTGTTTATTTGATGTGTTTCGGCTCGTGCCATAATTTCAAAGCACAATGCTACAGCTGTTTTTAAATTGTCACCGTCGGGACCGTCAATAGCTACCGGGGGAAGCCCACCTATATAACCCTCGCACCAGGCATTAGCCCGCATTAAGTAAAGGTCTTGCTTTTCCTCGGCTACAGGTTTAGCTATCGTGTAATACTTTGTTAAAAGTTCCGTTTTTGTCAAAAGCATACTATATCACCTTAACCTAAAACTTCGCCGCTTTTGCCGCTTTCAATGATAGCAGTAACTACGTCCGCTTTCTTAGCGTCCGGGGCTACCTCTATATCGTGTTCGATAGCCAACGCTATAAGTTTGTTAAGTTTCAGTTTATTTAAAGCCTTAACTGCGGCTTCTGCATTACTTTCGGTGTTATCGTCAATGTCTACGGTGTCTGCAACAGCAGTAGTACCTACAGCCTGTGCGTAGCCTTCTGTTATAAGACGTTCCGCGTCGCTCTGCGGATATTCTACTACAGTGCCCACGTCAAGGAAGCTATAGCCGTCTGTAACTCCGGGTCTTGTTATCTGAATTTTCATACTACGCACCCCCATTAGTCAACATTCAATACGTCAGCGGTCATAATAAGTTCCGGGTTTGTGATTTTAGGGAATGAAGCCGCTACAACTTCGATAACCTCACGTATAGGACGCTCCATAGTAAAGGTCCTTGCAAAGATACCGGGTTTCATACCGTTTTCGTAAGTCGGTCCCATAAGCTGCTGTCCGATTAAGCCGTTTTCTTTAAGGAATACGCCTTTATTTTTTGCAAGCAGTCTAACCGTGGAGCGTGTACCGCCGTTTGTGACGTCGCGGTATGTTACCTTGCTGTCGAAGGCTTCCATAGGCGGTAAGTCGCGTCCTTTAAGGAATGTGTTAAGCTCGTCAAGGGTAAGCAGCTTGTCACTGTAGCCTGTAATAGCCTTTCTGATAGCTGTATCATTCAGCACGGTACGGATAGTTTCTATAGACGCTACAAACACGTCCGGGCTGTAGCCGTTTGTGTTTTTGTCTATATAGTGCTGTACCCAGGCTTCATAGTTTGCCAAAATGGTAGCGCCGTCAGCGTTCCATTTTTTAGCCGCTGTAACCTTGTTGTCTGACGGTACGCCAAAGTCTACACCCAACTTGATACCGTTTTTATCGTATACAAGCTGTCCGTTACCTAACGCTTGCCAACGCAACCACTCTATACGTGCGTCAATATTACGCTTCAGCTGTGCCGTCTTATTAAGCAGCTGTTTAACCGCCATAGTCTTACGTCCCTCGTTACCGCTATCCATAAGCGCCGCAAGTTCTTTTTTAGATACTATGTAAGACTGTCCCATATCGGTAATTTCACCGCTGATACGTCTTACAGGGTCACGGTCAGTAAGCGGAATTTCCGCACCGCTGTCTATGATGTCTGCCATATCTGCCTGGCGTTCAATTACCGTTTCGTTAAAGTCCATATCGTAAGTATCTTCCGTAGGAAGGAAGCGCTGTCCGATATAGTTTGTTTCAACAGGTACTTCTTTAATGGTTTTAGTAAGTACCGGGTTTTCAAAAAAATCACTCAAATTTGCTAATCCTGGCATATTATATTACCTCTCTTTCATTAGTCTACGAAGCGGATAGCACCGCTAAGCGCTTTCTTAAATTCGTCTGTACAGCCTGTAAGCATACCCGTGTAAACTGCTCCGTGTACAAGCACCTGTCCCGCTGTCAAGTCGGGGTTTGTTGCGCCTACAGCTTTAAACTGTACACTTTCGTCCAAAATTACAGGGTTTGACTTGCCTGTAGGGAACGAATATACGTAAGGACTTTCGTCTGTACCCGCCCCGCTTTTTGTATCGGCGTACTTTTCGTATTTACCTGTCGTGTCATTCCTTACAAGACACAAGCCTTCGGGTAAATATTCGTTTGCCGTAAACTTTGTACCGTCTAACGTAATACCGTTAGTCACATATGCGTAATGTGCACTGGCCTTAATTTCTTTAGCCGCGGGGTACGTCTTTTTTCTGATAGTCAAATCATTGTTCATAACTTTTTACCTCATTTCTTTTTATTTTGTGGATATTCCCAACATAGATAACGCTTCAGTTACCTTAGCGTCTGTTTTGTCACCGCCTGCTGTACCACCGCCGGGACCTTTTGACTTAAAAGCGTCGTCGTTATTAGGGTTTCCGTTATTACTGTCGTCAGTTCCAGCTTTAAACAGGTTAGGCTCTGTGCCGTGTACCTTTTTCAAAGCACGGGCTACGCTCTTAGCGTCAACGACGCCCGTTGTTTCGTCGTAGTCTATATCGTCCATATAGTCAAGACGAATAGCACGTACAACCTGTGTCGGGTTTACAGGGTTGTATGTTCCCGCCGATTTAAGTACAGCGTTTTCTATAGCAAGGTCTTTTAACTTTTCTTCCAGCGTTGTCGCCTTTTCTGTTGCCGCTGTAAGTTTAGCCTGGTCGTCGCTGTTAAGCGACGTATTACCGTCTGCCGCCGCTTTCAGCTTTTCGGCAATGCTTGTTAAAAGCGTCTTGTTATCAGCGTCAACAGTTACGCCGCCGTCTTTAAGCGCCTTACGCACCATACGTATAGCACGTGACGCTATCATAGCGTCTACGTCTGCCTGGCTGTACTGTGGTCGCTCGTGTTCGGGGTCATAATCTAACGCTTCGTCGTGCTGGTCCTGGTCTATGTCGCCGTCAGTAAGCAGCTGTCCTACTTGTGCGGTATATTCAGCGGCCGTAATTTCACCCTTTACATACTTTTCCTGTAATTTTTTAAGTTTGCCCATTGTAAAAACTCCTTCCGTAAGCCCGTCGGCATATTATTCCGGGTATTCGCTCCCGTTTGCGTTGTCCTTTGACAGTATTATAAGCCCTGTCTAAGTTACGGCAATAAAAAAGGACGCCGTAAAAGCGTCCTGTCCGTAGTAACCCTACGTAGGTTATTTATTAAGGGGCGGTATAGGTGGTAAGTCGTCGTTTTCCACAAAACCGCCGCCGCTAATACTTTTTTTGTACTCGTTAAACGCCGCTACAACGTCGGGTGGCGCATTTTCAAGTAAAATGTCCTCGCCTTTCTCGTTCTGTACAACATACTTACTGTCTAAAACAGCTGGTCGTGACATATTCATAAAATCAGCCCCTTTACTTAATATCTTTCAGCATTTCTACTATTTTTTCGCCTACTTTTTTAGCTATGGTACGTGGTGTAGGACTGTGTATGTATTCACTAAACGCTTCGGCTAAAAATTCTGCTGAATTTTTACTACCGTAATCACTTAAAAGCTGTGCGTATGCTTCGCGCGGCGTTTTAGCTCTACCGCTTTTCAACATATCTGTAGCTTCCGCTTGCATTTCTGTATACATAGTCTGTACCCAGCCCCTACGTCCTATCTTTTTCAAGTAGTTATCTATCTGATGGCCAAACTCGTGTGTTAGTACCGCCGCCGGGGTAGCTGTTCCCGGTGGATGCCACCCGGATTTTACGTCGCTTTCCAAACTCTCTACAAACATCTTAAAGTTTGAAGCGTATTTTTTATTGAACGTAATACCTTCAAGGTCGCCCCAGGTGTGATTAGTAGACCAGGCGTAAGTGTTTCCCGGTACTTTTTTCTTTTTTACGTATGTAGCTGCAAGTTTCCGGGCATAACCTTCATCATAGCCCATATCTACAGCCCTTTTTATGTATTCTTCTACACTACGCTGATACTGCAATGTGCATAGGTTTTGCGATGTTGACACTATCTTAGTATCTGTTATCTGCGGAAAACGTCTACGTAATTCGTCAAGGGTCTTATTTACATCATTTGCTACGTCCACGCTGAAGCCCGTATAATCTACGTATTTAATACCTAAATTATTCTGCCCCCAGGCTGTGGCCTCTGCTGTTGTCTGTGCTGGTTGCCACCTCGTATTATTTATTATATCATTTTCTACGGATTTTTCAACAGCCTTTTTCTTAACTGTAGTATCATTATCCCAGGCGGCTTTAGACACGACAACCGTTTTACCGTTAAACTTTACACGTTTAACCTTTTTATTTAAGTCGTCCAGGGTTTCGCCCGGTCGTAGATACCTCTTAGGGTTATCACCGTCAAGCATTTCCTTTACGGACGGTAAACCGCGTTCCTTTGCGTAATCGTCAAATGTTTCAGCTTCAGTATAATAATTTTCACCAAAGCTATCATTTGTACCGTTCTTTCGGGCTATTTTTCCACGTTTTTCAACTCCTATAGCAGATAAAACGGTACACCACCTACAGCGACAATTAGGGTGATTAGGAATACGCGCACCGGGTACACCTGGGTTAGACGGGGTGTCATAGTCTAACGGATAAGGGTTAGCCCGGCTGTAATCTGCGTCGTGCGCACACATAGCAGACGTACGCCCGTCGTACACAGCGTCGCGGTATTTACCGTCCAAAATATCGGCGTTTTCCATAGCTGCGTAGCTTGTGCCTAAGCTGTTTGCTCTTGTCATTTCTGTACGCACAATACGTACGGCGTTGCTATAGCGTTCACCGATTTTATCTTTTAAGCTGTGTGCCGCTTCGTTATAGCTCATACGCTTAGTAACTAAGTCTTGTATTACCTTTTCAGCATTTTTAGCCACAAGGTCAGTATTAGCACGTATACGGTCGCTGTATGTATGTCCGTCGCCTACCCAGTCGTTAGCTATAAGCCCTAAAACGCCAGCCCTATTAAGAACGGGTACAGTTACCGGGACTTTAGCCGCTTGCTCCAAACTGTAGGCTTGTGTATAGTAGCCATATTCAACAGTACCGCATAAGACTTCAGTAACATAGGGGTCTTGTGCCGCCTTTGCTAATTCTAAATCGGGTAATATATGGGCTATATACTGTTTCTGCATTTGTACACGTAAACGTTTTGACTTGCGTTTAGCTTCCGGGACGGTTTCAAGCTCCTTGTTAAGTTGCTCCAACTGTTCTACAGCTGTTTTTTGCAACCGTCTGTAAAGTGGTGCAAGTTCATCAGCTCGTTTACCTATGAGGTTTTCCAGCTCATTAGCAAAGTATTCATTATAGCCGTTAAGGTCCTTTGTCAAGCGTTCCGTCAGTTTATCCACACGTAACGCCCCCTTTATTCAGCTGCGTTATTGTCGTCATCCGGGTTACCGTTATTGTCGGTGTCCAGGGTGCTGTTGCTGTCATACCCCAAAGCGGTAAGACTGTTTATATTGTTTTCAGCCTTTTGTGCTTTCATTTCCTCTAATGCTTTTTGCGGGTCGTCGATAAACCACAGCAATTCAAACAAATAACTATCCGGGACAGTATCAGACAGTGTAGCTACGATATTTGCTATTTCCTCATAATTCTGCGGTAGGTTACGCACAAGTGACACATCTACCCAGTTGTCACTGTACAAGCCTTGCGCTCTGTCTACTACGTCGCGGTTTGACACTATTTCGTATGTATCGGTTATATGGTTATCCACCAGCTTACGCGTATTCAGAAAATCGGTAAGTATACCCAACAGCTGGCGTATTGCAGCGATTAAACGCGGCTCTTTTTTCCCGGCTTTAATGTCAAGTGCCGCATACTTCATCTTAATTTCAGTAGCAGTAGCCCCGTTCAGCTCGCTAAGCCGTGGCGTATTCGTTGTATCGTAAATATCCTTGCTTAGGCGCGTCAAAAAGTTTTCCACTGCTCCGTCAGCTTGATTTTGTGCTATAAACTCTGCTTTACTGTTAGCGTCCTTTAAGGCTATAGCACGTGCTTTACGCATTTTCAATACCTCGTTTTCGTCTACGTCAACCCCTGTAAGTAGCAAATACATATCCTGTAAATACTCGACAAGGTTAGCCTTATCACTTAAACCGTGTGCATAGGCTACGATTAGGTCAAACGCCCCAAAGCTAAGGTCACTTTTACCGAATGACTTTATACGGTCTGCGTAGCTTGACGGCTTGTTATTGTCATAGATAACAACTGGAATACGCCCCGCTTTATGCTCGATAGGGTTACCGCTGGCTACCTCTGTTTCATCAAGCGTAAAACCCCCGGACGTGTCACCGATATAGTACGTTATATAACGGTCGTCGTATACCTCTAAGCGTGTACGTTCTATGGTCTGCCCGTCTGTAACCACCTCTACGGTGTACTTACGTAGTACCATAACAAGCCTGTTACGTGCGTCGTATACGGGTATGACTTCCTGTACGGGATATTCGTTATAATCTATGTTACCTTGTTCGTCTACCCAGCAGATTACAGCAGAGTACCCGGCTATACAGCCCTGTCGTAGCATTTCACTTAATACAAGCGTAGCCTTTTCTTTCAGCAGCTCCATTAGCTTTTTACGGTATTCGGTGACAATTTCCGCTTCGTCGATTTCGTCGTCCTCTTGCTCCGGGTCTTCTACAGTGTATATAGGTGACTTGCCTAACATATAGTCTACAAGCGTGTCTATGATAATAGCTGCGTAGTTCGCTATCAGTTTATAGTTTACGCCGTCCGTACGTGCCTTGTCACGCTTAGCTATTTCATCAAGCGCACCGTCATATGCTAACTGATACTTTTCTACTTCTGCGTCGCTTAACCAATTATCATGTTTACTGATAACATTACTAAGCCACGCATTATTATCCTGTACCCATTTTATAGCGTCCTCGGCTGTAGCTTTAGCTTTTACAGCCAGCGTAACGGGTATTGTAGCAAATGTCGCCATATTATAACCCCCTTTCTACACAACACGGTTACGGTCAAACGCCGTAGCCTGTCTTGAATTTACGTTAATATTTCGTGCCGCCCGTATCAAAAGAAAAGTAGCCATAGCTAAATCGTCGTGCGGCTCGTGTCCCGGTTTTCTCGGCTCTGCATTAGCCGGGACGTAAAAATTTATACATTGCTGGCGTTTCGCTTCGCGTGTTAAATGCTCTAACTGCCAGCGTACTTCTTGCCATAACTCGTACTGGTCCGGGTCAGTAGGTGGCTTAGGCATTTTAAAAAGGTCATTGTCTACATAATCGTAAGCCGTGTAACCTAATTTGCTTTTACTCTCGTCACCCATAGCCTTAAACTTATATGCTTCCACTAACCCGGCATTATTACGGTCTAACACCTCTTGCAGATAATATACCAACGGCTCACCGATACCCGTAGCGTCACCGACACCGCCTAAGCAATTCCAGTAACGTATTATCTTCGGCAACATAGCACGTACTTTAGTGTGCTGCTTGCCTACCCACTGATAAAAGCAAACCGGGACTACCGTACCGTCCTTATGTAGGTCACCTATAACCAGGCTTAGCGCGTCCCGCTTGTGCATACCTACAGCGGCGTTAATATCTGTGCTGGTTTCCTCTTGCCCGGCTACGTCAAGCCCCCATATATACGTATGCCCTTTGATAGGCTCTACAGCTGTTTCATAGTCGCTATGAAACATACGGGCTATCTGCTCGGAGCTGAAGAAACGCCCTATAGCGTCTACAGCGTTAAGTAAATACTGCGTTTGTATTGCTATATGGTCCATTCCCAAACGTGCTACCTGGTTTTCAAACGCCTTTCTGTAATTCTCGTTCCCGGAAGCTATAACAGCGTTTGCGTCTATCTTAAATACAAGTTTAGGCTTGTAGCCTAACTGTTTTTCTAAACGCCTTTCCATATCGTGCGCTTGCTGTTCGCCTTTGTATATAAAGCTGTCTTTAGTCCACGCAACACCCCATAGAACGGTAGTAGCATTATTAAAAGACCCCATAGGCTGGGCGTCACGTTCCCACTTGTCGCCGTCTATATCCTGGGCTTCGTCACCCTCTAAAAGTGTGTAAGCTGTCTGCGACGCAATATTAGCGGTAGGGTTTATAGATAAAAACGCCCATTTATTACTGTCGCGTGGTGGCCCTATATGATATTTATATCCGTCCGACTTGCGGTATTTACATATACGCCCGTCTACCTTAAATCGTCCGCTTGTTAATGTACTGCCAGCCATACCGCCGCTATCCGGGGCGTCTGCGCCTTCTATTCTATCCATTGAAGCCTGTACCTGTGGCTTAAAAACGGGGGCAAACTTTACCCCGGACACAGCGACACCAAAGTACCAGCCATACAGCAGTAAATAGTGTTCAATAAAAGCACTTATTTCATTCTTCCCAGCTTGTCGCGTAATCTGCACAACAAAGTACCAGCCTAAGCCGTTAATACAACTAAATATAATAGCGTCCGCTACTTGTATTTGATAGTCGAACGGGTCATTTTTACGCAACAAACGCCACGCTTCCCGTAAGTTTTCCCTTTTAAACAAGTCCGCAAAATTCGCTATCACGTTGTACGGTAACCCTTCTTTAGCAGCTGCGACGGTATGGGGGATAGCCACCATAGTAGGCGCACCCGTTACAGGGTCAGTATCACACTCGTATGTAAATTCGGTAGTGTAGGCATTACTCATAATCGTAAGTCGTCTGTGTTACAGTCTGCCGTATCTTCGTAGCTGTCACACTTTTGCAAACGCATAATATTATTATCGTTACAAACGCTACAGCCATTAGCTGAACATACAAACATAGCACCGTTATACTCGCTTTTTCTGCAAATTTTACAGACGCACCCTTTACAAAGTTTTTCATCTAAGCACACTACAGACGCCCCCTTTCTGTAAGCCACATAATAACTAATAATGTGCCTGTATAAATAAAAAACGCCGTATTTACAGCGTTTAACAAGAAAAAGACGCCATTTATTCAGCGTCTTTACTACATTTTTCACTACTATTTTTAGGTTTTCTGCTATCTGGAGCGGACCAACTCAACACTACTTTACCTTGTGAAGCTGCTTGCAACTCCTTATTGATAACAGTCACAACGTCGTCCGCGCCTTCGTCGCCAGACAGTCGGTTATGCGTTTCTACCAAACTGCGTAAAGTTCGTAAGGCTCTATCAAGTGCCGGGTCTTCGATAGTCCCGGCGTGGTAGCAGTTACGTACGCCTTCACCCTCTGAACGCCAAACCTTAGACTTTGAATATGCCACATCTTCGCCGTATTGCTCTACATTTTCCTTAAACTTATCGGCTTGTCGTGTAAGATATGCAATAATCTTAGTTTTTAGTATGTTGATTTCGTGGGTAAGGCTTTTAGGGCTATCCTCATCACTGCTAAGCTGGTTAAAAATTTCTTCTTCACCGGGTAATAACGTTTTCATATACAAACCGTGCTTAATATTATTCTGGTTAGCCCGGCGCTTGCCTTCCTCTGTCTTAGGTCCCGTGCTTCGCCCGCCGTGAATACGACAACGCCCATAACCTAAGTGGTCTGTACCAGCCCCCGCGCTGTTTTTACAAAACTTGTTACCTGTAATAGCTCCACAACACAAAGTAGGGGAATTACGCACAATAGCTATAACGTTCTTCTGGTCTGCTTTTTCGTGAAATTTTACTTTTAACCGCATATCGTACGGGTCAAAGTTTTCTGGTAACTGTGTAACGTCGTTTGCCATACGATTTACCCCCTTTCTGTACACGTTTTCCGTCGTCCACACGCACAAAACACGTCTGTGAACGGCAATAAAGGCGGTCACTCGCTAAAAGTGTACCGCCCCAAAAACCTATTTATGTTATAATAATTCTATTATAATAGAATTATACCACAATATTCGGAAAATATCAAGGTTTAAAAGTTGTCCATAGGACAAACGATAATTAAACTTGATTTAAAATATCACACATAAGAGCTACAGCTTTATCACATCTGTAATAGTATTGGTCTTTCGTCATTTGCAACGCATTTAAGACAAAAGTAAGGGGGAAATTAACCACCCAACGAAAATAAACAACACGCTTTAAGTCGCTTGGCAGCTTGCTTATAGCACTTTCCAGCATTATTTTTGTAAGCTGTCGGTTAGTTATTCCGTCTATAGATTTTTGTCCGCTGTTGCCGCCGTCGCCGTCTGGTCTGCCGCCGTAAACTATGTAGCTGTAGTTATCCAGCCACTTACGTACGGTCTGCTTTTTTATAAACGCCATAATCACACCCCCGGAAAATACGAAAAAATATATAAATTAAAAATTTTAAAAGGGGGGTATATATAATACACACTGTTTCAATGAGTATAAAAACTATATACCCCCCCTAAAAAAATACTATAGTATATATTATATATTTAATAAATTATTATTTATATTATTATATTTATATATTATTATAATAGTTATATAGTATATTACTATATGTATTTAGGTAAGGTTTTTCTTAGCTGTATTCGTACTACGTATCACGGTAAGCGGCAAACAATATACGTTACACGTTACGTCTTACACGCTATCCCATACACGTTTTACGACCTACAGCTTGCTTTTACCGTACCGCCTTCTTTTTATTTCGTCGCCTTGCGGCTCGGTTTTCATACCCTGTAGGCATTGATATGCCGCCCGTTTGTATTCCGTTCTTTGCCGCTACTTTTTCCATTTCGGCTATAACGTCTGTTGCCGACGGCGTAACTTTGCCCGTAAGCCGCGGTAGCTGCGTTAAGAATTTCCGGGGGTCGGCGTTCAGTCTTGTACATAAAGTTACAATATACTTAGCCTGTTCCTCGGTACACATACACGTAACGCGTATATCGGTTATAAGTTCCTTATACTGTATGTTATTCATTGTTTGCACCGCCCTTATACGCTTTTCTTTTGCACTCATAATAATCAAGTGGCGTCTCTATTCCATAAATAACTGTAATCTCTTCTTGCCCCGAAAAAGTTACACCCTTTAAGAAAGCGTCTATAACTTCAAGTATGTTATCGTCCTCTACGAAACCAGATAAAATCACTTCATTGTCAAGTGATAATTTGATTTCATAGTCACCAGAGTCCGCAAGTTCCCACCAGTTAAGGTGGCACTCAGTTCTACTTACCCAATCCTCAAGCGTAAAATCAAATATAATAGTTTGTTTAAAAATCATTATACCTCACCATCTTTTCTCTATCCGAATATTTTTAAAATATATTTTTCTGTACGTGTTCTAAGAAGTCCGTTTTACTATTCACGATTTATCCCCCTTCGGCGTAATCAGCTTGCTTATTCTTTCCCAGCAAGCCGGGCATATTTCTTTACCCGTAAGCCTTGCCCCTACCTTGTTATCACTTGTTACCCTGTGTACTTCTAAATACATACTTTGTTCGTTTTTAACAACATTTCCGCATATGTCGCACTGCGTTACGTTCATATATTTTTCACCCTTTCGTCTAAAAATTTTTGCTTACATTCAGTACAGCAGAAGTCGTACCACTCGCCGCCGATTTTCGTAGAACACCAACCTTCAGCCTTTAGGTTTTCCTGGGCTTCCTTAAAATCGTACCAGCCGTCGCTAAACTCCTGGGCGGTTTCGTCCTTGTCGCAATAGTCGCAAGTGGCTACTATTTCACCGTCACCGTGAATTAGCCCCCATTCAATATTTTTACTCATAGTCTGCCTACCTTTCTTCATTTACAGGTGTACCGACGGGCTTTACGCTGTGTCCGCTGCCGTAATTCTCTCGTATGGGACCGTATTTATAAAATGACGTCACTACCATATCTTTACGTATCTTGTCAAACCGGGTACTATATTCAGTCTTTAATATTTCCGCTATCCTGTCTATCATTTGCATAAATCGCACCCCCTTTATTCGTACATAAGTTCCAGGGTTACGCGTCGCTGTTCTTTAATTTTCCTAAACTTAACACTGTCGCCTGTCCTTATGTCCTTTAGCTGTAGCATTGTCGGCGTATTCTTTTCGGCTAAAAACTTTTTACGTGGGTCGCCTTTAATGCCGTATGCTTCCAGCTGTTTACATTGTTCTACCGTTAGTCGTTTACCTCTCATTTATCTGTACCGTCCTTTTTGTCGTCGTGCTTATTGCGGCTGCCGATACTGCCACACGTCGTAATAAAGCATATCGCAATACAAATTATAAGGACTATTAAAACCTTTTCCGTAAACACAGTGTCACCCCCTCATAAATTCAAAATCATTATCACGTAACAGCATATACAGAAAATAACCCAGCGGAGCTATTAAAGTTTCGTCGTTATGCTGTTTACAACTGCTTTCGTACAGTATTCCGTGTGCTATCTCGTGACACAGTATTACGCGTTTAGCTACAGCTGCAAGTGTGCTATACAAAAGTATAGTGAGGTTATCGTATTGAATTTCCCCGGCTAAACCTAAATCGTCTAAATGTTCGTCACGGTCTGCGTAAACACTGTAGACTGCACCGTTAATATTTACGGTTGCCGGGGTGTCACTTGTTATATCTTGCACCCATTCAAACGTATTACTTGTTAAAAAATTATGTAGTGCGATACCTACGGCGTGGCTGTATGTCGTACACTCATCATTAGATAGGCCGCCGCTACTCAACATCTGCCAGGCTACTTCGTTGCACAAAGTACGGCATTGTGTAGCAAACGGTATTTTTTCGCTTACGCTTATACTCTGGCTTTCGGTGGCTGACTTACTTATTAAGTCTGCCGCCTGTAATGTATCGTCCTCGTAGCTGATATAATACGGTATACCGCACACCATTAAATACGGCGGTAGTTTTGGTGGTTTTACAGCTTGTTTATTCATTTAGTTTACCTCTCTTATTACCAGATTACACGGCTTACAGCCGTATGTATAACGAATGTTGTCGCACTCCGCTTTATATATGCACTCCGGGGACTGTTCGCAAGTGTCCCCGGTATCGGTAAGCCAGTTAGCATTATTACAGAAATACGTACAATGTTCTTTTATATCCTTTAACATTGCTATGCTGTACATAGTTTACCCCTCGTCTACGTTGTCGGCGTCGTCGTGCCAGCCGTGCCACGGTTTCGCCTTGCCTGTCGTCGTGTGTTGCGTAGTTGATTTACTGCACGACTTTATATACTCTTTCGCTGTTTCACGGTCAAGCGGTACATCTGTAATAATAAGCCTGTAGTCGCTCGTCGGTATGCGATTTTCTGTTAAGTGTGTCGATAAGCACATATACAAGTTTTTAGCACTCATAGCATTAGGAGCGGGTACGCCGTCCACGGCATACGGTAACAGGTCAAAACATACAGCGTCGTCGTGGTATTGCTTCCAGCAAGCTACAACGTGGTTATTACCCAAAAACGTTATTATAATGTCGGTCGCTACTGGCTCGGTCGTCGTAACGTTTTCAGCCGTCGCGGCTTCTGCTACTGTTTCGCTTTCTTCGTATATCTTGACACTTTTTATAGATATATCAGCACCGAAAACAATAATACTTGCGTCGCTCCTGTGGTCGTCGTAAGGCGTCCAGCCGTGCCACGGTACACCTAAAGCGTCTAAATCGTTTATTGTACTGTTTACAATACTGTCAAGGTCGCCGCTATCGTCGTCGATTATAAGTTTATATATTCCGTCGTCCGTATGTACGTCCATAAATCTTTTACACATTTGTTATCCGTCCTTTCTGCTTGCACGTGTAGTTATTTCGGTCATAATTACCGTGACATTATTTATCCAATATGTAGACCCGTTGTTATAATATACGGCTATGTCCGAAACACTACAGCCCTTATAATAGATACCGTCCGGGTTAAGGTAATTACTGCGTATTTTCCCGGCTACATAGTCTACACACTCCGGGACACTGACAAAGGCTTTACGGCCGTAGCCAAAGATATTATTTTTGTTTGCGGTGTATCTGCCGTAACCGCTTTCTTCAGCGGCTACGGCGGCTAAAAACACCGCGTCTATACCGTATTCGTCCTGGGCTTGTACAAAGGCTTCCGCGTATGGTTTAAGGTTATATAACAGTCCGCGGCGTAAGGTTTCTGCGTCGTAATATACTACGTTAGGGTTACGGTTTACGTTGTCAGTATCACCAGGACCGTAGCCACAAGCGTAAGGATAGCAAATAGTGTTACTTGCAGGCCTACTATCGTACGCCGTTGCTTCTGTAACAAGTTCCGTAAGCGGTGTACTTCGGTCGTCGCTGCCTGTTGCTGTGCCTGTAGGCGGTCCCGCTGTAGTTTCAAGTCCTGTATCGTCTTTTTTTGTTCCTCTGTCTGCGCTTCCAGCATACCTACGGTCAGTGTGTCCTTCGGTACGGGCTGGCGTTTGTACGGTTGTTTTTTCATATATCATCACTCCTAAAACTAATATAGCCGATATAATTATTAAAATAATTCCTTTACGCTTACTGTTCATTTTTTCTCACCTCTAACCATTTGTCTAAGTCTTGTTTTTGTCCCCAGCTGTAGGCTATACTTGCTTCAGCTTCCAGCTGGATAGGGAAGCCCGGTAACGGCGGTATTTCCATAACCGCTTTTTGCCAGGCGGCGTACTTTTCGATAAGCCCTAAGTCGTCGTCAATTTCGCATATAATTTCGTCGTGTATCTGGGCTATCATATCTGTATGTCCGTGTCGCATAAAAGCGGGTACGCTTAACAGGTCCTTCGTTTCTTGTATAAAACCGTCCCACACGTTTACAGCATTACCGTTAAATGCTGCTGTATCAAGTCCTATTTTTTCGTATACAGTGTTCTGCGCTCGTTTCATAATATCGGCGGCGCTACCCTGTATAGGTGTATTTTGGGCGCGTCTTTCGTCGTCGCTTCGGTTATACCTGTTACCGCTGTTTATGTACGGAAGCAAACGTTTAAAGCCGTAAATTGTTTCAGCGTACCCGGTTTCGCGTGACAGCAACACAGCTTCGCGTTGATACTTCGGTATGCCCGGATACGTTTTCATAACTGCGTCTACAAGGGCTTTACACTCTGGTAATGACTTTCGTATTTCTTGTTTTTTAAACGTTTTTTGTAGGGCGTGTTCAGTACCGCCGTATACACTGCCGAAATTTGCGGCTTTAGCTCCGCTTCTTTCGTGTTTTGTGATTTCACTTTCTGGCTTACCTTGCATAGTGGCGGCTGTTTTACGGTGTAGGTCCTCGTGGTTTCGGAACGCGTTAAGCATTACGTTACAATTACTGCGCCACGCTGTCAGTCTAAGCTCGAAACCGCTTTCATCTTCCAGTAACAATACCTTGCCGGGAGCAGCTTTATAAAAGTTACGTACACCCAGGGCGTCGTTATCCGGGCGCGGTACATTCTGTCCGTTAGGGTTACTTGACGCTAAGCGGGCGGTTTCAGTCCACGGCTCATAATGTGCGTGTATTCTGCCTGTTACAGGGTTTATATACTTTTCGCGTCCCTCAATATGCGACGACAACAACGTAGTATATTTTTGTATTTTTTGCATTGCCTGTAACAACTTAATACCTTCAGCCTTATACTTATGCGGTTTGCGTTGCGCTATCCGCATACGGCGTATTTCAGCGGCTGTATAGTCACGTTTCCATAACGTAGCGTGCTGGCTGTAATCAATATCAAGCGGTACGGTTTCCCATTCTTCTGGTAGCGGGACTTCTAAATATTTTTCTTCGTCCGGGTCTATTAAATTATTTTCCAGCATAAATATCATATCCATAATAGCGTTACTGTCTAAACTCGGCTCTTTTGTAGTAGTGGACCACGCCGCCGCTGGTAGTTTTAGCGTGTCAAAAATAAAACTTTTTACGTCCTTAGTTTTGCCGCCTTTACCTACGTTTAGGTCTATACCGAAGTTGTCAAGTGCTATACGTTTTATGGTTTCTGCCGCTTCTTCCTGGGCTATTTCGGCTTCCTCTCTCTTTGTCTGGCTTACATCACTGTCCCAATACATTCCCCAAAATTCCATAATACCCGTAACGCGTGTAAACGGCATTTCAATAGCTTTTAGCCATTCGCTGTACGTAGGGTATATGTCATTATGGTTAGGTATCTGCTTAGCTATTTCGTCCCAGTATAAATAATGCTGTACGGCGTAGTCGCTGTCCTCACAACAGTAACTAAGTGCGTCGTTTTCGTCGTTTGGTACTTCGTCGAAAAATAAAGCGTTATTCTTTTTCAGCACTCCCGTAAATTCGTTCATTTGTACACCAAATACGGCTTTAGTCATAGGTTTTAGACCTTTCCCGACGTACGGACGTTTAGGGTTTGCTATCTTCTGCGGTGCTATAAGCTGCATTATTCTTATCCAGGCTATAAACGGGTCAGCACACGGCATAAGGATATATTTACCGTATTTAGCTGTAAACTTTGTTTCAAATGCCATATTTACAGCTATTTTCATTATTTTTGTATTAGTGAAAAAATACTTTTCCAATGTATTAAACAGTCTGCGGCGGGCTTCGCTTCTCGGTAGACCCGGCTCAAATTGATTAGCACCGGGGTTATCAATAAAGATAGCCCTTGCTTCATCACAAGCAGCCGACAGGCTCATAGCACATACTTCAGCTTTCCACGGGTCAAGGTTTACGTCTTTCGTCCAGGCGTCAAGCTCTTTACCCGTTACAGTGTTTCCGTCTGCGTCCTTCGGCGGCTCTCTGTGGTCGCGGTCGCCGCTTGTTTCATAGTCAAAACCGCCTAAGCCTGTTTCCTCACAATGCTTTATGTACTCTGTAAGCTCCGCTATAGTGGTTATTGCTTTATAGTCCTTAAAGCCTTGTGTACGTAGTTTTGGGTATTTAATATTCCATACGCCCGGTTTGGTTTTTTTCATAACATCAGCTACGCACTCGGCTACAGGTATACGGTTGTCGGGGGTACTTCTTGCCGTAGTTTTTACTGTATCTACAAGCGTACGCCCCTGTGGGAATAAATTATTTAATCGCATTACTTTACTTCCTTTCTGCCTTAAATATCATCTTCAAGGTTATCAAATAACCCCATTTCAAAACATTTAGCTATATATGCGTTAAACCTTGCCGTTTTCTTGTAGCCGCCCGTAGTCATAACAAGCATACGTAATTTAGTGCATAAGTTTACAATACTTTTAGCTTCTTCTTTCTCAACGCTTAACATAGCTTCCACATCACCTAAGCGTAAATACTTTTGCTGTGCAAACAACGTTATAAACTCGCTGTATTTTCCCGTATTTTTCAGCGTGTCTAACGCTCGTAAATGCTTAGTTAGCTTGTCAAATTTTTCGGGCGTCAGTTCTTCTTCATTTACGCTAAGTTTTGCGTAGTAGTTAAGTCCGCACCCCGGAGCATTATATACGGCTTTTAAAAGTTCTTGTACATATTCTACGTGTGACGGATATACTACTATATTTTCGCCGCTGTCGTCCACGCTATGCAACATAGCTGCAAGTGATACGGACAGTCTGGCTACCTTGTTACGCTCGTCAGACGGCGACACAAGCGGTACGTCGTTAGCTCTGCCGTATATTTTGCTTAGGTTTGTAGCTACCGTAAGTATACTGTCTATAGCACCGTCAGCAAATTGTACGTTTTCCGTTTTACGGGACCAGGCAAACAGTATATTATTTTTCAAAATATCCGACGTCACAATTTTAGGGAAAGTCGGAAGTTGACGGTTATACTTTTCCGGGTCAACGTCTGTAGACCGCATAAACACCGCAAAATCGAAACGGCGTATATCTTCATTGTTGAATATGTCTTTTAAGGCTTCTACGCCTTGTGAATAATCAGCTAACCGTTTACCGTATGGAACGTTACCGCTTAATATTGCACGTACTCTACAAGGCGTTTCCGCGGTTACAGCTCTTTTTACTTCTAAGCGTCCGTCAGAACGTGCTAACGTCATTTCGCTGTACTCTTTCTTTGCTATACCCGTGTCCTCGTCTATCCATATAAGTTCTTTGTCTGCCAAAGGCCACGCACCCCAAACTATATACCACGCGCCACCGCTGCCGCTTTGCTCCATTTTATACGTAAGACCTGTACGGCTGGTACTTTCAGCGTTTACACGGTTTCCTAACCCGGAATATTTCATAATTTTCTCAATAAGTGCCGACTTACCCGTACCCGTGTCGCCTACGATTTTCATTTCTACCCAGCCACGTATAGGCATTGTGTCCCAGGGTACTTTAAAGCGTAGTACGCTGTGATAGGTAAGCAGTACGCCTAAAAGCGTTTCGTCGCGCTCTACGATATGCGTAACATTGTATGTTAGGTCGTTAAGTATAGCTTCTACCTTTTCAGCTACATCTTTAACGTCCATAGTCTGTGGCTGTAACGCTTTTAGGTCGTTTTTTACGTCGTCGGTAAGTGCAAAACTTTCTACAACGTCCTGTAGTGGGGTAGCAGATGTAACAAGTATGGTACTTTCCTGGTTTCGTGGGTGTGGATATACGTAACCGCTTATCTCGTAATACTTGTTTTCGCTTACAGGTAAACCGCCCATAGCATATATTTTACGTAATACATATTTACCGTCTATACTTTCGTCAGCCTGTGCGGCGTCGTCTGCCATAGGTATTACAAGCAATTCATCTATATTTGTGTTTTCTACAATTTCGGTATCGTACTTTTGACAAGAGGGAATACCGCTAATATCTCTTAAAATGCCTTTTATATTGTCGTCGCCTGTGGCGGTCATTTGTATAAGCTCACGGTTTGTAGCTCCTAAGTCTTTGTAAGCTGTAGCTACGGGAATATTAAGCAACGGACAGCCGTATTTTTTACACTTTTCACGTCCCCAGCAGCTGTATTCTATTTTTTTAGGGACTATATACGGCGTGTGTTTTTTCCCGGCTACCATTACACGGGTCTTTATCAGCTTTCCCGTAAGCTCTGCATTACTTGTAGCCGCAAGGTGTAACTGTATAGCTTCGCTGTCAGCGTGAACATTCCGGGCTAAACAGTGGCACAGGTCCCCGGCACACGGTACACGCTCATAGTCTTTAGCGTCCGATTTTTCACCGTGCAAAGACCGTATAAACGCACACCCAAATTTATAGTCGCTTTCACTGCTGTATACAGCTTCTACAACGCTTTTGGTATTTGCTATACGTTGTTTCACACTATAGTTACCTTCGGCGCTCGTATGCTTTGTAACCCATTCTTCAAGTATTTTACTTGTTTCGGCTTTTTCATATCCCGCCGCTTTGAAATAACAAGCAAGCTGTACGGTTGCCTGGTTACGGTCGCCGTCTTTCTTCCAGCCGCCTTTTAGTATATCCTGTACACATACTGGCGGCTTATCCTTAATAAAAATATATTCTTCCTTGTCGTAGCGTTGCTTTGCGGTAGCGGCTGCGTCCTCGTATTCCTTTAGCTTGTCGGCGTAAAAAATACCTGTTTTCGGACGTTTTCTTATAGCCTTTTCCCGTTCTTCCGGGCTATATATTTCTGCTGATACGCTACCCGTTTTAGCTCTGTCTTTTATCTCGTCAAGGCTTAATACGCTTAACTCCTCACGGCTTAACTCAATTTTATAAAGCCCTGTTTTTTGGTGTCTGCTGTACGGAAGCCTTAGCATACGTTTTACGGTGTACACTACCATATCCAAAGACCTTAACGGTACTGTCCTTTCAACAGGTTTACCGTTATCATCTTCTACGGTTTCTGTCGTCCCCAGACGAAAGCGTAAATAACCAGCTAAATGCTTATAAGCTCTGTGCAAATCGGGACGGGGTTTAATTCCTAACGCCCTTTCGTCTATAAGTATGTGAAAACCTTTGTTACCGCTAAAATAAATATGTATGTCTGTGTCCTTAGTATCAAGCTCTTGCGTAAAGAAGTTTACTATTTTTACAGCGTCCGCTTGTGCTACAGTAGGGTCAGCGTCACAGTCAAGGTCAAAGTAGAGGGGAGCTATAAACGCTTCCCCGTCTACCTTGCTGCTGTTAGCGTAGCGCTGGACCGTGGCAAAACAATTAAAATCCTTTGCTTCTTCGTGCTGATAGCTCGGTATGTCCTCAACAGCGATACGCCGCCAGGGACTATTTTTACCGTTTGCGTCGCAATGGTACACGTCCACGTATTTATATTCTTGTTCTATTTGTTTTGCCATAGTGACGGCCTCCTAAATCATTTAGTGTAATCTTCCGGGTTAAACATTCCCATAGCTTCAAATTCGATACCCAGCCACGATACGGACGGGTCTTTACCTTTCATTTCCTTAGTACTAAAGCGTGTTACAACAGACGCAACGCCCGTACGTGCTTTAATACCGCTTGTCTTGTATTTACCACTGTATACATTCATTGCATACTTACCCCACGCTATAGTAGCTGTCGGTGCGAATGACATAAGATATACACGCGGTATACTGTCGGGGTCTTTTACACTTTCTGCTACAGCGTCAACAGGTACAACAAACGCCATATAACGTAACTCTAAGTCGTCCAGGCTGTAGCGTTCTCTTGCTTCCGGGTGTTCATTTAACCAGGCTGTAAGCATTTCTTCGGCGTCAGCTTTTTCACGGCAAGCTACTATAAGCTGTCCGTCCTCTGGGCTGTTCTGCAAGCCCCACAAGCTCCAGCGTTTTTCACCTTGTCCTACAACTACGTCTATGTGGTCGCCGTAGTTTACGGTTTCGTCGTCTTTTTCAACAAAACAACCCTTTTTGTTGATTACCAACCAATTACCCATATATACGAAGTCAACATCAAGCCCAGCGTTTGCAGCTATGAAGTCGTCCATCATATTAGCCAAAAGATTAGTAATGTACGTAGTCGCTGGCTGTGCAGCAACCGCTTTAGGTGCGGTCGTCGCTATAGCGTTTTCCGCTACGTGTTCCTGTGCGGGGTTAGTTTGTACGTCTGCCGCTTCTGTGGTTTCCGGGGTAGTTTCCCCTGTCGTGTTAATGTTTTTCTGTTCGCTCATTGTTATAAGCTCCTTTCAAATTTTATTAAAATATTTGACTTTTAAAAAAGTCGTCTATTATATCACGTTCCGACTTACCTTTAACCGGGACGGTGATACCTAACCTTTTGTAGACTTTTCTGCGGCTGTAATATTGCTGTTTGAATATTCCTACCTTATCGTCTACGTAATCGTACCAGATAGCTTTTTTATCCGGGTTTTGCGGGTCTGGGCGCATTATTCGCCCTATTTCCTGTTCCAATGCCGCACCGCTTTTAGCGTTGCCCGTATCACCTTTTTTAGGTGTTACACAATGCCCTACGCAAAGGTGCGGAAAATCTAAGCCTTCGCGTGCTAACTGTGTTGCAAAAAGGATATGTATACGGCGGTCGGTAGCCGCCTGTATAATTTCCTTTCGCTGTTTAGCGGTTATCTGCCAGTCTGTGTACTCTTGTTCCGTATACTGTGGTGTTTTTACTTGCCAACGCCGCACGGAATTACTGTACCTACATTCTGTACCGTATTCGACGGCTTTGCGTTCAGCTTCAGCCTTACCGTAAGCCACACGCCATACGTACCGCTGTAAACCGCCGTGTACTACAGCTGTTCGGAATAAATTACCTACGCCGTACTTTTGCCGTAGCAGCTCGTTTACCTTTTGTTGTAGTACAAAACAGTACCTTGTGCTTTCTGCTATGACTATGGCCGGCCCCTGTGGTACAGCGTCAACAATATTTTTAGCTATTAGGTTTGCCCGCTCGTCGTCGCTTATTAAGCTGTTTAACAATTCCGCATAGCTAAAGTCGTCGCCCCCGGCGTCTATACTGCTGCCTTGTCTGTCACTTGCCGGGTCTGCGTCAAAGTTCGTATACACAAACTTTACAGACGGGAGTATAAGGCTGCTGTCGTCGTACAAATTAGTACGCTGTACGGTATACTGTAATGGTCCGATACCCATATACATATAGCACTGTAGCCCGTCTTTACGGTCCGGGGTAGCTGTCAAGCCTACTATATGCTTAGCTTTAAACTGTGCCGCTGTGTCTATAAACTGAACAGCCGGGAAGTGGTGCGCTTCATCTACAACGACTACACCTATGTACTGGTTAAGCTGTTCTATAAGCTGTGGGTTTGCCTGTAGAGTTTTCACGGACGCTATAGTAAGTTTTCCGTCCCCAAAATCACGCTTACCGTCGCCTAATATACCAATTCTGCCGACACCTAAAAGCGTTGCTTCAGCTCGTTTTTTTGTTTGATACATAAGGTCGGTAGTATGGGTAAGCCATAGCGTAGCCCGTCCCATAGTGTGTATATATTTCATTCCCATTATCGTTTTACCGCTGCCAGCCGGGGCTACAGCTACGCCGTTGTTTTTCGTAAGTGCGTCTACAAGCGGTAACTGATAGTCGCGTAATGTATAACTTGTATTCCAGTCGCCAAAATCTACAGCCATTCCGTCGGTATAGTTTTCGTATTCTTTGTACGGTATGCCGTAATCGTATATATGCTTTTGCAGCTGTGAACGGTAACCGCGCGGTAATATAAGCGCTCCGTCGCTGTCGTGCAGCCATAGCTTGATATGCGGGTCAATACCCCACGTAGGGCGGCGTTGCTTTTTAGCCTTTTCGTATGCCGGGTTAGGTAGGGTAAGGTCGTCGGTAATACTGCACTTAAACGCTGTACTGTAACCTGTTACCCTTATATGATTGCTGTATACTACTTGTAGCATATTTCCACCCCCTTTAAATCGTAATACCTGTCGCCGTTGCTATCGTGCATAATTGGCAAAATTACGCGTTTTAGCTGTTGCCCTTTTCGTATATCTTCCAGCGGTACATAATGCGTACCCATATTACGCATATACCGTAATGCGTCTATAAAACGAAACGCGTAGGCCTCGTCTGTTATGTCGTTTAAAAAACTTATAAATATAAGTCCTTTGTTTTGCGGTAGTACGGCGTCAAAATCATACAGTCCTTTTTGCTGATTAGGGCGTACCATAGACAGCGTAAAACGGTCACCGTTAGTACGTTTTGCTTCTACCAGTATGTTTATATACCTAAGTAGTATTACGTCGTCTGCCGGGCGTGTTCCGCTGTTCTGGTCGCTTATCCGCATACGCCAGCTGTTAGGTATATGTCGCCAGCTTCGGCGTAATTCTGTCTGGAAGTCCTCGCCGCGTTGTCGGCGTTCCTGTTGTTTTGTATCTGTCATAACCGCCACCTATGCCAGGCTTTCAAGTAAAGCCGCCTGTAAACGTGCCTTAGCCTGTATACCCCTTAACGCTTCAGCCTTTGTGTTAAAGCTGTCGGTTATCTTAAATAACTCGGTGTTAATCTTATCAAGCTGCCCTTCAACCTGTGCCAGTTCTTCACGTTCCTTACGGCTTGCTTCTCTGCGGTATGCGTCACGTACTGTATCGTTTGTAAGAAAAATTTTACGGTTTCCGATAATACCGTAAGCGTCCTTGCCGCTGCCTTGTACATTCATAATAGCGTCGCTTTCCGCTAACTGTATTTCCGTCTGAAGTTCTCTTGCACGTTTTGCCAGTACGGCCTTATCACCGTACACGCTTTCGCGCTGTGTGCCGATTTCGATAAGTTCACTTACAGCCGTATCAAGCTGTAACTGCGTAGCTTTTAATTCCTCATTACTTAATACCTCTATAAAATCTTTGTTTATGTTTCCCATAAAAATTACCTACCTTTCAAAATGTAACGGTGATATTTAATACGGCCGCCGCTAACCAGTAAATAAGTTTTTTGTAGTCACCCTGTACGCCGTAGACAATTCCAGCCCCTATATCAAGCAGAATAAGCGTTAGGGGGAATATGTATTTAATGTTCATAACGCCGCCCCCATAGTTTCGCGCTGACGGTCTATAATTTCAAGTGCTGTTTTTACAACTTCCGGGGCGTATTCCTCTTGTTTTGCTATAGCGTCTACAATTTGGTTAATATCTACCGTGGCTGTCTGTCCCGTGTGGCTTTGTATAAGCATACTGAAATTATCCATAGCGTACTGTCTGGCTTTTGCTTCGTCTATCTTGCTTCGGTCTAAAACCTCGTCGCCGGGTTTAGCGCTTTGCAACGGCTCTAAGCCTACCGTAATATCGTCACCGTCAACTGTTATAAGTGCATACTGTATAGGCCGTTCTATCTCACTTATGCTGGCGCTCATTCTCATAAGTGCGCCGGGGTTGCAGAACATTTTACCGTCGGGACGTTTAATAATTCCGTAGCCCGTATGGTCGTGTCCCGTAAGTATAAGGTCAGCGTCCGTAATACAGTCACTTACAAGCGTATACCTGTCAAAAGGCGGCTTGTGGTCTAACAGCATACCGTGAGCTATATGTATACGTTTTTTGTCGGTCGGCGTTGTCTGCGGTACGGTGTAACCGTAACCGTCTATATCTATTTCGCCGCTATAAGGTGTGGCTGTAACGTAGGCGTCTGAAAAAGGTACTACACTGTCACCCTTTAATACGTGTAGATTATCTACAAGCAACTCCAGCAATTTAAGGCTGCTTCGTCCGTAAGTGCTAAGATTATAGCCGTATATGTCGTGATTACCTATTGTCGTGTATATCGGACAGCTTGCGCTATTCAATATATCAGCGTAATGTAACAGTACACCTATTGATACTTCGGGTCTGTCCCAGATGTCACCAGGAATAAGTATAGCGTCTGCGTCATAGTATGAAGCTACGCTCTCAACCTCAATAAGTTTATCATCTGCGGCCGTCTGGTAATCGTCTATACGATTACGTGGGTTATTTCCTCTTAAATGTAGGTCACCTATAAATACAAATTTATTCACTATATACATCCCTTTCCTGTACGCTACAGTTTTCAAGTTTTTCTATGCACTGGGTAAACTCGTTAGCCTTTCTTATATGGGTTTCGTACTTACACTTGAAATAGTAGCGTATATGTTCTTTAAACTTTTGCGGACGGGGTTGTAAAGATACCATATAAAAACTGCCGTGGCGTGGCTCAAATACATCTAAATCCGATTTATGTATGCAGCTGGTGCAAAATTTTAGGCTTCCGTGTTTAACGGTCTTATACATTTTAGGGGTTTCCGTAACCTCTACAGCCCTTATTTTTATTTCGTTTTTTTGCCTATCGTATTCGTGGTTATATAAAATCATACTGCTTTCACCTCGCTTTCCCCGGACGGTTTACGTATAACGCTTATACTTGTTTCGCCTATTTCGGCAAGGTCGGCATTATGCGTTATCAATACTATTTGTCTGTTAAACTGGGCGCTGTATTGTTTCAGAAAATACGCAACATTCGGGGCGTATTCCTTTGAAACGTGTTTACCTACTTCGTCCAAAAACATCGGTCCCGTTATGCCTTCCATTTCACCGATAGCTAACCGTAGTGCAAGTGAAATAATATCAACCTTACCGCCGCCGCGGTCGTAATCTGGCTTTTCAAGTTTCGTAAATGTGCTTCCGTCATTAAGCCAGTAGTCAGCTACAGGCTGCCCGGCTCTTATTCCTAAATCAATAACAAAGGAATGATTACCGCCAAACACTACATTTAAGGCTTCGCTTACGACACTTTCTATACGGTCTTTAGCTTGTTGCCTTGCGTACTCGCTCGTTTTTTGTAAAAGTATCTGCACTTTATCAAATATGCCTATTTGCTCGGTCGCTTCGGTTATCGCGTCAAGTGCCTTCTGTTTATGCTGTATAAGCAAATCCTTTTTTGCCTTATCCTGTAGCAGCTTTGTTTTTAACCTTGTAACGTCTGCTTTTGTTGACGTTATCCTGTAAGAAGATAACATAAGTATTACCCCCTTACTGCACTGTCGGTATTGCCTGTTCAATAGCTGTAAGGTCGTTGTCTACCTCGGTTTCCAGCTGTGATATTACAGCGTCTATATTTTCCGGGGTAACGTCTAACGTTTCCATTTGCGCTATGATGTCGTCACACTCTTTTTTAGCACTTTCTAACTGTGTTTCGGCTACCGTCTTAGCCTGTTCTGCCTGTTTTAGTTTCGCCTGTGCCTGTTCTATACGTTCTTTAATATCCATTTTTATTAGCTCCTTTCTCAAAAGGTTGTAGTACCTTTTTTATAACGTTTAAAGTATTCTTCCGGGCCGATTTCCCTAAATACTGATACGGCTTTGTTTGCCGCTTCCCAGTCCTCTAAGGCGTACAGCCCTAAGTAGTAGCCTTTTCTGTCGTAATATGCCTTAACCTCAAACCGTTGTTTGTCTTTACGCCAGTGTACACCCTGTACAATAGGTAGACGGTATGGGTCAAGGTGCGGCTTGTATACTTGTCCAATAGGTATATTTACAAGATTTTTCTTACAGCAGTTAAAGCTATTACCGTCAACAAAGGTTACGTTTTCGCCGCGTGTCGGTTTTGATATTACCCTGTGTAATAACGGTTGACTTGACGTAAAGCCGGGCGGTATATGCTGTTGCTTACTGCCGCGTACGTAAATTTTGTCATTATGCTTATGCCTAAAGCTGTACCAGCTGCCCGGAAAACTCTTTACACGTTCCAGGTCGTCGGTGTCTATGATTATGTCTATAAAGCCGCCATCCTCGTAATCGGGTGGAGCTTCTACAAAAACTGTAGTAGTCTTGCCCTTTACTATGTACTGATTTCGCATTATGTCACCCCCTTATAAATAGTTTTTCTGTCGTCGTGTTACGCCCATTGTGGTTAAGTGTCCTGGTTACGGGCTTTTCCCATATACAAGTAAAGTCGTCGGGTGCTTTAGTTTCACTTACTATAACCGTGTTCCCGGCGGTCGCCCACTTTCGGCAAGTTTCCCAAAATTCGGAGCTATTAAAACTGTTACCGTAACCTGTTGTACCCTCGTACGGTGGGTCAGCATATATTACACAGTCATATAAAGGCAATGTATCGGCTACTTCGGTGTAATCTAATGCCCCAAATTGTGGCGGCGCGTCTTGTAATATTTTTGCTTGCGTTTCTAAATTCCGCTTAGCTTCGTCGTAGTAATCTCGGACCGTCCCGGCTTTAGTATGCACTGTCCCGGCGTAACCGCCGAAGTATTTACCGTTATAGCTTGCTAAGTAGCCTACAGCTCCTACGTACCAATAGTCATAGTTTTCCGGGTGTTCTCTTACGTCGTTATACTGTTCGCGGCTTACGCTCTGCGGAAGTTCGCCCCGTAGGGTAACGTGGTTTAAAAGGGCTATAAGCGGTTTGCTGTTATCTAAGCCGTAACGGTAAGGGTGCTTAATCTGTGTTATGATATTTGCGCCGCCTACAAACGGTTCAACGTAAGCCCTACACTGCGTTGTGTCTATGTACTGCTGTATAATCGGCACAATGTATTTTGCTATACGTGCTTTACTGCCTACATATTTCATTACATCACCTCTTTCGCAATAACCGTATATTATTTACGATACCTTCATCACACATATTACCCGCTTTGACTTGCTGGGCGCTTATAAATTTTTCTATCGCTTTTTGTTCCGCTTCGGTTTCATCATCACCGTACACGATAAAAGTACGTTGTCTGTAGGTACTTACAAAACCACCGACTTCTACTTGATATTTAGCCATAGTATTTAACCCCCTTGCTTACCTAAAAATCTGTAAATAGCTGTAGCTATAGCCCTTGCTACGTTGACGGTTACAGCGTTTCCAAACTGTTTATAAGCCTGTGAATTGCTTACTACCTGTTCCCAGTTATCCATAGGGAAGCCCTGTAGTCTGCCGTACTCCGTCGGCGTAAGTTTCCGTACCCTATAATTTGTAGGGTCAAGTATTTTAATATGATGTGTACCGCCAGCTACAGCTGTTGCGGTAGGGCTTATACCGTCCGGGTCGTGTACTCGGTTGTTATGTTCTTGTGTCGTTCCGCTGTTCTGTAGCATACCGATTACGTTAATATCTGCGTTTTTATCCATTTCGTCACCCCTTATAAATTCCAGCACACATTTAGGGTCTTTGTAGTCCGTTGCGGTACAAGCGCCTACAATTCCGTCAACGTGATGTACGTACCCCTTTTGCCCCACTGTTTTCTTTATGTGCAAGCTGTATAATTTTAGGTATCAAGTTTTTTGTCCGTCCTTTCTACAACAAAATTTTTACTGCTGCCGCCTTCAGCTCCCTTTAAACAGTGACTTATACCGTCCTTACGTGTTTCCAGACCGCGACTGTGTATTAACGCGCTGGCTGTGTCGTCGCCCGGTGGTATCAAGTCTTTTTCCACTACTTTTACGCCTTGCCGACTACTGCGTAATGTCGGGGCTGTGTTTTCATAAGTCCGTACACCGTCGTAGCCGTAGGTATCGTTTATAATTACGCCGTGTAAATCCTAGGAGGTAAGCGTAAACATAGCTTCTTCATTTTCTTTAGCTCTACGTCCGTTCTGTCTTTTGTCTACACGGTCCGGGGTAATTGTAGCGTGACATTCCCCTAAGCTATCCAGTTTCTTTAAAGCCTGTTTTATGATTACCTTTGCTTTATCGTCGGCTATGTAATACTTTTCGTCTACGTTAGTTTCCAAAATCGACGACAATTTAGGTACGTACTCGTGTTGCTCCGTAGGAAATTCAAAGTCACCGTTTAGGTCAGACCGTACACCTACAACAAAATATCGTTCACGGTTTTGCGGAACATTCCAAAACTTAGAATTATACATAGTGTAGTACATTCTGTAACCGCGTTTATTATATTCAGCTTCCAGGATAGGAAGGTAGGGGCGTAAGGCTTTTACATTTTCCGCAAGCAAGATACGCGGTAGCTTCTGGCTCTCTCTCTCTCTCTTAGCAGCTTCATCAAGCAGCCGCATAATTTCAAAAAACAAACCGCTTCGGCTCATAGGCTCGTAATTACTGCCGCCGCATTTCGGACACCTTACGTCCGACGGTGCTATATTTTCGTCGCGTACCTCGTACACCTCTTGACAGTCTTTACATTTAAGTAACATTCCTTTTTGATTACCAGCTACACTAAGGTCCTGGCACGGGAAGCCGAAAGTCCAGACGTCGGCGTACGGTACGTCGTCTATCGTCATTTCGGTTATATCTGCCCGTATAACCCTGTTGTCTACATTTGCGTTGTACGTTTGTACGGCATACTTATCAAAGTCCCACGCCCCGGATAGACCGTAACCGGCCTGTTTAAACCCTAAGCCTAAACCGCCGCACCCACAAAAGAAGTCATTTACTGTATACATTTATTTTCCCCCTTTATAGGCTGATTACATAAAGGACACACGCCCCCGGCGGCTTCCCAGGCTTCCGTAAGGCTTTGCTTAGCCGTTTTACACATATCGTCATAGTAATGTAAAGTGTTTTCGGTAGTCTTAACTTTGCCGTTTCGCATTTCGTAAGCGTTTTTACTGTCCTGTAGTTTCGCTAACCGTTCAGCCTTTAACTTTACGGCGTTTATTTTGCCGTCTAAGCCGTCTGTAGATTTAAGGTTATTAAGTATACCCCTTAATCGTTCTACGCTGTTTTCTGCCCGTTTCTGACGTTCTGCAACGTTCTTTACAGCTGTAAGCCTGTCGTTATCCGTTACGGCTTTTTCAAGGTCTACAAATAAGTCCGGGACTTCTTGCAGCTGCTTTAGTGTTGTATGTAAGTCTTTTCGGCGGTTTACGCTGTCCCAGAAGCCTTTAGCTAACGTCTTTAACTGTTGCACCTTACTGTGTAAACCGTTTATTTTATCCATAGTACATACAAGCGTCGGTACGTGTTGCAGTTGCTCTAACCTTGTCGTATAGTTTTTTACGGTCGTCTGTCTAAGCTCTAACCGGGTTTTAAGCTCTGTCAGCTGTGTATGTCTTACGGTTTTTGTGTCAATGCTTGCGCATAGCTTTTCTAAGCCTTCGACTACCTCTAAATTTTCTTCAGTCCTTAGATACTCCAAAAGCTCCACGTCATACTGTCCTACAGCCTTTTCCGAATGTCTTATAATTTCCCTGGTCTGATGTGTCTGCTTTACGACAACGCCTATAGATTTATCTACAACTTCTGTCCCGGCTAACTTACCTAAGACTTTAGCCCCCGTGCTTCCCGTTTCGCTAAGCATAAATGGCGGGTCAAGCTGATACGCAAAGTTTAGGCACGTGTCAAAATTATCACCGTAAGACTGTTTTATAAGTCCTAAGCTCTCTTTGATTTCTAACGGTAGTTCTGCCTTTTCCCACGGGTCGGGGTAAGCGCTGTGCGTGTATACCGTCTTACCTTTACGCCGGGTCTTGCTTATCGTGATACCGTTATCAAATTCAATGGTTACGGTAGCCTGTTCTGCCGACTGCGTTATATTTCCGTCGGTATCTCGTATAGTGTGTATAAAGGCTTCGCCCTGCGGCTCATTAAAAGCTAACCAGCGTAACGCACGAATTATAGCAGTTTTCCCGGCGTCGGACGGTCCCGTTATAACGTTCAGCCCCGGCGACAGCGTAAACGTACTGTCTAAATGCGACTGGAAGCCTTGTATACGCACTTTTTTTATGTACGGCATTATATAGCCCCCTTTACTAAATTTTCTTTTATCCATTTATCAAGCAAATGTTTAGGTATTCGGATAGTAGTACCTATTTTCAATGTCGGAAAACCCTCGGTATGTACAAGCTCGTACGCTTGCCGCTGTCCTATACCAAACAAGCCGCGTACATCAGCTACGGTAAGCATAGCGGGTAATTCCTCAAGGTCTTTAAATGTTTGTGTCTGTGCCATTCGGCAAGCCCCCTTCCTTAACAGCTTCGATAATAACGCCGTCACGCAAACGGTAGCCGCATTTATCCAGCTTAGCCCTGTCGTCGTCCGTGTACTCGCTGTAAAACACTTCCGGGACTGTTTTATTAAGCGCCGCGGCTATGCTTTCCATAGCAGATTTTGAAGGCTGCTTTTCGTGGTTTTCCAGGTGGCTCAAATGTCCCAGCGACAGCCCCGTATCAATAGCCAGCGCTTTAAGCTGTAGTCCCTGGGTAATACGGTAAAATTTGATTTTGTTCATAGGTGACACCCCCTTTATTTCGTAGTCTTATAGACAAAGTATAGTGTTTTGACTTGTCTGTGTGACAATTATAAATCAAAAATTTTTTACCGTCAATAAGCCACTTGTCTACCAGGTACGGCGTTTTTATATCCCTGTTTATCCTCTTTTATCCTGTAATATTTTCTATTTTCCGATAATTTCATAAAAATTTTTTTAAACTGTAGTACAAGCAACAGGCTTACGTATCACGGTATAATGGTTACGCCGTGATATAGCCCCTTTAACGGCTTTCATCATACGGCTATGACTGTGCATATACTTAATCTTTATTTTACGGTCTTTGCCGATTTCCACTACGGCATATGTATAGTTTTCTGTGTTTAACATAACAATTACACCAACCTTTCAAATACTATAGCAAGAGGAAGTACGGGAGTTTTTAAGCCTAACAGGTGCAGAATTGACTTACGCTTATCCACGTTACCCGTAGCTTCACTTGCGTAATGTCCCCGGCTGTAGGGTCTGCGTGTGTCTGAATACTTTAAAAGCGTTTTTTCTCTTGTCAGTACGCCGTAGTCTGGCAGCTCGTCTACAGCTCCAAAACCTAAAGCGTAGTGTACACGTATCATAGCGTCGTAGCTTATTGTGTAGTTTGCTTCAGCTACTAAAATATCTTCTTCGGACCTGTCAGCCGGGGGAAATACACACGATACGCCCCACCTGGTAGCCCTTGCTTGTCTGCTCCATAACTGAAGCCTGGTTTGCTTGTTCTCAATTAGTTGCATAATATAACCGCCTTTATAATAAGATTTACGACTTACAGGCTTGTAACTGTCTGTCTGGCCGCATTACCGGGGGATATACCCCCGTTACTCTGCGTTAGCTGATAGTAGGTACGTCTTAATTACATCTTGAAACAATTTTACTTCTTTGTAAATTAAAACTAATTCGCTTTGAAGCATATCACGTAAAGACGGTACTTGTTCGTCAAGCTCATTTTGCAGCCACACGTATTTAGTGATAATTAAAAGCGCTACCTTGCCTTCGGTGTTGCGTTCTGCGAAAACCGTTACAGCTGTATGCTCTATGCTGTTCTCGCGTCCCGGCTGCTGTACGGACCTCGTGACGGCTGTAACTTCTTTTTTGGAATTTACAGCACCTACACGGTCGGTAAAAGCCTTATGCAGATTTTTCATATTCTCGCCCCCTTTCTACTTGTATGATGTTGTCTTGATACGCTCTACGGTGTACTGTTTGCCTTGTAGCGTAATGTCCTTTACAAGGGCTATAAATTTGTCATAGTCCTTTGTTTTATAAACCTGTGTACCGTTTTCGTCGTCCCAGGCTATGACTATGTACAGGGTTATAGTTTGCCGCTTCGGTTTAGGCTGTTGTACAGGCTCTGGCAGCTGTAACAGCTGTTCGCCTTGCGGTAAGCTCCGTATACGCTCTACTATATCCTTAGACAGGGTAGCGGAAACGGTCTTTACAAACTGCGGAAACAGCTTAGCCGTAATTTTTGTGGCGGCCTGGTCTATTAAATCTTCGTTATTCGGTCGCCTTTTCTGTAGCATAGCTTCCATTTTGTTAAATTCGTTGATGTAGGCTTCTTTGAATTTCATAGCCTTAGCCCCGGTGTAACCCATAGCTACCATAGTGAAGCCGTCGCGCGTTATATAGTACATAGGTAAATGTCGTCCGGTACTATCCCTATAGTCGCTGCCCTCAAAATTGAGTTTAGCAAAATCTGTAGACACATTCGGCAATATCTTTTCTTGAATATCCCTTAAAACGTTATAGTGTTGCTTGCCGAAAATTTCAGCAACCTTTAAGCTGGTGGTTACAGGCTGTCCGTTTTCAATTTCTATAAGTTCGTTTGTTTCCTGTGTGGGTATTAAGTTTTGTAAGTTCATAGTTTACAGCTCCTTCCTCAAATATGCCGCTATCATTTCCTCTACCGCAAGTCTATAATTCATTTCACGGTTGCCTATCAGTTTTGTTACCTCGTTTTCTATCCAGGGCGCGTCGCTTTCGTCAAGCTCTACATTATTGTAAAGATTTATGGCTACAACTGTCTTGATAGTTTGGTTTGTGATTTTCTTTAATTCTCTGTTCATTTTTATTAACCCCCTTATACGTTTGCATAGTCTAATTTATCGCCGACCTTGTACACGTTAGCACTGGGATTACTTCGTATACATCTAACCGTTACGCGTTCCTTATAATAAAGTTCTGGGTTATCAGTTGTATATACATTTTCTACTATCCACAAGCAGCCGCCACGTTCAAAGGTATCATTTAATTTAAGCATTTTTATTAGCTCCTTTACTCATTTTAGTGTGTTTCTTTGCTTTGTTGAGTATAGTATACACCTTTTTGAGTAGTTTGTCAAGGCCTTTTTATAAACTTTTTTAATTATTTTTTTCACGCTATGTATTGACATTATACTCAAAACAGTGTATACTATATAATACAAACAGAAGGAAGGGGGTCGAAACTTGCAGATAACAAACAAGGTAAAGGGTTTGTTACAGATTAGAGGTAAGAAAAACGTTGAGTTAGCAAGTTATTTAGGTATAACGGTACAGTCATTGGCTAATAAGTTTAATCGCGGCAGTTTTTCAGCAGCAGACTTAATAAAAATAGCGGACTTTTTAGACTGCGAATTATCCTTTATACTACCAGATAATCAGCGCATACAACTTACTACAGACGATTTAAGAGAAATAGACAAATAACAAGCCTACATATCCCAGAAAACAGCAATACCCTACAGCTACAAAAGGCTGTAGGGTATTGCTTTATATTTAAAGATATGATATAATTTGTCTATAGGACAAATTATACGGTAGGTGGTAATGAGTGACAAACTTAACATTAGAAGATATTTTGTTACTGTGGTATGCGGATAATCGGGCTGTCGGTTTTCCTATTCCTCAATACTGGCATTATGATTACCAGGTAGACGACGTACTTCAAAGGCTTAAATACTATCAACAAATAGGGCTTTTGGGTATAACTACAGTAAGGAAGAAGGAAAAATACATTGCTACGGATATAGGTAAAAAACTATTAAGCCAGTATAGCCACATTTTTTACTACCATAGCTACAGAAATACGTTAGACCCACGCCTAAACTTGCATAGCGTAGATAGTCTATACAAGGAAACTATGCACAAGTCTGTAGAAGAATTTTTTATAGATTACCACACTACAGCAATGTATGACTACTGGAACACACAAAAATACGGTGCAGCACGTAACGCCTTGCTTTCAATAGCGGAAATATACTTCAGATTGCCACAATATGAACAAGCGTTAGCTAACTTTCTTTCAATATCGTATCTTGATATGACGGGCTTAGATAACTGTACCGCGTACAGAACATCTATAGACGAAATAGATATAGATTTGTTACAGTTTGCACCTGGTATAATCTCGTACATAGTAATATGCTTACGTAATTTAGACGCTACGATACAAGACTTACCAGAAGCCTTTAACTTGGCTGTTGCTAATATAGATGTTCCCGTTTCTGTATACTCAAAACAGGAAGTTTTAGATATGCTTACAGAAGCCATAGTTGCGGCGTGGGAAACATAACCCTTTTAATTGACAAGTGATAAAAACCGTGATATAATACCGGGTGTAGCAAGGAATTACGGCGACTGTTCCGACACTCTCATAGAGGGGGTGTTTGCTATGGACTACATAATTTATTTACTTGTATTGATTACAGTATTGGAAATTATTAAGAACATAAAGAAATAGTCGCCCATTCGGCAAAATGGACGACTGTTTTGTTAGGTAATGCCTAACGTAAAAATAGACAACCGTTTGCGGAACGTCAAAGTAATTCCGCGTTACGCCGCCTGTCTTACGACGGGCGGTTTTTATTTTCTATAATCATTGTACTACAGCTTTTGCAAAAAGTCAAGCGAAAAAATATATAATCTGAATTTTTTAAAAGGGGGCTATATATAAAACGTACTCCCAAAAGGAATACCAAAACTATATACCCCCCTTAAAAAATAACATAACAATATATTATTTATATATTAAATTATAATTATATAATATTATATATAGTATATTTATTATAATAGATATATAGTATATTATACTATGGTATGTTCTTATAGATGTTTTTACCGCTGTAGTATTTACTACAATTTGTACTACAACACGGCGATAAAAGCAGTAAAAAACAGGGTAACAGAGGAAAACAAAAACAAGATAAAGCACGTGTTTAAGCCTTATTTTAAGTGTGTTTCAGCGGTTTTACAGCTCCTAAGCCGCATATTTGGTAATGAAGAGGTCGGCGGTTCGACTCCGCTCGTTAGCTCCATAAAAAATAACCGCATAAACTGCGGTTATTTTTTTATATTATAGGGTTTATTCCACCCAATTACAGAACAAACTTATATACTTTTTCTTTAATCATTGAATTTATCTGTTTCTTTGCCGCAGCAAAGACAAATAAAACAATCTACACGACATTATTCATTCAAAAATACGCATATCGCTTTTAGGAGTGATATGCGTATTTTTTATTGTCAACCGCCAAGATATGCTTTTTTGATATTTTCACTCTCCATAAGCTCCTTGCCTGTTCCGCTGTATGCTATTTTACCGTTTTCAAGTACATATGCACGATCTGAAATCGCAAGTGATTTTCCGGCATTTTGCTCAACCAAAAGAATTGTTGTGCCGTCCTTGTGAATTTCCTGTATAATCTTAAACACCTGATCAACCAATAGCGGCGACAACCCCATTGACGGCTCATCAAGCATCAGCAGCTTAGGACGGCTCATCAATGCGCGTCCCATAGCCAGCATTTGCTGCTCACCGCCGGATAATGTTCCGGCTATCTGATTTTTTCTTTCTTTAAGTCGCGGAAATTTTCCGTATACATATTCAATATCATGTTTTTTTAGTTTTGCATCTTTTTGTGTGTAAGCGCCCATAAGAAGATTTTCATACACCGTAAGCTCCTGAAAAATCCGTCTGCCCTCCGGCACCTGCGTCATTCCGAGTTTTACAATCTTATGCGGCGGAACTTTATTTATCATTTCTCCCTGATATGCTATCGTTCCGTGTTTTGCCGGAATAAGTCCCATAATGCTCTGCATCGTGGTTGTTTTTCCGGCGCCGTTTGCGCCGATTAACGTTACGATTTCGCCTTCATTTACATCAAAGCTTATACCCTTTAACGCCTGAATTACTCCATAGTAAACTTGAAGATCTCTGATTTCCAACATTGACATTTTCAAACACCCCCCCTTTTACTCGCCTATATAAGCTTTTATAACTTCGGGATCATTCAGCGCATCATTTACCTTACCCTGAACAAGCGTTGTTCCGAAATTCAATACCGTAATCTCATCACACAGACCCGAAACAAATTTCAAGTCATGCTCTATAAGTAAAATTGTCATGTCAAACTCTTTTCTGATAAAGAAAATAGTTTCCATAAGTTCTTCTGTTTCATTAGGGTTCATGCCCGCTGCTGGTTCATCAAGAAGCAGCAGCTTAGGATTTGTTGCAAGCGCTCTCGCTATTTCGAGTTTTCTCTGTTTGCCGTAAGGCAGATTGCAGGCAAGATTGTTTCTTTCTTCCTCCAATCCGAAAATTCTCAAAATTTCCTTTGCTCTTGCTCTTATACGCGTTTCACAGTCAAAATGACGAGGCAGTCTTAACATACTCTCAAACGGATTGCATTTAAACTCCGGCTGATTATGCAGACCAACCAATACGTTTCTTATAACGCTCATATTATTAAACAGACGTATATTCTGGAAAGTCCTCGCTATACCCTTATGGTTAATCGTCTCCTGTGATTTTCCCGTCAAATCCTCACCGTCAAGATAAAAGCTGCCTGTTGTCGGTGCATACACACCCGTCAGCATATTAAAAATTGTTGTTTTTCCTGCGCCGTTTGGTCCGATAAGTCCGTACAGCTGATTTTTCTTTATTTTTAAATTTATATCCTGCGCAGCCTTCAAACCGCCGAAAGAAATTCCGAGGTTTTTGGTTTCAAGCATATATTTCTCAGCCATATTAATCCTCCTCTTTCTTCTGCGTGTTATTCTGGGGTGTTGCGTCAGTTGACAAAAGCGCATTCATGTCTATTTTTGACGGTATTCTGTCCCATGCTACATCGTCATCTTTAATTTTAGAGGGATCGTCTTTTTCCTTTATTGCATCGGCTATTTTATTGCCAAGCTTTTTCATACCTTTTTTTACGCTGAGACGTTCCTTTAAAGGAGCTAATGCCGGAGCGTTGTTGAGTATTACCAGGCTAATGAGTATCAGGGCATAAATCAGGAATTTCAATGCTGCCAAATCTCCCGACAGCTTTGTGGTAAGCTGGAAGTTAATGAATGTAATAAGCGCCGCTGCTATAATTGAACCGTTAATGCTGCCCATACCGCCCAATACAACCATTACCAGTATTTCTATTGAATAGTTGTAGGAAAAGAACGAATACAGCACCGGTGTTGCGTAATGACCGTATATGACTCCTGCTATCCCAGCAAAAAATGCCGATACAACAAACACAAACAGTTTATAGTACGTTACATTTATTCCCATTGCCTTTGCCGCAATTTCGTTATCTCTTATCGCCGTAATTGCTCTGCCGTGCTTGCTTCGCACAAGGTTCTGAATAATAAACAGCGTTATAAGCACAACAACCAATGCAACAATAAACAAATCCGAACCGTACTTTGTTGTGGAAAGTCCCAAAGCGCCGCCGAACAGTTTTAAATTTTTAAATATTGTTCTTACGATTTCTCCGAATGCCAGTGTAACGATTGCCAGGTAGTCGCCTTTTAATCTTAATGCCGGCAGACCGATAATCAATCCGAACACTGCCGCGATTACACCGCCTATCAGCATTGATATGATAAGTACCGCAAGGTTTGAGCTTATAACCGAGTGAAGCTGATTTGCAATAAAGCAGCCGAGATATGCGCCGATACACATAAATCCGGCATGACCCAAACTCAGTTCGCCCAAGAAGCCTACAACAAGGTTCAGTGAAACGGCAAGAATGATCGAATACGACATCTGTGTAATCAGATTTTGTGATGAACGGTTAAGATTGCCCGTTGCCATCATAATCAGCGATATTACAAAGAATAATCCGACCATGATATAACTGATATAATTTTTAATTTTAAAACCCTTTTTTACGCTTACAAAATATCCTGCCATAATCACACCTTCTCTCTGCGTACTTTACCGAGCAGACCCGTTGGCTTAACAAGAAGAATGAGAATAAGGAATCCAAACTCAAAAGCCGTTGTATACGGTGCAAGCACAGGAATACTTAACGATATTTTTTCAATGACGCCCAGGAACACTCCGCCTACCATAGCGCCCGGAATTGAGCCTATGCCTCCTATAACTGCGGCTGTAAATGCCTTAATACCCGGCATTGAACCAAGTGTAGGACTGGTGTTCGGAATCTGCATGAGGTAAAATGCACTCGCAAAAGCTGCAAGCGCCGAACCTATTGCAAAAGTTATTGTAATAATCATATTTACGTTAATTCCCATAAGCTGAGCCGCACCTCTGTCCTCAGACACTGCCTGCATAGCGCGTCCAAGTCTTGTTTTGTTTACAAACCATGTGAGCGCAGCCATTATAACCGCACCGACGCCAAGTGTGATAAGCGTTGCTACGCTTATTCTAAGCTCTCCTATTTGGATGGGCTGAAAGTTTGCAATCGTTACCGGACGTGTTTCCGCTCCGAAAATAAGCTGTGCAATACTCTGCAAAAGATAGCTGACACCAATCGCCGTAATAAGCACCGCCAGCGGCGACGCATCACGAAGCGGCCTGTATGCCAGTCTTTCCGTAGCCATACCCAAAACCGTACAAATTACGACGGATATCATAATAGCCGTAACCGGATGTCCGCCTGCCAAAAGCGATACCAATATCGCATATGCACCGACCATGATAATATCGCCGTGTGCAAAGTTCAGCATTTTGGCAATTCCGTAAACCATTGTGTATCCGAGCGCAATCAGAGCATAGATGCTTCCGAGGCTCAGTCCGTCAATGAATGTACTCATAGTTTCTCCCTTTCCCCTCTTAAATAAAAGATTTTTTTAACGCAGATTTGGTTGGACACACTCTGCCCAACCAAACCCCTTTTTAATATTCAAATTCAAACAATTACTTGTTCAATTCTACAATCTGCGGAGTCTTTTTGCACGCACCCGATTCATCCCATGTCATTGTACCGGTTGCACCCTCATGCTTGAAGTCAGCTGATGTAAGAGTTGAAACAAGAACCTTACTCAAATCTACCGCACTGATCTTAACATCGTTTACGTTAGCTTTTTTCATTGCCTCGTAAATAGTCATTACAGCGTCATATCCGTCAGCAGCAAACTGATCCGGAGTTGCATTATATTCAGCTTTATACTCTTCAACAAACTTCTTTGTTGCAGGCTCTGTGCTGTTTACGTCAAACGGTGTGATATACTTGATTTCGTTTGCAGCGCCGGAGTCAAGCTGTCCTGCGATACCGTCAAATCCGTCGCATCCGAACAATACAGCCTTGCTGCCCTTTGCAGCTGCTGTCTTTGCAATTGTACCTGCTTCTGTGTAATAAATCGGCAGGAAGATTACATCGCAATCCTTTAAAGCTTCAACCTGTGTTGTAAAGTCTTTCTTGTTTTCGGCATCAAAAGTCTGTGTTGTAAACTCTCTGTTGAGCTTCTTCATTTCACCTTCAAATGCTTCGTATACACCCGACGAATAAGCGTCACTTGTATCATAAATAGCGCCTATCTTCGTGTATTTGTTTGTAAGCTCCTCTGCTGCAAGAACTCCCTGGTCGGGGTCGCCGAAACATACACGGAATACAGTAGGTCTGTTCGCGATTACGTTTGCGGCAGATGCCGAAGGAGTAAGCACAAATACCTCGTCCTCAGCAGCCTTTGATGCGAATGAATCACATGAACCCGATGTTGTAGCTCCGATTGAAGCCTGCATACCTGCTTCATACAATGTATCGTAGCCTGTTGCTGCGTCAGCCGCAGTAGCCTTGTCGTCCTTCATATCAAACTTAAACTTTATGCCGTTAAGACCGCCGGCATCGTTAATTTCCTTTATTGCGAGTTTGGCTCCGTTCTGTACTGACATACCGTAAGAAGAAGCATCACCTGTAAGCGGTCCTGTACCTCCGATAAAGAACTCGGTGTTATTTGCGGTATAGCTGTCTCCGCTTCCCTTTCCGCCGCCGGAACCTCCGTTACCGCAGCCTGTCAGACACGACATACCGAGAACCGCACTAAGTCCGAATGCCATCATTTTTTTCATAGACTTCTTCATAATAATTTCTCCCTTCGCCTTACGGCACTAAATTTCTTAAAATTTCATCATTGCTTTGTATAAACACAAAAAGCAGCATTTTAAACGCTGCTTTTATACTAATTAAATTGATTTTTATATCATCAGCAGCATTATATTTTTAAAACGGCAAATAACAATATTAAACACTTTACCCTTTTAGACCAAATAATATAACTATTTGCGCAGAAGTTAAAACACGCCGCCGGTTTAGCAGTAGTGCCGAATGCTTTTGTAAATCAAACAGCACTTTTTCAACCTCTTGATGAAAATTCAATGATAATATTATACTACCGATTGAAAGATTTGTCAAGAGATTTTTAATAAATTTTATACTTTTTTGTCTAAAAGGAGCTTATATTATTTCATTAAAAATCCGTCGACAGCTGCGGCGGCTTCTCTGCCCTCTCGTATTGCCCAAACGACAAGGCTCTGACCTCTGCGGCAGTCCCCTGCCGCAAAAACGCCGCGCAAGCTTGTTTCAAAGTCTCCCTCTTTTGCATCGATATTGCTTCTGGCATTTGTTTTTAAGGTAAGCTGATTTATAATATCCTGCTCCGGTCCTAAAAATCCCATTGCTATAAGCAACATATCGCAGTCACGAACCTGTTCCGTTCCCTCAATTGGTTTCGGAATCATTGCGCCCTTATCATTTTTCACCCACTCTACCTGAACGGTATGAACTTTAGTCATTTCACCCTTATCATTACCCTCTATCTTAGTAACGGTTGTAAGGTATTCTCTCGGATCTTTTCCGTATAGCTCAATGGCTTCCTCCTGTCCGTAATCGGTCTTTTTGACCTTCGGCCATTCCGGCCACGGATTTGACGGAAGTCTTTCTTCCGAAAGTTCCGGCATTATTTCAAGCTGTACAACGCTGTTGCAGCCCTGACGTATTGCCGTTGCTATACAGTCTGTGCCAGTATCTCCGCCTCCGACAACAACTACATTCTTGCCCTCGGCATTTATAAACTTTCTGTCCTTATGTTCCGAATCAAGCAGACTTTTTGTGTTCTGTTTCAAATAGTCAACCGCAAAATGCACGCCTTTAAGCTCCGCACCCTCAACCTTTAAAGGACGCGGATTTGTCGCACCGGTACAAATAACCACTGCGTCAAATTCGTTAACCACATTCACCGCCGGATAATTTTTGCCTATTTCGGTATTTGTTTTAAATACTACTCCCTCTTTTTCCATCAAATCAACTCTGCGCCGAACAACGCTTTTATCCAGTTTCATGTTAGGTATTCCGTACATCAAAAGACCGCCTGCTCTGTCTGCACGTTCAAATACCGTTACGCGATGTCCTTTCTGATTCAATTCGTCGGCACACGCCAGTCCCGACGGGCCGCTGCCGATAACCGCAATGCGCTTTTCGGTTGATTTCTGCGGAAATCTCGGCTTAACCTTATCTTCATCAAACATCGTGTCAATAATATGACATTCTATATTTTTAATCGTCACCGGAGGATCGTGCATACCCAACGTACATGAACCCTCGCACAAAGCCGGACACACTCGTCCCGTAAATTCCGGAAAATTATTTGTCAGTGACAATCTCTTATATGCCTCTTCAATATCTCCTCTGTAAACCAAATCATTCCACTCGGGAATAAGATTGTTCAGCGGACATCCGATAGATGTTCTTCCGACTATCTTACCTGTATGACAAAACGGTACGCCGCAATCCATACAGCGTGCGCCCTGAAGCTTCAATTCGGCAGGGTCCATATGCGTGTGAAATTCTCCCCAATCGGATATTCTCTCTTTAACGCATCTGTCTTTGGGCAGCTTGCGTTCATATTCCAAAAAGCCGGTAGATTTTCCCAATATAATCATTCCTTTCCATATCACCGTTTTGATGAGTATTCCTCACCAAAACGGCATATCTGATATTTATGCAATTTCAACCTTTTTGCCTGTTACATTTTCAAAAGCAATGAGTGCGGCTTCGTCATTATCCGTACCCTTTTTCTTCTCTTCCTCCATAATTGTAACAACCTTTTTGTAATCTGTCGGTATTACTTTTATGAAATGCTTCAGTTCTTCATCGAAATTATCGAGTATTTTTGCCGCTGTTTCCGATGCGGTGTATTCCTTATGCTTTTCAAGCATTTCTTTAAGCGTTCCGGCATCCTTTGCGGTAAGCTTATTAAGTTCCGCCAGACCTGTATTGCATTTTTCTTTAAAGTCTCCGTCCTCATCGTAAACGTATGCAACACCTCCCGACATACCTGCCGCAAAGTTTCTGCCCGTTTTTCCGATTACGGCAACCACACCGCCGGTCATATATTCACAGCCGTGATCTCCAACACCCTCAACAACGGCTTTTATACCGCTGTTTCTGACGCAGAAACGTTCGCCGGCTATACCTCTTATATACGCCTCGCCGTAAATTGCTCCGTAAAATGCAACGTTTCCGATAATTACGTTTTCACTCGGATTAAAGCTTGCATTTTCGGGCGGAACAACGATTATTTTACCTCCCGACAAGCCCTTGCCGATATAATCGTTTGAATCCCCCGCAAGCTTAAGCGTAACACCGGGCGCCAAAAACGCTCCGAAACTCTGTCCGGCGCTTCCTACAAATTCCAGATTGATTGTATCCTCCGGCAAACCCTTTGCGCCGTACTTTCTGGCAATTTCCGAAGAAAGTATCGTACCTGTTACACGGTCGGTATTTCTTATTTTCATTTTTGACTCAACTCTGCTGCCGTCCTCTATCGCATTTTTGCAAAGCTTTAACAGTGTATTCATATCAAGAGTTTTATTAAGCTCATGATTCTGCATAACATTGTGGTATCTCTCAAAATCGTTCGAGCAGGTTTTAGGTTGATATAACAACGCCGATAAATCAACCATAGACGCTTTCTCATTATGCTCAACACGCTTCTGCGACAGATACTCTACATGACCGATTAAGTCGTTAACCGTTCTTGCGCCTATCTTTGCCATCCATTCCCTCAAATCCTGTGCGATAAAGCGCATAAAGTTTTCTATATATTCCGGCTTACCGCAGAAACGGCTTCTCAGCTTAGGATTCTGTGTTGCCACACCTACCGGACAAGTATCAAGGTTACATACCCTCATCATAACACAGCCCATCGCTATAAGAGGACCTGTTGCAAATCCGTATTCCTCAGCACCGAGCAAAGCCGCAACGGCTACATCTCGTCCCGTGAGCAGCTTTCCGTCAGTTTCAATCGTAACACGGTTTCTCAGATTGTTCATTAAAAGCGCCTGATGAGTTTCCGCAACTCCAAGCTCCCACGGCAATCCGGCATTATAAACGCCCGTTCTCGGCGCTGCGCCCGTTCCGCCGTCATAACCCGAAATGAGTATTACGTCCGCACGACCCTTTGCAACACCCACCGCAATAGTTCCTACGCCTGCCTCCGATACCAGCTTTACCGTTACTCTCGCGTCACGATTGGCATTTTTCAGATCGTGTATCAGCTGTGCCAAGTCCTCTATCGAGTATATATCATGATGCGGCGGCGGTGAAATAAGGCTTACACCCGGTGTTGAGTGTCTTGCTTTTGCAATCCAAGGATATACCTTTCCGCCCGGCAGATGTCCGCCCTCACCCGGCTTTGCGCCCTGCGCCATCTTTATCTGAATTTCTTTTGCGTTCTGCAAGTAGTGGATATGCACTCCGAATCTGCCCGATGCTACCTGCTTAATTGCCGAACAGCGTGAATCTCCGTTTTCATCGGGAATATATCTGTCCGGATTCTCTCCGCCCTCGCCGCTGTTTGATTTTCCGCCGAGACGGTTCATCGCTATTGCCATGCACTCATGTGCCTCCTGCGATATTGATCCGTAAGACATCGCTCCCGTTTTGAAACGCTTTACTATACTTTCAACACTTTCGACGCTGTCAATCGCAATCGGCTTATCGATTGTTCTGATATTGAGCAGTCCGCGTATTGTACATTCATGCGACTGATGCTCGTCCATCTCACGCGCATATTCCTTATACAATTTATAGTCGCCCGTTCTGCACGCTGTTTGCAGCTTGTAAATGGATACCGGATTGAACATATGATATTCGCCCTTTGCTCTCCATTTATATTCGCCGCCGGGTTTCAGCGCTTCATCGGCAGTCACCTTATCAAATGCTTCGCTATGGAATTTCAGCGTATCTTTTTCAATCTGATTAAGACCTATTCCGCCTATTCTTGTGGCTGTACCGGTAAAGTATTTTTCAACCACACTCTCACGCACTCCCAAAGCCTCAAAAATCTGCGAACCCTGATACGACTGAATTGTTGATATACCCATTTTGGACATAATCTTCACTATTCCGCCGGTAACTGCTTTTTTATATCTCTCGATAGCTGTCTTTTCATCAAAATCAACCAGACCTTCGCTGCAAAGTTCACCTATTGACTCATATGCAAGATACGGGTTTACTCCGTTCACTCCGTAGCCGATCAGACAAGCAAAATGATGAACTTCTCGCGGCTCACCGGACTCAACTATAATTGAGGTTTTCATTCTCGTACCTTTTTCAAGCAAATGGTGATGCAGTCCCGATGCACATAACAGCGCCGGAATTGCCGCTTTATCCTTGTCAACGCCTTTATCTGAAAGGATAATAATGTTATATCCGTTTTCTACCGCTATATCGGCAGCTTTGAAAATATTCTCAAGCGCCGCTTCCATATCCTTTTTCTGATGAATATTGAACAGCGACGAGATTGTTATACTCTTAAAGCCGTCAATATCCACGTTTCTGATTTTTTCCAGTTCTTCGTTTGTCAGTATCGGACTGTCCGAACGGATTTTGCGGCAATTCAGCTCTGATGAAGTAAGCAGATTCTGTTCACAGCCGAAGAATGAATATGTCGAGGTTACGATTTTTTCTCTTATTGCATCAATAGGCGGATTTGTTACCTGTGCAAAAAGCTGTTTGAAATAGTTATACAGCAGCTGCGGTTTTTCCGATAATACCGCCAGCGGTGAATCCTTACCCATAGCGCCGATCGGATCTTCCGCTTTCTGAACCAGCTGCTTTAAGGTCATGTTAAGGTCTTCCCACGAATAACCGAATATTTTCTGCTTTACCAAAAGCGGCAGTTCGCTGTCACCATCCGCTTCACGATTTACAAACATATTATCCAGCATTATTGCATTTCTCAAAATCAGCTCACGGTTTATTGTTCCCTGTGCGCTGTCCTTGATTTTTTCAACCAGGTTATGCCACGTATCTCCGTGCTTTTTGCTGTTTTCTTTCAAGTCGTCAAGCTTTACAAGGGTTTTATTTACCCATTCGCCATACGGTTTATGAACAGCTTCATATTCTTTGATTTCGCTGTCCGTAATAATCTTGCCTTTTTCAACGTCTATAAGGAGCATCTTGCCCGGGTGCAGACGTTCTTTTCTGACTATTGATGCTTCGTCAACATCTGTAACACCCACCTCAGACGCAAGAATTATTCTGTCATCATCGGTGACATAATATCTTGCAGGTCTTAATCCGTTACGGTCAAGAGTTGCGCCCACAAAACGTCCGTCCGTAAAGCACACTACTGCCGGACCGTCCCACGGCTCTGTAATACATGAATGATACTCGTAGAACTTCTTCATTTCATCACTCATGTTTTCGTCGTTTTCCCACGGTTCGGGAATAGTCATCATCATTGCGCGCGGCAGTGAAAATCCTGACAAATGCAGGAACTGCAAATAGTTGTCAAGCATCGCTGAGTCCGAGCCGTCCTCATTTATTACCGGCAGAATTTTATCCATTTCGCCCTCAAACTCCGGTGTCGAGAACATCCTCTCTCTTGCCTTTACCCAGTTTACATTACCGCGGATGGTATTGATTTCTCCGTTATGAATAATGTATCTGTTAGGATGCGCTCTTTCCCACGACGGAAATGTGTTGGTTGAAAATCTCGAATGAACAAGCGAAATTGCCGTTTTCATATCAACATCCTTTAAGTCAAGGTAAAATTCATTTACCTGTTCCGGAGTAAGCATTCCTTTATATACGATTGTGCGTGCCGACAAAGATGCAAAGTAGAAATAATTATCCTCACCGCTTTTTCTTATGCGCTTTTCGGCAATTTTACCGATAATATATAATCTGCGTTCAAAATCGTCCGCGCTCATTTCCAAATTGCCCTTGCCGATAAATATCTGAACAATATGCGGCATAACGTCTCTTGCCGCTTTTCCGAGACAATCCTCATACACCGGAACATCACGCATACCGAGAAGCTTTTGTCCTTCTTCCGCAATTATTTTGCCCAAATCCGCAAGGCTCTTTTCTCTTGTGTCGGCATCAGGTGACAAAAACAGCATACCTACGCCGTAATCACCTTTTACAGGCAAGTCTATGCCCTCATTCTTGCACACCTTGCTCATAAAATCATGCGGCATCTGGATAAGTATTCCGGCGCCGTCACCCGTGTCGGGATCGGAACCCACTCCGCCCCTGTGTGCCAGATTTTTCAGTATCTGTAACCCCTGGTTAATCAAATCATGAGATACCTTGCCTTTAATATTTGCGATAAATCCGACACCGCACGCATCATGCTCAAACGCCGGATCGTACATACCCTGTTTTTTGGGAAGTCCGCTGTATACCATTTCAAATCATTCCTTTCCGATTATATAAAAACGCTTCCTAAATAGCATTGCCGTACATCGTCAATGTATTCATAAAGCGTCCTTGCTTCAATATTTATTTCTTCAATACAGCCTTTATTCTTTCCATAGCTTCGACCGTATTTTCCTTTGTTGAAAACGCCGTAAGGCGTATATAACCCTCGCCGCTCGGGCCGAATCCCGCGCCAGGGGTTGTTACCACTCCGGCTTCCTTTAAAAGAATGTCGAAGAATTCCCATGAACCTATATTGTCGGGAGTTTTTGCCCAAATATACGGCGCGTTTTCGCCGCCGTATACTTCAAGTCCGGCTTCCGAAAGCGATTCTCTTATAATTCTTGCATTTTCCATATAATACTTTATATTTTCACGCGTTTCGGCATATCCCTCATCGCTGTAAACCGCCTCCGCAGCACGCTGTATCACATACGGAACTCCGTTAAATTTTGTGCATTGACGCCTGTTCCACATTGCATTAAGCGATTCGCCGCCGACTGTCAGCTCTTTCGGAACAACGGTGTATGCACATCTTGTTCCGGTAAATCCGGCTGTCTTTGAAAAACTTCTGAACTCAATCGCACATTTTTTCGCGCCGTCTATTTCATATATGCTATGCGGAACTTCCGGATTTGTAATAAACGCCTCATATGCGCTGTCATAAAGAATAACCGCGTCATTTTCAAGTGCGTAGCTGACCCATGCTTTAAGCTGTTCCTTTGTCGCAGCAACACCTGTGGGATTATTCGGAAAACACAGATAAATCATATCTGCCTTTTCTTCCGGCAGTTTAGGAATAAATCCGTTTTCCTTTGTACATGGCATATAATACAGGTTTGACCAATGCTCCGAAATATATTCTCCTGCCCTGCCTGCCATAGCATTTGTATCAACGTATACCGGATATACAGGGTCACAAACGGCAACTTTATTGTCTTTCGAGAAAATGTCACCGATGTTTCCGCAGTCAGATTTTGCACCGTCTGACACAAACACCTCATCCGCATCAAGCTTTATTCCTCTTGTGAGATAATCCTTCTCAACTATCTTGTTTCTTAAAAAGTCATATCCCTGTTCGGGTCCGTAACCTCTGAACCCCTCCGGTGTTCCCATTTCGTCAACCGCCTTGTGCATTGCCTCAACAACACTTTTTACCAACGGTCTTGTCACATCTCCGATTCCCATTTTGATAATTTCCTTATCGGGATTTTCCTTTTGGTATGCCGCTACTTTTTTTGCAATATCCGAAAACAGATAGCTGCCCGGAAGCTTTTTGTAGTTTTCATTTACCTTTGCCATTTGCAACCTCCCTTTCACTTATACCGTAACCGTTCCGTCAAACACAAACCTTGCCGGTCCGGTCATATAAACATTATTTTCTTGCTTATCCCATTTAATATGCAGCGTTCCGCCGAGTAAAATTATATCCGCTTCGTCCTCTGTCAGTCCGAGCAGGCTTGATGCAACAAGCGTTGCGCAAGCGCCTGTACCGCAGGCAAGCGTCTCACCCGCTCCGCGTTCCCATACACGCATTTTCACCGTTTTTTTATCAATTATCTGAACAAATTCCGTATTGGTCTTTTTAGGAAATATTTTATGCGTTTCAAATTTGGGCCCTATTTTCTCAATTTCGACTTTTGATACGTCATCTACGTAAGTAACAGCGTGCGGATTGCCCATCGACACGCCTGTCACCTTATATTCTTTACCGTCAACCTCTACTTTCTTTCCTATAAACCGCTCGCTGTCAGAGTCTATCGGAATGTTTTTGCTCAAAAGCTCCGGTTTTCCCATGTTTACGCAAACCGTATCAACCTCGCCGTTTTCGTCAAGATTAAGCTTTAAAATTTTTATTCCGGCAAGTGTTTCAAGCGTTATTTCCGTTTTATCGGTAAGTCCCTTGTCGTGAACATATTTACCGACGCACCTTGATGCGTTTCCGCACATCTCTGCTTGTGTTCCGTCGCTGTTATACATATCCATGCGAAAATCTGCCTTGTCCGACGGGCAGATAAGCACCAGTCCGTCAGATCCTATGCCGAAGTGCCTGTCCGATACTTTTTTTGCGGTTTCGTTAATGTCCGAAATATGCTCCTTGAAGCAGTTAACGTATATATAATCGTTACCTGCACCCTGCATTTTTGTAAAATTAAAGGTCTGCATCTTTCAATCTCCTTAAATTCTTAAAATCAATCTTGCCGTATCTACAAACTTTGAACCGTTATCCATACTTTTCTTCTGAATAAATCTGTGAGCCTGTTCTTCTGTCATTCTGTATTTATCCATAAGGCACAGCTTTGCTTTTTCAATTATTTTCTTATCCTCTTCCGAACGCTTAGGTTTTGAAACAGGCTGTATATTTCCGAGAAAAATATCGATTGATGAAAGTAATCTTTGCCTGTTCAGAGGTAAAGGAATGACAAATATATCCTCATTTTCGATTATGTCCTGGCGTTCTGCCTTGACTATAGACATAACCTTTACTCCACCGAGGTTATATGCCGCCTCATCTGCAAGCATATCACCGATTTTATATCCCATTATAACCAGGGCATCGTCAATTTCCGAAGCGGATCGCAGAAGCTCGGAGGCGGAACGGCAAATCATACATACTTCATAAGCGCTACCGTCAAGCATTTTCTTTATTTTGTATGCTGTTTCCTCTTTGGAAAATGCCAGTATTACACGCTCCACCTGCACTGCCCCCTCTTTTGTCAATATTGAATAAAGTATTTATCTATCTCCCACTTACTGATACACTTTCTGTACTCACTGTATTCGTTTTTCTTTTCCGCAAGATATTTCTGCTTGAAATCTTCTCCCAAAAGCTCTGTGATAAATTCGGATTTCTTTGCTATTTCCACTGCTTCATTAAGGTTAATCGGAAACATTTTTCCGTTCATGGCTTTTTGTTCCGCCGCACTCATATTGTATATATTTGAATCAATAGCCGGCGGCAGCTCAATATTTTCCTTTATACCTTTAAGTCCCGCCTTTAAGCACGCCGCAATCGCAAGATACGGATTTGCGGTTGAATCCGGCGAACGCAGTTCAATTCGCGTATTTTCCGGTTTATTTGCAGTCGGTATTCTTATAAGCAGACTTTTGCTGTTCTCCGACCATGATATATAACACGGAGCGTCATATCCCGAAACAAAGCGCTTATATGAATTTACAATAGGATTGGTTATACACACCATTTCGGAAGTATATTTTAATAAACCTGCGATAAATTTATATCCTATCTGTGAAAGCTTCCCGTCCGCACTGTAAAAAACATTTTTACCGTTCTTTTCAAGCGACATTGCCAGGTGCATTCCCGAACCGCATTCATCTGCTTTCGGCTTCGGCATAAAAGTTGCGTGCATACCGTTACGTCGTGCAAGCGTTTTTACAACCGTTCTGAACGTTACTATCTTATCCGCCGTTGTAAGCGCATTATCATATCTGAACACTATTTCGTGCTGTCCCGGAGCCTTTTCATGGTGTGACGACTCAATTACATATCCCATTTCTTCCAGCGTAAGACAAATATCTCTGCGGCAGTTTTCGCCGTTATCAAGCGGCGCAAGATCGAAATATCCGGCATTGTCATTTGCGGTCATCGTCGGCTCTCCGCTGTCATCGGTATTAAACAGGAAAAACTCGCATTTCGGGCCGACATTAAAGCTGTAACCCATTTCCTCCGCTTCTTTTAGGGTTCTTTTTAAAACATATCTCGGGTCATTTTTTACCGGTTTTCCGTCAGCTGTATATAAATCACATATAAGTCTTGCAACCTTGCCCTGATGTGGACGCCACGGAAATATCGTGAAGCTGTCCAAATCGGGATAGAGATAAAGGTCACTGTCCTCGCTGTCTGTCATACCCTCGACAGAGGATGCGTCAAATACGCAGCGGTTATCAAGAGCGTCCAAAAGCTTTGAATTTGTAATTGCCATATTCTTCATATGACCCAGCATATCGGTAAATTGCAGACGTATAAAGCGAACATCTTCATCTTCTACCAATTCCAGAATATCCTGTTTAGTAAGCATAAAACTTCCTCCCTGTAATTTTTATATATTTTGACCCGTAAATATTTGCAATCTCATTATATATCCGAAAAAAAGGCGTTTCCTCCCCTCGGATGAAACGCCTTTGTTTACTTTAATTATAATATCACTTTAATATTCTTTTGTCAATACAAATAATGACTTAGAAATAAATTTGTTATATTTCACTAACAAATTTCTTCAAAGCATTCGCCATATCCGTCTTTTCCCACGAAACGCCCAAATCTTCACGGCCCATATGACCGTATGCTGCCAGCTGACGATAAATTGGTTTTCTTAGTCCCAGACGGCTTATTATAGCATGAGGTCTTAAATCAAACAATTCCGAAACAGCCTTTTCGATTTTTGCCTCGTCAACCGTTCCCGTACCAAAAGTATCAATCATAATAGATACCGGATGTGCCACGCCGATTGCATATGCGAGCTGAACTTCACATCTTCTTGCCAATCCTGCCGCTACAACATTCTTTGCCACCCAACGCGAAGCATATGCCGCGCTGCGGTCAACCTTTGTGGGGTCTTTGCCCGAAAACGCTCCGCCGCCGTGTCTTGCATAGCCGCCGTATGTGTCAACGATAATTTTTCTGCCCGTTAATCCGCTGTCGCCGTTAGGCCCTCCGACAACAAATCTTCCTGTCGGATTTATATAGTATTTTGTATTTTCATCTATCAGCTCTTTCGGTACGGTTGTGAGAATAACCTCACGTTTTATATCCTCTCTGAGCTTTTCAATATCCACATCGGGAGAATGTTGACTTGAAACAACAACCGCATCCACTCTTATCGGCTTGTCATTCTCATATTCAACCGTTACCTGAGTTTTTCCGTCGGGACGCAAATAATCAAGTATACCTTCTTTTCTCACTTGTGTAAGCTTTTTTGCCATCTTATGTGCCAAGGAAATCGGCATTGGCATAAGCTCTGCCGTTTCATCACAGGCATATCCGAACATCATACCCTGGTCTCCGGCGCCTGTTGAATTTTCCTCGTCAATTCCGCCTTTTTCTCTGTTCTCATAACCGGAATTTACTCCCTGTGCAATATCCGGCGACTGCTCGTCAATTGCCGTCACAACAGCACAGGTATTTCCGTCAAAACCGTATTTTGCCCTGTCGTAGCCTATATCAAGCACTACCTTGCGTGCAATGTTCGGAAAATCCACATAACATTCCGTTGTGATTTCACCCATAATTGAAATTATACCGGTAGTACAGGTGGTTTCGCAAGCCACGCGTGCCATCGGGTCTTTTTTTAAAATTTCATCAAGCACAGCGTCAGAAATCTGATCGCATATTTTGTCGGGATGTCCCTCAGTGACCGACTCCGACGTAAATAATCTTCTCATACCTTTATCTCCATTTCTCCGCAAAAACAAACATTCTGTGCTTTTGCTCCGCTTATCCTATAATATATTCCAAAGCCTAATTGTACTCTGTTTTTATACAAAAGTCAACATAAAAATCTAAAATTTTCTGAAAACTCCGACAACTTTACCGATAATAGAAACCTCGTCCACAATAATCGGATCCATTGTATCATTTTCCGGCTGAAGTCTGAAATGTCCTTTTTCCTTATAAAAGGTCTTTACCGTCGCCTCGTCGCCGTTTACCAAAGCAACCACAATATCGCCGTTTGACGCTGTCGGCTGCTGCTGTACTATTATATAGTCGCCGTCCAGAATTGCAGCATTAATCATAGATTCTCCGCTTACTTTAAGCATAAAAACATCTTTATTATGCGCAAAATCCATAGGCAGCGGAAACGTGTCGCAATCCTGCTGCTGAACAGCCGTTATAGGCACACCTGCCGTAACCTTGCCGTAAACGGGCACTTCAAGATACTTATCGTCATACGCATCGGAAATATTTTTAAGCACACTGCTGCCCTTCGGCGTATAGTTTATCAGACGCATTGAACGGTTTTTGGAACTTTCCTTTACGATATACCCCATATTTTCAAGCTTTTTTAGCCTTGCATGAACCGTTGCCGTCGAGGTCAGACCCACTGCATCGCATATTTCGCGTACTGACGGCGGATACCCCTTAATCTCAATCTGTTCATATATAAAGTCCATAATCTGGAAATCTTTTTCTGTTACCTTAGACATTTTCTTACACTCCTTCGGCAATTTAATTATCCGTCTATCCATTTATATAATAACACAAACATTTACGTTTGTCAAACATTTGTTTGAACTTTATATGATATTTTTTATTTTTGAATAAATTTCCTCGTGAATATCCGAAACATCTCTCACCTTATCGTTTTTTGCACACAAAATGCGTTCCCAGCCAAACTTTTCCGATATGTATACAGCATTTTCATAGCTGTCTCTAAGATAACCGACGTCGCCTTCATGTATATCCTTTTCGGCCTCTCCCGTTATTTTATTTGGACGTTCTTTCATAAGCTGTACAGCATATTCCGTCGGCATATCGAGAAAAATTGTCTTATTAGGTCTTGGTAAACCGTATTTTACGTACTCGAAATCCTCAAGCCATTCAAGGAATTTATCCTTTTCGTGCAAATCCCTGATTTTACCTGCCTGATGAATCATGTTTGAGGATACATATCTGTCTGCGATAATTATTGTGCCGTTGTTATAATCTCTGCCCCAATCCGTTTTAAAGGTAGCAAACCTGTCCGCCGCAAAAAAGGTAGATGCCGCATATGCGTTCACGTCCTCCGGATTTTTTCCGAACCTGCCGCTGAGATACATCCTAACCAGTTCGGACGACGGATTCTCATACGCCGGAAATGACACAAGACGTACTTTTCTGCCTTCCTCAATCAAACGTTTACAGAGCTTTTCGGTCTGCGTCTGCTTACCGCTTGCATCCACTCCGTCCACCGCAATTAAAATACCCATTTTCAATCCTCTTGTTTAAATTTCTTTCCTTTTGTCAGCACAGTAAAGCCGAATTTCGGCAAATCCAACATTCTTCCGGCACGCCAAGGCTCTTTGCATAATCTGTAAAACCATTCAAGTCCTGTTTTGCAGAAAAACTCCGGCGCTCTTTCCACTCTGCCGGCAAATACATCAAGACTGCCGCCTATTCCCATAGCCGCACGGACTTTTAATTTATCTCTGTTTCTGTCTATCCATTTTTCCTGCAACGGAGCGCCGAGACATACAAACAGCAAATCCGCGCCGGAATTATTAATATCTTCAACAATTTCCGCTTCTTCTTCGGGTTTGAAATATCCGTTATGAAGTCCGACTATTTTCAGCCCCTCATATTCTTTCAAAAGCTTTTGCATTGCCTCCTCAGCAACACCGGGCTTACCGCCGAACAGGTAAAGTTTATGCTCCGTTCCGTTAATCTTTTTTAAAACCTCGCGCGCTATATCATAGCCTGCCGCACGCTCGCTTATAGGCTTCTTTAAAATTTTTGACGCATAAACAACGCCTATACCGTCTGCTGTGAGCAAATCGGCCCTGTTTAAAATATCCGCAAAGCTTTCATCACGGTATGCAGACATAATTATTTCGGAATTCGGTGTGAACACCGAATGAAACTTATCCTCTTCAAGAAAATTCATAATTTCCGACGCAGCCTCGTCAATGTTCACCATATCCACATTCACGCCGAGAATATTTACCTTTTTCATTTATAAAAATCTCCGTTCTGCCATTATCTGTTTTCAATCGAAACATATTCTCTTTTATGAGTTATCGACTTATACGCCGGACGTATTATTCTGTCACAGCCGAGAGTTTCTTCCAGTCTGTGCGCACACCAGCCGACAATTCTTGCAACTGCAAACAGCGGTGTATACATTTCCGACGGTATTCCGAGCATCTTATAAACAAATCCCGAATACATATCCACGTTTGCGCATATCACCTTGCCGTTGTTGCGTACCTTTTTGAACACTTCCGGAGTAAGTCTTTCGATTCTGTTATACAGCTCAAATTCTTTCTCAAATTCTTTATTTTCACTTGCCAGAGCAGCAGCTTTCTTTTTCAGCAAAATACATCTCGGATCGCTGTAAGTGTAGATTGCATGACCCATTCCGTAAACAAGTCCCGAACCGTCAAAAGTTTCTTTTCTGAGAATTTTTTCAAGATATGCGCTTACCTCGTCATCGTCCTCCCAATCCTTTACCGACGCTTCAATATCTGCCATCATCGCCATAACGCGTTCGTTCGCACCTCCGTGTTTGGGGCCTTTTAAAGAGCCTATCGCCGCCGCAATTGCGCTGTACGTATCAGTTCCCGATGACGAAACAACCCTTGTTGTAAATGCACTGTTGTTTCCGCCGCCGTGTTCCGCATGAACCATAAGCATTATATCCAGCATTTCCGCTTCTTCTCTCGTATACTTGTTATCCGGGCGCAGCATATACAGGAGATTTTCCGCAGTCGACAGCTCACTTTGCGGCGAATGAAGATACAGACTGTTTCCGTCATGATAATGACTTTTCGCCTGATAGCCGTACGCCGCCATTATCGGCATACGTGCTACAAGTTCAATCGACTGCCGCAAAACATTGCCGAGACTGGTATCATCAGGGTTTGTATCATAGGAATACGACGCCAGTACAGAACGTGCCATTTTATTCATTATATTTTTCGACGGAGCTTTTAAAATCATATCCTCCGCAAAGCCTTCGGGAAGCTTGCGCATATTCCCGATAAGCTTTGTAAACGAATCAAGTCCGTCTCTTGTCGGCAGATGACCGAAAAGCAGCAAAAATGCAACCTCTTCAAAGCCAAATCTGCCTTCTTTTTCACAATGCTCCACTATATCCGAAAGATCATAGCCCCTGTATTTCAAATGTCCCTCGGCGGGATATTTTTCACCATCGTCCAAATAATAGCCTATAACCTGACCGACAGACGTCAGTCCTGCCACAACGCCTGTTCCGTCCTCGTTCCTCAGACCTCTTTTAACTCCGTACTTTTTAAACATTTCCCTGGGAAAAGGACTGTACAATTCCTCTGCTTCCTCCTGAAGCTTATTTTCAAGTTTTATGCGTTCTTCTTTTGACAACATACAAACACTCCCTTTCTTCAATACTAAATTAAGCTAAGCTGTGAGTCCTCCTTTTTCAAAAAAGAACCTGCCGCAGGTATGTTTTTGGTCATATAATGCTTTAAATCCGGAATTTCACATTCCGCAGCCGACATTACCCTAACCATTTTTGACCCTTTCTTTCTAAGAGTCATAACCTGGACTCCCTGTGTGTTTTTGGTGGTTTTGAGCGGTATTTTCCCGGTGTTAAGGCATAGTACCTTATTATTGTCGGCAAGCGCCACAACATCTGTATCTGCGCTTATATACCTTATACCGCAAACCGGCGATTTATCCGAATATGCTCCCACAAGCTTTTTTCTGTTTGTTTTTGTTTCATATCTGTTAAGCTCAACTTTCGCCATTTTACCGTTTTCAAACGCAAACAGCATCATTCCGGCATAATCCGTTGTTACAACAGTATACAATATTTTTTCGTTCTCGTCAAGTCCCAGTATTCCCGGGAGATATTCACCCATAGCGCTGACCTTGCTGTCGGGCATATCGTAAGTTTTCATTTTATACACGCTGCACTTATCGGAAAAGAACAGCAATTCCGAAACATTTGTTGTTTCAATGGTCTGTAAGATTTCATCGTCATCTTTAAGCTTATGCTCCGAAGTGGTTGATCTTAAAGAAACTGCGCTTACCTTTTTGAAATAATTCTCACGCGTAAAGAATACCGTTACCGCATAATCGTCAACATGATCATCCTCCTTGTAGACGTCAAGCTCCTCGCCGTCTATAAGCTCGGTTTTACGCGGCTGACCGTATTTTTTTGCAATCTGTTTAAGCTGTGTCGCAATAAGCTTTTTAACCGCCTTATCGCTTGAAAGCGTAGCGTTAAGCTCATCAAGCTCCTCCATAAGCTTTTCGATTTCCGCCGTTCTGTTCAAAATATACTCGCGGTTTAAATATCTGAGCTTTATGTCCGCCACATATTCTGCCTGAACACGGTCAATATCAAATCCGTCCATTAAGTTCGGCACTACGTCCTCGTCACGCTCGGTATGGCGCACAATCGAAACCGCCTTATCTATATCAAGCAGAATTTTTTTAAGACCGGTAAGCAAATGCAGCTTTTCGCTCTTTTTTTCAATGTCATATCTGATACCGTTCCGGATACAATCCATACGAAATTCTATCCAGTATTTCAAAATATCCTTAACTCCCAGAACCATAGGTCTGTTTTTTATAAGAACATTAAAATTACACGCAAAACTGTCCTCAAGCGGCGTAAGCTTGTACAGCTTTAACATCAATTCATCAGGATTTGTTCCGCGTTTTAAATCAAAAGTAATCTTAAATCCTTCCAGTCCCGTCTCATCGCGCGCATCGGAAATTTCTTTTAATTTTCCTGACTTTATAAGCTCCATAACCTTGCCTATAATAGCTTCTGATGTAGTTGTATACGGTATTTCCCTGACTTCTATGCAGTTATTTGCTTTATCATAAATATACTTTGCCCGAAGTTTAAAGCTTCCGCGTCCGGTTTCGTAAACGGTGCGCATTTCTTCCTTTGAATATATCAGCTGCGCCCCCATCGAAAAGTCCGGCGCCGGCATTATATCCAAAATATCCGTCTTATCGTCTTTCATGCAGGCTATTGCCGCATCGCAAACCTCCTGCAAATTGAATGAGCATATATTGCTTGCCATACCTACGGCTATACCCTGGTTCGGGTTTACCAGAATGTTCGGAAATGCCGCCGGCAAAAGCGTCGGCTCTTTCATTTCTCCGTCATAGTTATCAACAAATTTAACCGTATTTTTGTTTATATCCGAAAACAATTCCGCACATATCGGCTCAAGTCTTACTTCCGTATAACGCGCCGCCGCATACGCCATATCTCTCGAATACTGCTTACCGAAGTTACCCTGCGACTCCACAAGCGGATGCAGCAATGCTTCATTGCCGCGCGTAAGTCTTACAAGCGTTTCGTAAATCGCGGAATCACCGTGAGGATTAAGCTTCATTGTCTGTCCTACAACATTTGCCGATTTTGTAAGCTTTCCGCCGAGCAATCCCATTTTATACATTGTATACAGAAGCTTTCTGTGTGCGGGCTTTAAGCCGTCAATCTCCGGTATTGCTCTTGAAACGATTACGCTCATCGCATACGGCATATAGTTTTTTTCAAGCGTTTCCGTTATCGGCTGTTCCTCTATCGGCGCTGAAATGATAACTTCATCTTCCTGTTTCTTCTTCCTTGCCATAAATTACTCCGTTCTCAAAATTTATAAAATCATCAGGACAAATCCAGCATTTCCATATATAAACCGCCGTTGTCGGCTATATATTCCTTACGGTTTGAAATGTTGTCGCCCAAGAATATTTCGAACATCTGCGCCGTTCTCTCCACATTTTCCGGCGTAACGCGTATAAGCCGTCTTGTTGCCGGGTGCATGGTCGTAAGACTCATCATATCCGGCTGGTTTTCACCAAGTCCCTTTGAACGCTTAATATCGTATTCGTCCTTTTCCTTTGAAAGTCCGTCGCTGTTTAATTTAGCTACTATCTCGTCCTTTTCCGCATCGGTATAGGCAAAATGCTTTTCACCTCTGCGCTTTGTTTTTGTAATTGTAATTTCGTAAAGCGGTGATTCCGCAATATATACAAGTCCCTTTTCGATAAGCGTCGGAGTGAGACGATAAATCATGGTAAGCACAAGCGTTCTTATCTGATAGCCGTCCACATCGGCATCGGTACATATTATAACCTTGTTCCAGCGCAGATTTTCCAGATTAAAGCTGTCAAGCTTTTTATTGTGCGCCGATTTGATTTCCACTCCGCAGCCGAGCACCTTTATCAAATCAACGATTATATCACTTTTAAATATTCTCGGATAATCCGCCTTTAAACAGTTTAATATTTTTCCGCGTATCGGCATAATCGCCTGGAATGACGCATCTCTCGCAAGCTTACACGAGCCGAGAGCCGAATCGCCCTCCACTATATACAACTCACGCTTTCCCACGTCTTTAGTACGGCAGTCAACAAATTTCTCAACCCTGTTTGTAACATCCATTGAACCGGTAAGCTTCTTTTTAATATCAATACGTGCCTTTTCCGCATTCTCACGGCTGCGTTTGTTTACAAGCACCTGGTTTGAAATTTTCTCCGCATCAACTTTATTTTCAATAAAATAAACTTCAAGCTGATGACGCAGAAATTCTGTCATAGCCTCCTGGATAAACTTATTGTTGATTGCTTTTTTTGTCTGGTTTTCATAGCTTGTCTGCGTTGAAAACGAATTTATTACAAGTGCCAAACAATCCGCAACGTCATTAAAATTGATTTTCGATTCATTCTTATTATATTTGCCATTGTTTTTCAGATATTGGTCGATTGAATACACAAATGCGTTTTTAACTGCCTTGTCCGGTGAACCCCCATGCTCAAGCCAGCTTGAATTGTGGTAATATTCAAGCATATTAACGGTATTTGAAAAGCAGAACGCTACCTGCATTTTCATTTTGTAATCGTCCTTGTCCTCTCTGTCCCTGCCCGTTCTTTCACACTCCCAGCTTTCAACCGCCGTAAAAGAGTTGTCGCCCACCGTTTCCTTAACGTAATCCGTAATGCCGTGTTCGTAATAGTATTCAAACATTTCAAGTCCTTCATCCGTTTCATTATAAAAAACGAATTTAAGACCTGCGTTTACCATCGCCTGTTTATTAAGCGTATCCTTAAAGAACTCGACAGGTATATTTATATCGGTAAAGACCTCCAAATCCGGTCTCCATTTCTGAACCGTTCCTGTCTGAACGGAACGCACCGGCTCTTTTTCCAGTCCGCCGACAACCTCACCCTTTTCAAAATGGAGCGTATACTTCGTTTTATCACGTATCACGGTAACGTCCATATACTCTGAGGAATACTGCGTCGCACAGGCGCCCAAGCCGTTAAGTCCGAGACTGTACTCATACATTCCGCCGTCATTATTGTTGTACTTGCCGCCGGCATACAGCTCGCAGAATACCAGTTCCCAGTTATAGCGTCCTTCCTTTTCGTTGTAATCGAGAGGGATACCGCGTCCGTGGTCGCGCACCTCCACAGAGCAGTCCTTGAAGCGCGTAATCTCTATGAGAGAGCCATACCCCTCTCTTGCTTCATCTATGGAATTTGAAAGTATTTCAAAAAATGAATGTTCACAGCCCTCAAGTCCGTCCGAGCCGAAAATAACCGCCGGACGTTTTCTTACTCTGTCCGCTCCTTTGAGCGAAACTATCGAGCCGTTTCCGTAATCCTGTTTCTTCTTAGGCATTTGTCTATCCTTTCCGAAAAAATTAATATCCTTATTATTGTACCACGCAAACAGTTGTTTGTCAAATACACATATAACGCTTTTTTGTTAAATCATTGTTACAATTAGATTAATTTTACTTGGTAATTATTTTTTTTTAATATATTATGTTGTTTTCATTGCCGAAATATGTTACAATAATATATAATATAATTTTAATTATAAAAGCGCTGTAATATTATGAATTTGTGAGGAAACGATTATGAACTCGGCATATGTATATTTACAAATATACAAATTATTCGACAGCTGCACTCCGATAAAAGCCGACTGCGGACAGTTATGCGATAAGGCGTGCTGCAAAGGCGACAACGACTGCGGTATGTATCTTTTCCCCGGCGAAAAGGAGGTATATAAGCTTCTTTCACCGGATTGGGTAAAGATTGAACAATCGGATTTTACGTATATGGCAGATAATAAAGAGCACAGCGTACCGATTGCTTTGTGCAGCGGCGTGTGTGACAGATTTCAGAGACCTCTTGCCTGCCGTATATTTCCGCTTACGCCGTACATTAATTCCGACGGTGTTCTCGATATAATCGTAGATCCGCGTGCAAAAAGGCTTTGTCCGCTTTCGAGAGTGTTTAGTCTCGATGAATTTGAGAGGGATTTTGTTTCCAAAACAGAATCGGTTTTTCGGTTGCTTGCGAAAAACCGCTATGTCAGGGAGTTTATAAAAGAGCACAGCCGGTATATTGATGATTTTGCTAAATTTTACAATTAATTCTTGGGGGGATAAAAATATGAATGAGAATAAGGACAATTTTAAATCTGTATCAGATGCTCCCACTATTGTAGGAAAGCCTGCTATGGAGATACAGAGCGAAGTCCGTCGGGTAATTGACGAAAAAAAAGAGGACGACGCGCCGGCTGAAACCGCCGAAGCCGTTCCCGAGCATGAGGAGGAAACACCTGCGGAAAGCAATGAAGACGATTTCGATGATTTTGATGCGAAACCGGAAAACGATACGGAGGATCAGAAAATTCCCGAAACAGCCAATGAGGAAATGACCGAGAAAAAACATTCTCCGATTTTTACCATGAGAGCATTAAAAATACTGCTTTTGATTATCGGAGCGCTTGTTGCGCTGTTTTTCCTTGCCGTAATTCTCGGACTGACAAACACCGCCTCGGACACTGTTTCCAAAAACGTATTTGTAGGTGAACTTAACGTCGGCGGGCTTTCATATAATGATGCGCTTGCATCGATAGAAGCCTCTGACCTGATGAGCCACAGAATAATCAAACTTCAATGCGGTGATAATTATTACACTTTTAACGGTATTGATGTCGGTTCTTCCGCAAATGCAGAGGACACCGCAAAAAGAGCATTTGAATACGGAAAATCGGGTAATTTTATAAAGGACGGAATAGCCGGATTTGAACTGATGTTTAAAAAGCGTACGCTTTCTCCTCCCGCAACGCTTGACGAAGAACGCCTTGCGGTAGTTTTAAGACGTTTTGGTACGGATATTTACGGAGAGCTTCAGCAACATCAGGTAAGTTTTAACGGTGACTCCGCAATCGTAACTCCCGGTCACACCGGATTTGACAATGAAGTTGACACAGCCGTTTCCGAGGTTAAGGCGGCTTTGGCAAAAGGTGTCTTTGACGCCATACCCGTTACGCTCAAAAGCGCGCCGCCGTATGATTTCACCGTCGAAACCTTTGACCACATATGCTATGTTGACCCCGTAAATGCACAATACGCAGTAAGCGACAATAAAGTCGAAATTATTCCCGACCAAAACGGACGGTATATTAATAAAGAAGAAGTTGCTCCTTATCTTCCGCAGATAAAGGAGGGTGGCGGAACGGTAACTGTTCCGATATGTATATCTTATGCGGACGTTACGGCGGCAATGCTCCAAGAAAAGCTCTTTAATGCAACGCTTGGTTCGTATTCGACAAATTACGGCGGTTCTACCTCCAACAGATCCGCAAACATCGCAAGAGCCGCAAGCCTTCTTAACGGAAAGGTTATTGCTCCGGGTGAAGTATTCTCATTCAACGATACCGTAGGTCCAAGAACAACAGGTAACGGCTTTTACACCGCAAAGGAATACGTTAACGGTCAAAGTGTTGACGGCATCGGCGGAGGTACTTGTCAGGTAAGCACAACGCTTTATTCTGCCGTTCTTTATGCAGATTTGGGTATAGTAAGCCGTGAAAATCATATGATGACAATCGGATATGCACCGCTCGGTCAGGACGCTACTGTTGCATACGGCAGTGTTGATTTCAAATTCAAAAACACTACCGATGCTCCGGTAAAAATCGCCGCATCCACCGGCGGCGGAACAATAACCGTCAAAATAATCGGTACGGCATGGACACCGGCGAGAGAGGTTAAACTGTCACATTCGACCTCGCGCTCCGGTGAAAACACCGTTGTTACGTCTGTAAGACGCGTATACTCAAACGGAGAGCTCATATCAACCGATAAACTCGGCACAAGTGTATATCAGCCGCATAAATAACAATAAGCATAATCGAGCAGGAGGGAATTTATTAAATTCTCTCCTCGAATTGCAAGAACGCTTTGCAGCATACTATGTCCGTTCTGTGGAATAAACATAAATAATTAAAAAAATACGCTCCTACTTTTTTTACGGTAAGAGCGTATTTGTTTTTGCTGTATTCATGCTTTCCGATTTTAAATTTGATAAGTTTTTTGATAAATCAATAATTCAAATCTTCAAAAGGCCTTGTTTTAAGCCAAATTATTTATCCAATGGCTTCATTGTCGGGAACAAAAGCACATCTCTTATTGCAGGTGAATCGGTAAGAAGCATACACATACGGTCTATTCCGAAGCCTATACCGCCGGTGGGGGGCATTCCTATTTCTAACGCACGCATGAAATCTTCATCTGTAGCATTAGCTTCCTCATCGCCCTGTGCCAACTGTTCCTCCTGTGCCTTAAAACGCTCTCTCTGGTCAATCGGATCGTTCAGTTCAGAATATGCGTTTGCCATTTCCCAACCGTTCATGAAAAACTCAAAACGCTCTACATACTCGGGGTTTTCAGGCTTTTTCTTTGTCAGCGGCGAAATTTCAATCGGATGATCCATTACAAAGGTCGGCTGAACAAGATGTTCTTCAACATATTCTTCAAAGAATAGGTTAAGAATATCACCTTTTTTGTGTCTTTCTTCATACTCGACATGATGCTCGTCTGCAACAGCTCTTGCGTCTTCCAGGGTTTTAATCTCATTAAAATCCACACCTGAGTACTTTTTAACCGCATCAAGCATCGTAATTCTTTCAAACGGTTTTCCTAAATCCATCTCAATACCGTTATAAACAATTTGAGTTGTTCCCAGAACCTCTTTTGCAACGTGTCTGTACAGGTTTTCGGTAAGATCCATCATGCCATGATAATCCGTATATGCCTGATACAGCTCCATAAGCGTAAATTCGGGATTATGGCGCGTATCAAGTCCTTCGTTTCTGAACACTCTGCCTATTTCGTACACACGGTCAAAACCGCCTACGATAAGACGTTTGAGGTATAATTCAAGCGATATACGCAGCTTAAAGTCCTCGTCAAGAGCGTTGAAATGTGTTTCAAACGGACGGGCAGCAGCGCCGCCGGCATTGGAAACAAGCATCGGTGTTTCAACCTCCAAAAAATCATGCGCATTGAGATAGCCGCGGATTGACGCAATAATCTTCGAGCGGTTGACAAATGTCTTTTTTACGTCCTCATTCATAATCAAATCCACGTAACGCTGACGGTATCTGACGTCTGTGTCGCTGAGACCGTGGAATTTTTCCGGCAGCGGCAAAAGTGATTTTGACAAAAGCGTCATATCCTTTATAAGTACCGAAATTTCTCCCGCTTCGGTTGTAAACACTTCACCTTCGGCTCCTACTATATCGCCTATGTCAAGCTTTTTGAAACGCTCATATTCTTCTTCGCCTAACACGTCTCTTTTGAGGAAAATCTGAATTTTTCCGGCAGCGTCCGCCAAATCACAAAATCCGATTTTGCCCATGCGACGCTTAGACATTATTCTTCCGGCTATTTTGACAGTTTTGCCCTCATAGTCTGCATAATTTCCCTTTATATCCGCTGATTTTGTATCACGATCGAATTTTGTTATTTTAAACGGATCTTTTCCCGCTTCCTGATACTCGGCAAGCTTATCGCGTCTGTTTTTCAAAAGCTGTTTCAATCTTGCCTGCGTCTGTTCCTGTTCCATAAAAAATTTCCTCCTGTGTTCCTGTTATATATCCTTATCATTATATACCATTTTTGCGTAATTTACAAGATTTTTTTCAAAAAAAGTTTAATTATATCGTTTTAGCAAACGACATGGCAATTAATGACACTGTAATCACAATCATCAACACTAAAAAAATAATACCTACCGTTTTTAAGTGCATATTTTCCCCCTCATCTTCAATCACGTCAGAGCGATATAATGCAGTAATAATCGGTTTATATATGAGCATTACAATTATAGTATTTATGATACTTTTCATCAGATTAAACGGAAGAAAGACAGGCAGCAAAAGTTTCGCCACAGCTTCACGCGGATAACCCATATATATCGGGGTGATGAGGTAATTCCATAACAGCATCACCGCGGTCATGGCCGCACAGCCGATAAGAAGTGCAATAACTGCACTGCGGCGGCTGCGGTGATGTTTATATATGTATGCTGCCGTGCAGGCAAACGAACAGGACGAAAGCACATTCATGATAAAACCTATAATGCCCGTATCGCTTATAAGAATCATTTCAAGAAATGATGCAGCAAGCGAAATCAGAAGTGACACAGCAGGCCCGAAAATAAAACCGGCGGTTACAATAAATATATCCTTGGGTTCGTATTTCAAAAACAGTACCACAGGAATACGAATAAATGACGAAATAACAGTCAGCGCACAGAACAGGCTTAATACCGTTAATTTTTTTGTTCTTAAATAATTTCTCATGATGTCCTCCATTTCTCCGGCAAAGCCGGCACAAAAAATAAATACCCGAAAGAAAACTATCTTTCAGGCATTATATCATTGCCGGCTTTTACAAAACGGCATATATAATACATCTTCTCTCATCCAGACTATACTGTCGGTTTTGGAATTGCACCAAATCCTGATTTGAACTTTATCAAATCCTGCGCCAAGCGCTCGCGGACTATACCGCCGATCGGGAATTTCACCCTACCCCGAAGATAATTTCCTATTCAATTTTACATACACATTATACAACTTATTTTATAATATGTCAACCATTATTTTAATTTGTCAGAAAAATCTGCATAGTCTGGGAGATGAATTATATTTGTTTATGTACTATTGTGTATTCATCGCCGGCCCTAAAATACGGACAGTCATTAAAACTGCCGCAAACAAATCGGCGCATTTCATCCTCGTCCAAATCCATTGTGCAGACGTAGTATTCAAAATCCTCGTCATACTCATAATTTATACAATATTCACAGTTTGCTTTCATTTCTGCTCCTATGCTCTCGGGTGCGCTTTTTCATAAACGTCTTTAATTCTGCTGTTCATAAGGTGCGAATATATCTGTGTCGAGGAAATATCCGCATGACCCATCATTTCCTGGATTGCATGAATATCAGCGCCGTTTTCAAGCAGATGAGCCGCAAATGAATGTCTGAGAGTGTGGGGAGTTATAGTCTTTTCAATTCCGGCGCTGCACTGATAGTGTTTTATAAGCTTCCAGAATCCCTGCCTTGACAACCTCACGCCACTGCAATTTACAAACAGAGCCTCTTCTTCAGCTGACTTTATCATAAGACTACGCACATTATCCAGATAATTTTTCATTGCTTCATATGACTTGTTCCCCATCGGAACTATACGCTCTTTTTTGGCTGTGCCGCATCTGATAAATCTCATATTAAGATTCACGTCCTGTAAATTGAGATTGATTAATTCGGAAACTCGTATACCCGTTGCATATAAAAGCTCAAGCATTGCCTTATCTCGTATACCTTTGTTATCGCGACACTGCGGCTGTTCCAAAAGCAGTTCAACTTCTGCGTTTGATAATATCTGCGGCAGCTTTTTTTCAACGTGCGGAACTTCAAGACTTGATGTGGGGTCGCTTTTTGCGTTTCCGTTCTGAATCATAAATATATAGAATGATCTTAGAGATGCAAGTGTGCGCGATACTGTTGATGCAGATCTTCCCTGTCTTTGAAGTGATATTAAATACGTTAATACGGTTGTTTTTGTAGCTTCTGACAAATCTGTAATTCCGGTATTACTGAGATATGTAAAATATTGCTTTATATCACGTCCGTATGATTCTACCGTATTTATGGACTTATGGCGTACATTTGACATAAAGCTCGTATATTCATCTATATATGCGTACTGCATTAAGAGTTCCCCTTTCCCGCGGAAATATAATATTTCAAAATATTGCTAAAACGTTTCTTGCACATTACAATTTGAAGTCAATATTAATATTATACCACATTTTTTTGATTTGTATAGTCTTTTTTGAAAATTTTTTATAAAAAATAATATTATTGCCGTAAAACAGCGCTTGACTGAATTTAAAAGCTGTTATATAATAGCTGAAAAAGGGGGATAAGTGATGAGTAAATATAATTCTTTGTGGGAATTTATCGGGCAAAACGAAAGTGACTCCTTTAAACTGACGTTTGAAGAAATATGCGGCATTGCGGGAACACCGATAGACCATTCTTTTTTAAAATACAAAAAAGAGCTTACAGAATACGGTTATCAGGTGGGAAAAATATCCATGAAAGAGCAAACCGTTACATTTAATAAGCTGTAATTGCTATATGATTTTTGCGGACAGCCACTTCATAAAGGCGGTGGTAAGCCAGCCTTCGGCAAATGCCGCGGCACAAAATATTATTACCGTAATAATTGCAAAAAAAAGGAAGCAGAGTATATATTGCTTTTCTTTTTTTCCGCCGCTGAGCGCGAAATCGGCGCTTAATGCCGAAAATATTAAAAATGCCGGAATAATCAGCAATATTCCGGGCAGCATTGACGCAGTTACGAGAATGCCTTTCCAGCCAAAAAAACGCACCAGTGCAGCTGCTGTAAAACCCATGATAAAGCCTTTGCGTATCAGGGCGGCGGCGATAAAAACCACGCCTATTCTGAAAAATCCCGAAAAAAATATAATCAAAAGATATATTATGTTTTCTTTAAGTGCAGATTGAAATATAGCAGTTTTGTCGATTTCCTGCTGCGAATTTTGTATAAAGGCATTTAGGTAGTTTTTTAATCCCTCGCTGCCGTCAGCTCCGACTTTCATGAGCATTACGCTGCCTATCACTATTCCTGCCGTCAGCACAATAAAAGCAAGTATTGTTATAAACGTTTTGTCTTTTATATTTCTTGACATTATGCTGCAATTCATTTTTTATACCTGCCTTTCATGCCGTATTGTTTTTCTAAATTATCTATATGCGTATAATAGTTGTGTTATACATGATACAACAAAAGGGATGTGAAAATCACATCCCTTTTGTTATTAATCGTTGTCCTTTAAGATTCCTTTAAGCGCCGATGCGAGCCCTGCCATGTTCTGAATTTCTGACGGAACAATTATCTTTGTGGCTTTACCGTCGGCTGCTTTTTCAAAGCTTTCAAGTGATTTCAGAGCAATATATCCGTCCGACGGATTTGCTTCGTTAATACGCTTTATCCCCTCTGCCACGGCCGTCTGAACTGTCAGTATAGCTTCGGCATTACCCTCTGCTTCTTTTATAGCCGCTTCTTTCTTTGCTTCGGCTCTTAAAATCGCGCTTTCCTTTTCGCCCTCGGCGGTCAGAATCGCGCTTTTCTTTTCACCTTCGGCTCTCAGAATACTTTCACGCCGTTCACGTTCGGCCTTCATCTGGCGCTCCATGGCATTTTGAATTTCCTCCGGCGGCATAATATTTTTAAGCTCAACTCTGTTGATTTTTATTCCCCATGGATCGGTTGCTTCGTCGAGAATTGAACGCATTTTTGTATTGACGGTATCACGTGAAGTAAGCGTTTCGTCAAGCTCCAGGTCGCCTATAATATTTCTGAGAGTAGTCGCGGTGAGGTTTTCAATAGCCATCATAGGCCGCTCAACTCCGTAAGTATACAGCTTCGGGTCTGTTATCTGATAATACACAACGGTATCTATCTGCATTGTAACGTTATCCTTTGTAATAACAGGCTGCGGCGGAAAATCTACGACGTGCTCTTTAAGATTTACCTTACTTGCAATTCTGTCTATAAACGGAATTTTAACATGAAGTCCGACACCCCAAGTTGCATCGTAACCGCCCAAACGCTCGATTATATATGCATGAGCCTGCGGAACAATTTTTATGTTTGCTACCAAAACAATTAACAATATGATTATAAGAACAAATAAAAACAGCATTACTTTTCTCCTTCCTTAACTATCAGCGTTACACCTTCAACCTTTTCGATTACTGCGCACGTTCCTTTCGGAATCGGCTCATTATCGGCGCTGCGAACACTCCATATAAGTCCGTTCACCTTACCTTCGCCTTTTTCGTCAGCATTGGATACGTCCTTTGTTATCATAATTTCTTTGCCGATAAGTCCGTCAATATTTGTTTTAAGACCTTTCGGCTTTAAAACGCGGCTTACCGCCGGACGCAGACATATAAGCATCAATGCCGACAAAAATGTAAACACCGCCGCCTGAATCAGAACATTATCCGTTGCCATGCTTGTAAACAAGCCGCCTATACTTCCGATCGCAAACCATATGCAGACAAGCTGATAGGTACACGCTTCTACTATTATAAAAGCAACTATAAGCGCCAGCCATAAAAACGGCATACATATCCCTCCTTTTCATCATTATAGCATAAACAAAGTGATATTTCAATAACAATTTTGTTACTTTTACAGTTTACTTTACACCTGTCTTGACAGGTGTAAAGTATTGGTGTATAATTATAGGAAACAAGGGAGGACATTATGGAAACTTTACTTTGGGAAATTGAGAATTTAAAAAAGGAAAAGAACGCAGTGGTGCTGGCGCATTACTATGTTGATGAAGAAGTGCAAAATGCGGCGGATTATGTAGGGGATTCGTACTATCTGGCGAAAAAGGCTAAAAGCTGCACCGCAGATACTATAGTATTCTGCGGTGTAGCTTTTATGGGTGAAAGCGCCAAAATACTTAATCCCGCAAAAAACGTGTTGATGCCGGATGCGGCAGCAGATTGCCCGATGGCGCATATGGTGACAAAGGAAAAAATATTGGAAATGCGTAAAAAGTATGATGATTTGGCTGTGGTTTGTTACATTAATTCGACTGCCGAAACAAAATGCCTGAGCGATGTATGCGTAACATCGTCAAATGCGCTGAAAATTGTGAGCGCACTGCCGAATAAAAATATATTTTTTGTTCCGGATGGAAATCTCGGGGCATATGTCAAGGAAAAGGTCAAGGATAAAAATGTGATTTTAAACGACGGTTATTGTCCTATACATCACTTTTTTGACGCCGATGAGGTTGAAAGATTAAAAAGCGAGCATCCGTCAGCGGAGGTTCTTGCACATCCCGAATGCCGCAGAGAAGTTCTTGATAAGGCGGATTATATAGGCTCTACATCTGAGATTATAGCTTATACATCGGAAAGCCGGAACAATGAATTTATCATCTGTACCGAAAGAGGAGTGTTGGGTGAGCTTAGAAAAAACAATCCCGAAAAGCATTTCTATTTTGCGGATAAAGGTCGTGTGTGCGAAGATATGAAGCTTAACACGCTCGAAAAGCTAAGGGACGCACTAAAATTCAACAGATATACAGTAGAAGTCGATGAAGAAATACGAATAGGAGCGTTAAAGCCGCTTGACAGAATGCTTGAAATGGCACAATAACGCGTTCGAGGGGAAATAAAATGAATTTACACACTGATATTGTTATAGTCGGAGCAGGTGTGAGCGGACTGTATTGTGCGCTTAATCTGCCGGAGAACAAGCAGATTCTTATACTTTCAAAAGGCAGCCTGGACGAAAGCGATTCCTTCTTGGCACAGGGAGGAATATGCGTTTTAAAATCCGCTGACGATTACGAAACATATTTTGAAGATACGATGCGCGCGGGGCACTATGAAAATAATAAAGAATCGGTTGATATAATGATAAGGTCATCGTGCGGAGTAATAAAGGATTTAATAAAGTTCGGAGTGGAATTTGAGCGCGGAAAAAACGGAAAACTGCTTTTCACGAAAGAAGGAGCACACTCGGTACCGCGAATTTTATTCCATAAGGATATAACCGGTAAGGAAATAACTTCAAAACTTATTGAGGAAGTTAAACGACGCAAAAATATAACGCTTGCCGAGAATACGGCAATGGTTGACATGATTGAAAAAGACGGAGAGTGCAATGGGATTATCATAAAGCAGCCGGACGGAAATTTGTCGTCGGTGAATGCGGATTATACAGTTTTTGCGACGGGCGGAATAGGAGGACTTTTTGAAAATTCCACAAATTGCAGACTTCTCACGGGTGATGCGATTGCAATTTCGTTAAAGCACGATGTAGAGCTTTTGCATATTGACTATATACAAATTCATCCGACAACCTTTTATTCAAAAAAAATCGGACGGCGTTTTCTGATTTCGGAATCTGTGCGCGGCGAGGGAGCAATACTTCTTAACGCAAACGGAGAACGCTTTGTTAACGAGCTTTTGCCGCGTGACGTTGTTGCTGCAGCGATAAAGGAGCAGATGAAAAAGGATAATATGCCGTATGTGCGGCTTTCATTGGAGCATGTGCCGAAAAGTGAGATTTTAAACCATTTTCCGAATATATATGAATACTGCCTGAATGAGGGGTATGATATTACAAAAGAACCGATTCCGGTTGTGCCGAGTCAGCATTATTTTATGGGCGGAATTAAAGTAAATAAGTATTCAAAAACATCTATGGACAGACTGTATGCGGTGGGCGAAACTGCCTGCAACGGCGTACACGGCAAAAACAGGCTGGCAAGCAATTCGCTTTTGGAAAGCCTGGTATTTGCAAAACGTGCGGCAGATGATATTGAAAAAAATTATATACCGTCAAACGCAGAGGAAATTGATGCGTATAAATATGCCGGATGCGATAAAGATTATAAAGAAATCGTTCTTGATGCGATAAAAAAGGAGAAAGAAAGTCATGAATAATATAACAATGAAGCTTAATGCCGATAAGCTTATTATGCAGGCGCTGCGAGAGGATATAACGAGCGAGGATATAAGCACAAATGCCGTAATGCGTGAGTATAAAAAAGGCGAGGTGGAACTTATCTGCAAGCAGGGCGGAATAATTGCCGGGCTTGATGTGTTTAAGCGCGTATTTGAACTGCTTGATGAAAATACAACCGTAAAATTTAATGCAAAAGACGGCGACGCGGTAAAAAACGGAGATTTGATCGGAGTTGTTGCGGGAGATATTCGCGTGCTTTTGTCGGGAGAAAGAACAGCGCTTAATTTCTTGCAGAGAATGAGCGGCATCGCTACATATACAAAAGAGATTGCATCGCTTCTTAAAGGCAGCAAAACAAAGCTCCTCGATACCAGAAAAACAACTCCCAATATGCGTATATTTGAAAAGTACGCCGTAAGAATAGGCGGAGGTTACAATCACAGATACAATCTGTCCGACGGAGTATTGCTAAAAGATAATCACATCAATGCGGCAGGCGGAGTTAAAGAAGCGATACAAATGGCAAAAGAGTATGCGCCATTTGTGCGAAAAATAGAACTTGAAGCGGAAAATCTTGATATGGTACGTGAGGCGGCAGATGCCGGTGCGGATATTATTATGCTTGACAATATGAGTTATGACATGATGAAAGAGGCAATCAGAATTATAGACGGACGTGCTGAAACCGAATGCAGCGGCAATGTGACTCTTGAAAATGCACCTAAGCTTGCCGATTTGGGAGTGGACTATATTTCAAGCGGCGCCCTGACTCATTCTGCACCGATATTGGATTTGTCGCTGAAAAATTTACATTCTGTGGAATAAGGGAGAGCAAATGAACACTTCGGAGCGTAGAACGAAAATATTGAATATAATATCTGAAAGCACGCTGCCGGTATCAGGTGCGGCGCTTGCGGAAAAATGCGGCGTGTCGCGTCAGATTATTGTGTCAGATGTAGGCGCGCTGAAAAAAGAGCATGATATAATAGCGACAAATCGGGGATATATTCTTCAAAAGCCGCAGATGTACGAAAGAACGGTAAAAACCTTTCATACAGATGAGGAAACCGAGGATGAACTTTTTACAATCGTAAGAAACGGCGGAATTGCGAGAAATGTGTTTGTGTGGCACAAAATATACGGAAAGATTGAAGCGCCGCTGAATATTGCGACTGAACTGGATGTTACGGAATATATGAAAAGCCTTAAAAGCGGCCGTTCAAAGCCGCTTAAAAAGGTCACCTGCGAGTATCATTATCACATTATAGAAGCGCAGAGTGAGGAAATTCTCGACAATGTAGAAAAATCGCTTGAAAGAAAAGGCTACCTTGTAAAGGAACTGTAAAATTGGGGAAGTCCCTCATTTTGTGTAAACCTCAAAATTTACTCCAAAATAATAATCTGGCGTATGATCTTTGTTCACCCGGAGTCTTGTATTATTATCGCAATCAGTCATTAACCCCGGCTTTTTGCGGGACTTTTTTACATACCCTTTTTTTATTTTTTCAGTTCGTTAAATTTTTCCGCCATAGTCGGGTTGTGTCGTGTCAGACGTTTTATGGAAAGTTCCTCCGCTTTATTGTTCGCAAGTCTGAGATTATTTTCAGAAGAAAGCAGAGCGTCCTTTGTCTTTTGAAGATGGTCGATGGTTTTGTCAATTTCATCTATCGCCTTGCGGAATTTCTCGCTTGCAATTCTGTAATTCCGCGCAAATTTATCCTTAAAATCATTCATATCTTCTTCAAAATGCGAAATATCTATATTCTGATTACGTATAATCTCCAATTCCTGTCGGTATTTCAGAGAATTAAGCGCAGCATTTCTTAATAATGTAATCATCGGTATAAAAAACTGCGGACGTATAACATACATTTTGGAATATTTATACGAAACGTCAACAATTCCGGAATTATACAGTTCGCTGTCAGCCTCCAAAAGCGATACAAGTATCGCATATTCACAGTTTTTTTCGTTTCTGTCCTTGTCAAGCTCTTTGAAAAAATCCTCATTTTTATGCTTTGTTGCGGTTGTATCCATTTCGTTTTTCATTTCAAACATAATGGAAATAAACTCCGTACCGTCCTCCGACACTTCACGAAAAATAAAATCGCCCTTGCTGCCGGTACGCGCATCATTATCCTTTTCAAAATAAGCGTTTTGAAACCCTGTCGCGCGCAGTCTGTTAAATTCATTCTCACAATGCTGTTCAAGCGTTTCTCCTACCATTTTAGTAGATTGTCTCGCCTTTAAATCCTTATAATATGCAATCTGCTCGTCTTTGTCTTTGAGCTTTTCCTCATAGCTTTCCTTAATTGTCTGTTCTTTAAGCTTTGAGGATTTTTCGCTCGTTTCAAGCTGTCCGTTAAGAAGAATAATTTTTTCGCGCTGTTCGGAAAGTTCTCTCTCCTTTTCAGCCAAGGCTTCGTTTACGGCAAGCTTTCTTTTATTTTCTTCGGCGTCAAGCTTAGCTTTCAGCTCCGAAATTTCCGCTGTTTTTGCCGCAATTTCATCTTTCAGCCCCTCCGCTGTTTCTGCCTTTGCTATTTTTACTGCCGAATCTTTTTCCTTTTCCAGCCGTTCTTCACGCTCATGAATTTCTTTCGAAAATTCCTTATCCCTAACCTGCTTTACAATAGCCGCATATCCGGATTCATCAACTCTGAACACCTCTCCGCACTTGGGACATTTTATCTCCTGCATAATTTTTTCCTTTCTTTGTTATTTATCAGTCGAAAATCACCTTATCAAAATCATTCCAAAATTCCTTTACTGCTTTTTCGTATTCGTATCTGTTTACATAATAACTCATTGCATGATTTGCTCCCGGAACAATCAGAAGACGTTTCGGTGAAGCACAAGCTTTATAATTCTCATACGTCATTTCAACGGGTACAAACCGGTCGTCCGAGCCATGTATGAACAAAACAGGAATATGAGTTTTTTTCAAGGCGTCCATCGTCGAATGGTCACCCGAGCCTACATTTATCTTTTGACGGCACATTGCATCAATCAAAGCGCTTCTTATACCGTATGCCATATGCAGATTATTTTTTGCAACATACCTCCATATAGCCTTGGGTGAAGTAAATCCGCAGTCCGCCATAATACCGCAGATATTACACTGTGGGAATTTCAGATCGGATGCCATAAGCACCGTAGCCGCTCCCATAGACACTCCTGCAAGGTATATCGGCATACGCTTTCCGCAGCGGCACATTGCCCAGTTTATCCAATCAATGCAATCGTAACGCTCCGTGAGTCCAAATCCCATATATTCTCCGCCGCTGCCGTTCTGTCCGCGCTGGTCAACATACAGTATACTGCAATCGTTTTTATGCCAGAAATCCGATATAAGGCCGTAGTCGTACAGCCACGACGAACGCCAGCCATGAAACGCTATAATAACCCTACGCGAATTTCTGCACGGATAAAAGTGTCCGATAAGCTCCACACCGTCACTGCCTGTGATTTTCACTGTTTCAAGCTCTTTTGATTCCAGTTCTTTTGCAGCTTCTTTTGTTGCGGTTTCAAAATCCGTATCTTTTTTTCCGCCGGCAATCCTGTTCATGACCTTTTTTGCCAATTTCGGTTCTTCCCGATCGAGCGCAATCTTAACCCAAAGCTTCGTTGTCGCATATGCCGCTATTCCGCTTACTGCCGCTACCGCTGCGGCTGCACCGGCGGCGGTTAAAATTTTTTTAGTGACTTTTTTCATAAATAAATCCTCCTCTGATATATAGGTGTCATAATTTATTATTTCACTTGATTCCATTTTAATTATAATATCTTTGTATACCGCAAATTATTTCATTATAGCGTTTTTCAACCTCCGGCAGCTTTTGTGCCGCTTTATCGGTTTCTTTTATTCTTAAAGCTTCGGTAATATCATAGCTTGCCTCATATAATCTGTCAAATCCCAAATTCATAGATATACCTTTCAGCGTGTGAGCCGCTCTGAACGCCGTTTCCGTATCGCCGTTTTCCATTGCAGATTTCAGTTCAAAAAAGCTTTTGTCCTGCGCAAATTTTTTGACAAACCGCACCACTGTACTTTCTCCGCCGAGCCTTTTAATAACGTCTTTGGCATCACTGCCTATCTCCGAATAAAAGTTTTCAATCATTATCGGTTCCTCCCTCTGTTTTCTTATGCAGCGCCCTTAACAAAGTCTCCGCAAACTTATTTAAAACGAACGGTTTTGAAATAAAATCATTCATTCCGGCTTCCTTGCAAAGCTGCCTGTCCTCATCAAAAATATTTGCGCTCAATGCTATAATCGGTATGCTGTCCGAGCCTTGCTTTTTGCTATGTCTTATACGCTTTGCGGCTTCAAGACCATCCATTACCGGCATCATAATATCCATCAGCACAGCGTCTATTTCACCGGGCTTTGAATTTTCCCATATTTCAACCGCTTCGGCGCCGTTTTGCGCATTTATTACCGTTGCTCCGGAATCCTCCAGCATAAACTGCGCTATTTCGGTATTGAGCTTGTTGTCCTCTGCTAACAGTATTTTAAGTCCCGAAATTGATTGATTAAACGCTTCTCCGTCTTTGCTGTTTTCCCCGTGTATCATTTCATTAACAGGCTCAAGCGGTATTCCTATTGTAAAGCACGTTCCCTCGTTTTGCCTGCTCTCCACCCTGATATATCCGCTCATCTTATCGGTAAGCTTTTTGACAATCGACAGTCCCAGACCTATACCCGAAAATCCCATATCTTTTTTGACATCCTCCTGCGCGAAAGGTTCAAACATATGCTTTTGAAATTCCTCGCTCATTCCTATACCTGTGTCTTGGCAAATAAACTCAATCAGCCTTGTACCGTCCGACTGTGCTTTTTCGCCAAACGACAGCTTTATTTTTCCGCCCGGCGGCGTATATTTAACCGCATTTCCCAGAATATTTGCAAGTATCTGTCTTAAATGCAGCGGACTGCCCGTGAACATATACTCTTTAAAATCAAGGTCAGCCACTTCAAATTCAATTTTCTTTTCCGCCGCCTGAACTTCAGTCATAGACTTTACTTCGTTCACAATATCCGCCAAGTTAAATTTTTTCTTTTCCAGTTCAAAAACTCCCGAATCAATTTTATTGATTATCAGTACGTCGTTTACCAGTTCAAGCAGCATTGATGAGGCTGATTGTATCTTATCACGGCAATATTGCAGTTTTTGGATGTCATTCGGGAACCTATTCCCTATTGCAACCATACCCATAATAACGTTTATCGGAGTGCGTATATCATGGCTCATACGGCGCAGAAAATCGGTTTTTGCATCATTTGCACGCATCGCCTCCTCGGTTGTTTGCATCAGCTGTTTCTGATAGTCTAATTCCTTCTTCTTTTGTTCATCAATATTGATTGAAACAACAATTACAGAGGATATATGCCCGTTGTCCAGTTTTTTATGAGGAACAATTATATTTCTGAACCACACTCCGCTTCTGCTGCATTCATTAAATTCTATGTATTTTTTGCCTTTGAGTCTTTCATCTATCGAATTAAGGTTTGTAAAATCAAGATACGTATTTTGATAATCTTTTGAAATATATGTTTCGGATATCTTTTTAAACATTTCCGACGCAGAAGTCTTAGGCGTATCAAGCACACGTATATAATTCGGCGCAGTGATTATCTCATATCGGTTTCTGTCAGCATCCACAAGAATACTTATCGCATACATACTGCTTATGGATTTTATAATATGCAGTTTGTCATTGACATCATTTATATGACGCTTTTCCGCATCAACTCTGATTAAATACACAAGCATAGACAAAATTATGTATATGCCGGCAAAGGTAAGCGTTATCGCTATTCTTGAATTGAAAAATCCCTTCTCCGGCAAAAATGCATACAATTCATAATCCTTATAGCTGGATTTCATGCCGTAATATATTCCGTTCCTTACACGTAATTGTTTCATTTTCGCTTTGCTGGTGGATTTTTTTATTGCGTCTATAAGTTCAGTGTCCTTTCCGCCCTTGTTATAGTTATTTGTTCCGTGTATAACGCCGTCGCGCACAATATACACAATACCGCCGCGGTCTAACTTATAGCCTGCCATAAGATTTTCGTACAGTTCCATATTAACTGCAATTATTTCGGAATTTTGGTATCTGTAGCAGCAGATTATACCGTTTGTATCGTGCCTCGCTACAAGCGCCATGTCATAGTAATTACAATTTTTCAGTGTACGTTCCGAATATATCTCGTTTTTGTAATAACGTATATTGGAATGTGTTTCACTTTTTATTTCCGTTTCCCAATCATAGAAAGATAAACTTCCGTCACTGTATTCGTATTGAGGATTAAGGTTTTCGTCAAGTACAATTATTCCGGCAAGCCGCTGTTCTTTCGCATAAGCTTCTATCTTTTCAGCCTCTATCATTTGAGGATCATCCGCAATACATCTGCTTATTTCCACAGCCTGTTCCGTAAGCCGTACCAGACTTTTTGCCCTGTCCGACATCATAAGTCTGTCATAGCTTACGCACTGACGCTTGAGATGCATTATTGTATCGGAAATATCAGCGCCGGCTGCTTCTTTAAAAACAGCCTTTGTGATAAAAAATATTGACGCAGTGATACATATTCCGAGAAGTGCAATAATAGTCAGAATATTTCTTTCAATAAATGATTTTGAAATGTTATTTTCCGCCAATGACACTCACCTCCGCAGCATTTTCTCCACTTACATTATATTTTTCAGCAATTTGCGCAACAATTCCTTCATTTCTCATATCTGCCAAAGCGTTTGCAAGCGTTTCCAAAAACTCTCTGTTCTCATCCTTTCTGAATGCTATTCCCAGTCTGGACTGTGCAAGCAGTTCATCAATTATGCGATAGCTGCCAGGCGAATCCTTTATAAAATTACGCATAGCCTCGTCATGCCCGGCGCAGGCGTCGACATACCCTTTGCTTAATGCTCCGAAAGTTTCTCCTATTTCCGAAAAACTATATATTTTATCGGCATTGGGTATGGTATCATACGGGCGTTTCAGCAAAAATTCCTCCGTTTTTGTGCTTGTTTGCACCGCAAATTTCTTTCCTTCCAAGTCACCGAGACTCTTAATATCTCCCGTTGCTCTCACTACAACCGATTGGGCGCTGTACATATAGGGGCCTATCCAACTGTATTTGTCCTCTCTGTCATCCATCGAAAAACAACTCCATATACAGTCAACGTCTCCGGCTGATAAAAGTTTTTCCTTTTCCTCCCACTTAATCCGTTCAAATTTTGCTTTATAGCCTATTCTTCTGCAAGCTTCATCCGCCAATTCCACATCAATCCCCGAAAAATTACCCTCATCATCGAAAAAGGTGTAAGGTTCATATATATCACACGCAATAATCAATTCCGGCAGCTGCTCACCGTTGTTTTTTGAAGAATCTGAATTTGTACAGGCGCAGACAGATAAGATAAAAAGCGCTGCCGAAGCTAATCTTACAAGTTTTTTCAAGTGCATACATATACCCCCTATACAATTTCCGTACTGAGCTCATACTGAATATCTTTAAGACACTCCAAAAGCAGCGGATTAAATGCGCCGCATTCACCGGAAAGAATCTTTTGAATTGCCTCCTCATGCGTAAACGGCTCCTTATACGCACGTTTGCTCACAAGCGCGTCATAAACATCCGCCACCGAAACCACCTGTGCGCTTATCGGTATATCATCACCCGATAAGCCGTCGGGATAGCCTTTGCCGTCATACCGCTCGTGATGCCATCTGCAAACCTCCGCCGCTATTCTTACTATTTTTTCGCTCTTGTATTCCGGAAGCGACGTAAGCATTTCAGCGCCGAGAGTCGTATGCGTTTTTATAATTTCAAATTCTTCCTTTGTAAGCTTGCCGGGCTTATTCAATATTTTTTCATCTACGCATATTTTTCCTATATCATGCAGTGAAGACGCTATTTTTATCAAATTTCTTTCTTTCCATGAGATGTTGTATTTTCCGGTCTTTTTTATCAGACTGTCCAAAAGCAGTTCTGTTATACGGTTTATGTGCCAAACATGGAGTCCGCTCTCGCCGTTTCTGAATTCGACGATCTGGCTTAAAATTTCCAGCATTATGCGAACATTTTTCTCCCTGTCACGAATCTGCCCCGAGACAAGCGAAACAAGCTTTCGCTGTTTCATGTGCATTTTTATTATATTTAAAACCCGCCTTTGTACAACTTTTGTATCAAACGGACGCGCTATATAGTCCGAAACGCCCATTCCGTAGGCTCGTCTCACCATTTCATCAGAGTTTTCGCTCGAAATCAATATCACCGGTATATCGTCTATTATACCGGTTCTGTTCATGAAATTCAACACGTCGAAACCATTCATTCCCGGCATTACTATATCAAGAAGTACAAGAGATATTCCCGTTCCGTACTGCTGAATTTTTTCAAGGCACTTCTCGCCTCCGTCAGCCGTAAGTATTTTAAAATCTTTTCCGAGCATTTCCGAAAGCATATCGCGGTTAAGCTCCGAATCGTCCACAATTAATATCTGCTGCTTTACGTCTTTTTCTGCCGGAATGTTTTCGTCATCTGCGTTTAATTCCGTAATAACCGTATTCTTCCTGTTCTTTGCCTGATACATAAGCCCATCAGCCCTAAATACCGCATCCTCGACGGTTTCATTATCGGCAATTACGCCGCCGATACTTACCGACAGTCTTATATCCGGAAAATTTTCCATATAGATTTTGCTTATTGAACTTTTTATGCCATTCAGCGTGCTTTCAAGCTTATGCGCATCGGTAACATCTCGCATAAACAGAAGAAATTCATCACCGCCGTATTTTACAAGAAAATCGTTTTCTCCTATGCAGTCATTTAATATTTTTACCAACTTGGTAAGCACCATATCGCCCGCCGAATGACCGTAAATATCGTTACACAGCTTGAAATCGTCAACATCAATCATGGCAATTCCGTAAGAAACTCTTTTGTTTCTTAGATTTTCTTCATAGTATTTTCTGTTATACGCTCCCGTAAGCGCATCATTATATGACGCATTTTTGTAAAATTTAAGCTGTGAATTATACTCTTTCACAATATCGCTTACATCTGTTTTTACCAGAGTTATAATTTCTCTGTTGCTGTCAATATATGCAAAAGTCAGTTTTTTATAAGCTATATTCCCATCATCGGAACGCATGGTTGCATATATTGAAAAGCTTTCCCGCGTTATGAGCATTTTAATTACATTTTCAAGCTGCATTTGCTCTGTCAAAACTTTTATTTCTTCCTTTACCGCGTGCTTTTTTATATATTCCGTTATCATTTCATTATAGTTGCGGTCAGTAAACTTATCCATATTTTCAGGCGTTACGCAATGCAGGATATAGCCTGCGCTTTCCGTATCAATATACAAAATGTTTTCAAAAACATTCTCCATAGCTTTTTCAAGCGATGAATTTAATATCTCACCATATGTATTTTTATAAGAAACCGAAATCCTTTCGCCTCCGATTTTCTGCATTATAACCTCATACCAATACAATTCGCCGCTCTTGTGTCTGATTTTAACCTCAAATTTCTTGCTTTCTTTCTCACTCTCAAAGAAGCTTCTTAATGCGTCAGGGCTTATTTTTTTCTCTATAACTGCCGAATCTGTTATGTAAAAACCGCCCGACGTATAAATTTCTCCGATTTCTCTGAAACTGTACCACTTGTTCTCGCATTCCGGAAACATTTTATCATAGTATAAAAACAACAAATCTTTACTGTAATCATATATAATTATCGCATCGCAATAATGTTTCAATGTATTGTCCAGTTCGTTTTTAATCATATCCGACTTCACCCGCTTTCCGAAAACAATTATACTGTCATCTGTATTTATTATATCACAAATTTCCTTGACAGTCAATTTTTGCAGAAAAAAAAGAAACACATTTACGTATATATTTTTAAATTACTCCCCCTATCCGGCCGGGGCTTTAGGCGTCGCCTTTTTGTGTGTTTTCCGAACCGTTTCCCATTACTCCGATATTTCCGCCGTAATAATACGGAATATCTCCCGAAATCACCGACTCTGCAATCGGCACTTCTATTTCTGTTTTTTCATTTTTAGCATACATAAAACCGGTGTATCTTATATCAAACGTTATTTTCAGATTAAGCTGATGCTTTATATTATTAATTCCTGCTGAATCAAAGCTGTCGCTGATTTCGGAATTAACTATTGACATAGGCTGAATATGCAGCGGAATTTTCGGGCCAATACCGGACAGAATGTGTAATCCCGATGCGCTGAAAGCCGGAATGTGTACCGTCTGTTTGCCGTAGTCTTTTATTCTTTTTTGAATATCTGTTAAAAGTGCGGACTTAAATTTATTTATTTTTGCCGTATCGGCTTCTATTGCAACAATTTTTCCCGTTTGATTTTTTTCGGTATGATTAAAAATATCGTATTCGTCTTGTAAAAAAAGCTCCGATATTGAAGTGTTTACAATATCATTTGCCATAGTATTGGCATACTGTGTAACATACAAGTCGTATGCCGGTTCAAGTCTTTTAGAAACAAAGACAAACAATATTGCCGCACATAATGCGGCAAATATTGTTGTATATCTTCTTTTTGCACGCCCAACTCCCATTCCCAGCCGCATAAGCACACACCTCCGTATGGCTTATAATATGCACTCGGCTCGGGAACTGTGAAAGCGCATTACAGTTTTTTGGTTTCAACCTCTTCAACAATCTTCTTTATAAAATCGTCAATGCTCATTGCTCCGAGGTCACCCTCTTTTCTCGAACGTACCGATACTGTACCGTTTTCTATATCTTTGTCGCCCACAACAATCATATACGGTACTTTTTCAAGCTGCGCTTCACGAAGCTTATATCCGAGTTTTTCACTTCTGTCATCAACTTCAAGTCTTATGATTCCGTTGTTTTCAAGTTGCTTTTTAATTTCATATACATAGTCAAGATGCCTGTCTGCAATCGGAAGCAGCTTTACCTGTACAGGGGCGAGCCAAACAGGAAATGCTCCGGCATATTTTTCAATAAGCAACGCAAGCGTTCTTTCATAGCATCCGATTGAAGTTCTGTGAATAATATACGGATTCTTCTTTGTCCCGTCTCTGTCCGTATATTCCATTCCGAATCTCTCCGCAAGCATCTGGTCTATCTGAATCGTGATAAGCGTATCTTCCTTACCGTGAACGTTTTTAATCTGTATATCAAGCTTAGGACCGTAGAATGCAGCTTCTCCTATTCCGATTTTATAGTCTATGCCTATATCGTCAAGGATATTTTTCATTATTGTCTGCGCTTCATTCCACTGTTCTTCCGTTCCCATGTACTTTTCACGGTTATCGGGATCCCACTGTGAAAATCTGTAGCTTACATCTTCCGCAAGACCCAATGTCTTTAAAAAGTAATTCGTAAGCTCCAGACAACCTCTGAATTCGTCCTCCAGCTGATCCGGTGTACACATGAGATGTCCTTCGGAAATAGTGAACTGACGCACTCTTATAAGACCGTGCATTTCGCCGGACGCTTCGTTTCTGAACAATGTTGATGTTTCATTCAGACGCATAGGCAAATCTCTGTATGAACGTCCCCTGTTCAGGAATGCCTGATACTGGAACGGGCAAGTCATAGGTCTTAAAGCAAATACTTCATCGTCCTTTTCTTCATCGCCTATAATAAACATTCCGTCTTTATAATGATCCCAATGGCTCGAAATCTTATACAAATCACTCTTTGCCATAAGCGGTGTTTTTGTAAGCTGCCAGCCGCGTCTTTGCTCCTCATCCTCTACAAACCTCTGCAAAAGCTGAATAATTCTTGCACCCTTCGGGAGCATTATAGGCAGTCCTTGTCCGATATAGTCTACCGTTGTGAAAAGTTCCAGCTCACGTCCGAGCTTATTATGGTCACGCTTTTTTGCTTCTTCAACTTTTTCAAGGTACTCTTCAAGCTCTGCTTTACTCTGAAATGCAGTACCGTAAATTCTTGTAAGCATTTTATTATGCTCGTCACCTCTCCAATACGCACCCGTAGCCGAAAGCAGCTTAAACGCTTTCACTTTTGACGTATATTTTACGTGAGGACCTGCACATAAATCGGTAAATTCTCCCTGCTTATAAAACGAAATAACTTCGTCCTCAGGCAATTCATTTATAAGTTCGATTTTATATGGTTCATCTTTCATCAATTCAAGTGCTTCCGCTCTCGGCAGTTCAAATCTCTCAATTTTAAGATTTTCTTTGGAAATTTTTTTCATTTCTGCTTCAATCGCATCCAATTCCTCACGCGTAAACGCATGATCGGTATCGAAATCATAATAAAATCCTGTATCAATAGCAGGGCCTATTGTCAGCTTTACCTCCGGAAAAAGTCTTTTTACAGCCTGTGCCATTACGTGCGAGGCTGAATGTCTTAATGTTTGCAGCTCGTCCATTTCTGCCATAGTAAATCATTCCTTTCAAAATATTATTTTAAAACCAATATGCGCGTTCCTAAACAATGCATGCTTTTTGTTTTAAAAAAACAAAAAGCACTCCGAAACGCAAAGGTTTCAGGAGTGCATAAATACACGGTTCCATCCTGATTGCGGTAAAATACCGCCGCTTGTTTCATCATTAACGCAGATTCACGTAATGCCTACTTACTTTCGACATTCTGCTCCGAAGCGGTATTCATTCACCGCCGCCAAAGGAACACTTACAGCCGCGATGCTCCCTCTCTTGTTGGTTTTTGCGGTAAACTACTGTCTTCATCATTGCCATTTTATATATTATCTCACTGTTTGCCGAAAAAGTCAAGACTTTTTTTCGGATTGTAAAATCTTTTTAATATATTTTCCCGTATACGATTCTTTTACTTCGCTTACTTCCTCGGGAGTTCCGCACGCTACAACCGTTCCGCCGCCGTTTCCGCCCTCGGGTCCCAAATCAATAATATAATCGGCGGTTTTTATAACGTCCAGATTATGCTCAATAACTATAACCGTGTTTCCGCCCTCAACAAGCCTGTCCAGTACGTCAACAAGCTTGTGCACGTCCGCAGTGTGCAGTCCCGTTGTAGGCTCGTCCAAAATATACACTGTTTTTCCCGTTGAACGCTTTGAAAGCTCCGTTGCAAGCTTAACACGCTGTGCTTCTCCGCCCGAAAGCGTTGTTGAGCTTTGACCGAGCTTTACATAACCCAGTCCCACATCCTGCAAGGTTTCAAGCTTTCTTTTCAGCTTTGGCAGATTTGAAAAAAATTCCGCAGCCTCATCAACCGTCATTTCAAGCACATCGTATATATTCTTTCCCTTGTATTTTACCTCCAGGGTTTCGCGGTTATACCTTTTTCCTTTACAAACTTCACAAGGCACGTATATATCAGACAGAAAGTTCATCTCTATTTTTATAATTCCGTCACCTGTACAAGCCTCGCACCGTCCGCCTTTTACGTTAAAGCTAAACCGTCCGGCATTATAACCGCGCATTTTTGCCTCATTTGTTGCGGCAAACACCTCTCGTATATCGTTAAATAAATTCGTATACGTTGCCGGATTTGAACGCGGCGTTCTGCCTATCGGACTTTGGTTTATATCAATTATCTTATCAAGCGTGTCTATTCCTTCTATTTTCTTATACTTTCCTGCGTGAACATGAGCACGGTTTAAGTCATGCGCAAGCTTTTTATACAAAATCTCATTTACAAGCGAAGATTTTCCCGATCCCGAAACACCGGTAACGCAGGTAAATACGCCCTTCGGAAAATCAACGTCTATATTTTTAAGATTATTCTCCGCCGCGCCTTTTACCTTTATCCAGCCTGTCGGCTTTCGGCGGCTTGACGGAATTTCTATCTTGATTTCACCGCTTAAATACTTACCCGTAATTGATCTCGGTGATTTTATAATATCCTCAACTGTTCCGGCGCCGACAACCTCACCGCCGTTAATACCTGCCTTAGGGCCTATATCTATAATGTAGTCCGCAGCATACATCGTATCTGTGTCGTGTTCGACTACGATAACCGTATTTCCCAAATCACGCAGATGCTTTAAGGTGTTTATCAGCCTGTCGTTATCGCGCTGATGCAGACCGATACTCGGTTCGTCAAGAATATACAACACTCCTGTAAGCCCCGAACCAATCTGTGTCGCAAGTCTTATTCTCTGCGCTTCTCCGCCCGAAAGAGTTCCTGCCGAGCGTGACAGCGTCAGATAATCCAAGCCTACGTCAAGTAAAAATTGAAGTCGTGTTTTAATCTCCTTTAATACCTGCGCCGCAATCATTTTTTCCCTGTCTGTAAGCTCTAAATTACAGACAAACTCCATTTCCTCACGTATAGGCATTGCAGTAAATTCATAAATATTTTTACCGTTCACCGTAACCGCCAGAATCTCGTCGTTCAGTCTTTTTCCACCGCATTTCGTACACGGAACGGTATTGATATATCGTTCCAAATCAAATTTTGAATACGATGAGGTTGTTTCGTTATACCGCCGTTCAAGATTGGTGACAATCCCCTCATACGGCGCAAAGTAATCGCCGTTTCCGTATGAACGATGATACTCCATTTTTATTTTTTCACCGCCCGTGCCGTAAAGCACGATATTTTTAATATTGTCGGGTAAATCTTTCCACGGAGTATTAATGTCAAATTTATAATGCTTTGCAAGACTCACATAATACATATGCGCCATGCTGTCCTCCGCCTGCGGCGCTGCCCAGCCGCTTGCCGACAAAGCGCCCTCAATAAGGCTTAGATTTTCGTCCTTTATAATAAGATTATGGTCTATTTTTGACAAAAATCCCAAACCGTCGCAATGCGGACACGCTCCGTACGGATTATTAAAAGAAAACGAACGCGGTGATAACTCCTGCAAGCTTATTCCGCAATCCTCGCACGCAAGACTTTGGCTGAAAAGCATAGTTTCCCCGCCTATTACGTCAACCATAACAATATCGCCTGTAAGCGCTGCTGCGGTTTCTATCGAATCGGTAAGTCTGCGCGCAATATTGTCACGTATAATAAGTCTGTCTACCACAATTTCAATAGAATGTTTCTGTGTTTTAACAAGGTTAATATCCTCGTTTAACTCGCGCATTTCTCCATCAACGCGCACACGAACATATCCGTCCTTTTTTGCCTTTTCAAATATCTTCTTATGCTCGCCCTTTTTTCCTCTGACTACAGGAGCAAGTATCTGAATTTTACTGCCCTCGTCAAGCGACATTACTTTGTCAACCACCTGGTCAATCGTCTGCTGCTTTACCTCCTTGCCGCATTTCGGACAATGCGGTATTCCTATTCTCGCATAAAGCAGACGCAAATAATCGTAAATCTCTGTAACCGTACCCACGGTTGAACGCGGATTTTTTGAAGTGGTTTTTTGGTCAATACTTATCGCCGGAGAAAGTCCCTCAATATAATCCACGTCCGGTTTGTCCATTTGCCCCAAAAACTGCCGTGCATATGACGACAGAGATTCCATATATCGTCTCTGACCCTCGGCATAAATCGTATCAAACGCCAATGAGGACTTTCCGGAACCGGAAAGTCCTGTAAGCACAACCAGTTTATCCCTTGGTACGCTTACGTCTATATTTTTTAAATTGTGTACTCTCGCACCGGATATTTTTATTTCTTTTGCCATTTATTTCAACCCTTCACTGTAAATAAATCGAGCCTGTGCTCATATATCTGTTTAGCATTTCACGTTTTTTATTTATGGAATTATTAAAATCCTCTGCCATCGACGCAGCAAAAACCTGTTCAATTATCGGATCCTCCGCATATACAAGCTTTGCGTTTTTTAGAATTTCTATTCTGTCAGATTCCGAAAACTCGCGTATGTCAATCACTTCCGCCGGAACTCCGAGAATATCCGTAAGCTTTCCGCTGACCTCATTAAGCTCTTTAAGCTTTATATTCTGATCGCAAAAGCATATAAAATCTACCTTATCCTCATATTCAAGCATATATAATATAGGCGTCAGAATCCTTTTCTTAAAGCATTTCACCGCCGTTTCCATATTTTCGTTCAACTTCGTCACCTCATTCAAGATATTCCTTTTCTATGCGTTTAATCTTATCTCTGAGCTCTGCCGCGCGCTCAAATTCCAGATTCTCCGCCGCCTTAAACATATCCGCCGTAAGCTCCGCAAGAAGCTTTTCATAATCAAATTCTTCTGCCGCATTCTCCTCTTTCTGCTCGACAGGCTTAACGCTTTGCAGAATGTCTCGTATATCTTTCTTAATGGTCTGCGGAGTAATTCCATGCTCCTCGTTAAATTTCTGCTGCAATTGGCGGCGTCTTGATGTTTCATCCATTGCTTTCTGCATGGAACTTGTAATATTATCGGCGTACATTATAACCTTGCCTTCGGAATTTCGCGCCGCACGTCCGATTGTCTGAATAAGCGACATCTCACTCCGCAAAAATCCCTCTTTATCGGCGTCCAGTATCGCAACCAGCGCAACCTCCGGTATATCAAGCCCCTCTCGCAAAAGGTTTATTCCGACAAGCACATCATATGTTCCCTGACGAAGCTCTTTTATAATTTCGGTTCGCTCTATCGTCGCTATATCAGAGTGCATATACGTAACCTTTATACCTATTCCCTTTAAATATTCCGTCAAATCCTCCGCCATACGCTTTGTCAGCGTTGTTACAAGCGTACGGAACCCTTTTTCGGTACATTTGCGTATTTCGTCCGTTAAATCGTCAACCTGATGTTCCACAGGCTTAATAAATATTTCGGGATCAAGCAATCCTGTCGGACGGATTACCTGCTCAACGACATTCTTCGAATGTTCCTTTTCATAATCGGCAGGTGTTGCGCTTGTAAAAATCACTTGGTTAAGCCGCTTTTCGAACTCGTCAAATTTCAGCGGACGGTTGTCCGCCGCACTCGGCAGCCGGAATCCGTAATTTATAAGCGTTTCTTTTCTTGCCCTGTCTCCGTTATACATTCCTCTGACCTGCGGTACGGTTACGTGCGATTCATCTATAATCATCAGATAATCCTCCGGGAAATAATCCAGAAGCGTAAACGGTGCGCTTCCCGGCTCACGTCCGCTTATATGCCTCGAATAATTTTCAATCCCCTGGCAAAACCCTATTTCCTGCATCATTTCAAGGTCATATCTTGTTCTCTGCTCAATTCGCTGCGCCTCAACAAGCAAATCACGTTCCTTGAAATATTTAACTCGCTCCTCCATTTCCAGTTCAATCGCCGCCATTGCCGCAAGCATTTTTTCGTTGGTTGTTACATAATGCGATGCCGGAGATATAACAACGTGCTGATAAAGCCCTATAATCTCCCCTGTCAGCGCATTCACCTCGCAGATCCTTTCTATTTCATCGCCGAAAAATTCTATTCTGACGGCATTCTCTCCGTTATTTGACGGAAATATTTCCAAAACGTCGCCTCTTACGCGGAATTTGTTTCTGACAAAATTAATATCATTGCGCTCATACTGCATTGCAACAAGTTTTTTTAAAATCTCATCTCTGTCCTTTTCCATTCCCACTCGGAGCGAAAGCATAAGATTTTTATAATCTTCAGGATCTCCCAATCCGTAAATACACGACACGCTCGAAACAATAATTACATCTTTGCGTTCAAGCAAGGCAAAAGTCGCACTATGCCTTAATTTATCTATTTCCTCATTCGTCATTGAGTTTTTCTCAATATAAGTATCCGTCTGCGGTATATACGCTTCCGGCTGATAGTAATCATAATACGACACAAAAAATTCCACACAATTATTAGGGAAAAATTCCTTAAATTCACTGCACAGCTGCGCCGCAAGCGTTTTGTTATGGGCCAATACTATGGTGGGCTTGTTTACCCTTTCAATTACATTTGCCATTGTAAAGGTTTTTCCCGATCCCGTGACGCCTAAAAGAGTCTGAAATTTTTCACCATTCATCACACCCTGCACAAGCGATTCTATAGCTTTCGGCTGGTCGCCCTTAGGCTGATACTCCGATACAAGTTCAAATTTTTCCATTCGCCCATCTCCTAACATATATCTGATTATACCACACGAACATATATTTGTCAATTATATTTTTATGCCTAATTTTACATATACTTCATAAAAAAATTCAGCATAACGGCAATTATAATATAACACTTATCCGAATTTCTATGAAAAAACGATAAATTTTGCAGACTGCTTGACAAAACTGCGGTCAAATGGTAGAATTATAAGAAAAAAAAATGAAAGTTCGTGGTGAGTAGCAGTGGAAGAAAAAGAAGAATTGCTTGAATGCGAAAAATTACCTATTTTTATTTTAATGATTGCTGTCGGAGGATTTCTCGGCGCATACACCTTTGTGCTTAAAGGCGGTGTTTTCTGCAATGCACAAACGGCAAACTTTGTTATGCTTGCCGTTCAGATCGGTGAAGCAAACTGGAGCCGTGCGCTGTATTTTGTTATTCCGATTTCGGCATATCTTTTGGGCGCTGTGCTGTCGGAGTTTTTACCCAAGCGTGTGAATAATCTTGAAATTCTGCGTTGGGACACGTTTTTCGTAGGATTTGAAATTATCGTTGTATTTATTCTTGGATTTGTTCCCGACGATGCTCCGCCGCAGATATGCCAGGTTGCCATAAATTTTATTGCGTCAATGCAGTATAATACTTTCCGGCAGGCAAAAAGAGTGCCTATGGCTACCACATTCTGCACAAATCATTTACGCCAGATTGGAATAAACCTCGTTAAATGGTTCCATAAGCATAATCTATCGGCAAAAGAAAGGCTGAATATGCACGTTCTTATGCTGTTGTCCTTTGTATCGGGGGGAATTGTATCTACCTTCTTATGCACATATCTGAAAGGCAAAGCAATATGGGGCGCCGGCATTTTGCTGCTGATAGTTTTTATTGATTTGCTTCATGCCGATCTCGGCGAGGAAAAAGACAAATTGCACGTGGTTCCCCACGGGCATTAACAGCCGTAGGCTGTTAAAAAAGAGTGCAGATCGCATAAACCGTACCCGACGGCGTACGTGTGTACCCGGTCGCATGGGCGAGCAGCAGGCTGCATTGTTTCATTATCTCATACAAAAGTACTTGGACGATTTTATTCGTCCAAGCACAAAAAATCAATTCATTTTCGGGAGGGCTGCCATTCTATCATAACCAGCCCCAAAGCGTGTGATTTTAACAGTATCATTCTTGATTGAGAAAACATCAAATGCTGTTTCGGTTATCGTTCCGACTTTTCTTTCGGGGCATGACGGACACCACGCCCATGCACATGATGACTGTGTTGTAACGGTCAATATACCGTTATCATACCTCATGTTATCATAATGGACATGACCTGCTATATGACAAACCACATTTTTTACATTTTTCATTACGCTATGTATTCTTGGCGCGTTTATCAAATCATAATAAGGCTTAATTCCCTTTGGGTAGCCCTCCGAACCGTATATACCTTCATTTGATACGGGACCATGACAAAAAACAATAATAAATCTGTCTGTCTTGACAGCTTCGTTTTCAAACCAATTTGCTTGCTTGTTTGAAATCTCATACATCCAGCCTTGATATTGACCTCTATCATCTTTTTTGTAATCGCCGTCCGACACATCCAAAAATACAAATCTGAAATTTGTATTTTCTACATCAATGTAATAATAGTTATTCTTTGTCGGATTATATTTCATGCAAATATCATGCATTTCGTCCGGCAACACAGCATATTTTGTGTTATCCCATCCCTCATCGGTGCAATTTCCCAAAGCATTGTCATGATTTCCGACACACGCATGAACCGGAACCGAAAGTTTATAAAGAGCGTCCATATATTCCCGATATGTTTTGCGGATAACGCTTGGGTCATGATGATAATCATTACCTATATCTCCGCCGCTTACAACCATGTTTATTCCCGGACATCTGTCTAAAATATATTGAATTGATCTGATTGCATTAACGGCGTATTCATACTCAAGCATACCCTCAACACGCCCCTCTTTCACGGAATACTCATTCATTCTGTTATGCGCATCAGTGATAAATACAAAATTGAGCGGTGCAGCAAATCTGTTTATTTCGTCTATTTTTTCATTATAATTATCAGTAAGATACGATATATCTCCCATGTCCGACCTCTCCTGTTCTTAAAAAAACAAAATGATTTTTGTATGGCATTTTTTATTTTTCAAGTTCCAACGCCTTTATTTTTGCCCTTAAATTGTTATCGAGCGCAAAAACTTTTATAGTATCAATTTTATCGATATCACCGATTTGCGCCGTTAATATCTTCTCGCCTGTGTACTCATCGTTGTTATAATCCATAATTTCCACAAGTCTTCCGCCCTTATATGCAGCACATACAACCGTACTTTCCGGCAATTCTGCCACAGTCTGCGTATAAATGAATTTTAAGACATCACCGTCTTTAACGGATTTCAAATCGATAATTACATTCCCGTCAAGCCTTGCAGCAATTTCCGTTTTAGGATAATCATAGCCTATTACATATTTCATATTCTCGTCTGCCGTTACAGTTACCGTACCTCCGGCAACACTGTCCGTTTCATTTCCGTAAATATCGTAAACCACCGCATAGTCCTTTCCTGTATTCACGGTATATTTCTTGGAAACGCCTGTACTCCAAACGCAATATGTTTCACGGCCTTCATTGTTCGTAAGCTTATACACAACCGGAGAAAATGATGTGTAGCTTTCGCCGTACTCCGGTTTGGCGGCAAGGCTTTCCGACTTTACAGTTTTTCCTGTCAGGCTGTTAAACGCCGCTGCGGAAATATAGGCAGGTTTTGCGGCCCATGATGTTCTGAAAAATTTTGAATGAATAATTCCGAAATTTTCTTCAAAACTAAACGGATCCTCTCTGTCGTCCTGAAATTCGTAAAACATAAGCATATCGACAATATCATCGCTTGCATACATTGCAAGAAGTCTTGATATATACGCCGCCTGTTTTTCATAGTTCGTATTTCTGAAGGCCGTTGTACCCGAATAATTTATGATTCGATTCCTTGACGGCCAGCCAACCTCCGTTACCCAAAGCTTTGCGTCGGGCGCATACTTTTGAGTCTGCAATTTGCCGTAAGCTGTAAATCCTGTTAAATCTTTCCCCTCCGGTCCTTTATCCATATACGAGTCATATCTGTGATAACTGACAGAATCAAATTTTGTGTTATCAACTATCTTAAAGAATCTTGTATCCCACGTATATTTACCGTACCAGCGCGTAAACTGCCAAGCCGGATCTTCCGCAATCTGACCGACATCAATCCATGCATCACTTTGCTGTGCTTTAATAGCATCCGAGCCTGCCTTTACAATCGCCGCATACGCATTCTCTGACGGCATATCATAATTATCTCCGCTAAGTCCCGTAACATTTGCGGCGCCGCGCAGATCAAACTCATTTAAAAGCGCATAATACCTTGTATACGGCTTTAAATATGACGCAACAAACCGCGCATATTTCGCAAATTCCGTCAGTTCCTCCTCCGTATCGCCTAAAATGTTTTCGCCATCCCAATTCGCACCGTAGCCGTTATTATTCTGTGCCATAAGATTACACAAACCGCTCATACCGTTTTCGCTCAGCGCTTTATACGGATAAACCAATATATCGGGCATATTGTATTCGCCTTTTGCACTTTTTTGAACATCTACCCACCGGATTGTTGAACGCACCTTACCGAATCCGGCATCTCTTGCAAGAGCAATTTGATTATCAATATCATGCTCGTCGTAAAGATAGTTCATCTTACGGTTTTCATCATAATAATAGTCGTCATAATGTGCATTTGTTCCGAAATGCGCATTCGGACGCGCCTTTTTTGAATATGAGAAATCGACAAGACAGCTCATTTTCATTTTTTCGGCATAAGTCAAATAATCGGCTGCTATATCAACCTTCAAAACATATGTTCCGAAAGGCAGATTATTAAACAAAACCGTATCTGATGCATTTTTTAAAGAAAATTCTGCTGTTTGAATTTTTTGAGAAATCGGTGTTTGCATTGAATATGCCACACTTTCCTTTCCCTTATTTGCCGTGTCTGACGTTTCTTCCCATTGAAGATACTCGTCCTTTGCCTCAGGCTTATAAACACTGTATGTAACTCTCATATTTTCGTACTTAGTAGAGTCGGTATTGGTAAAAGTAAAATCAAACTTAATATCGTCTCCCTCGTAAAATACATTTCCGGGTTTTCCTGTTTCGGATTTAATATCAAACGATGAATAACAGTCATCACTGTGAATTTTCAGCCAGTAAATATAAACCGTCTCCGGTGACGCATTGTTTTCGGCATACGGAAATAAGCTCTTATCATGCGTTACTATCCTGCAATCGTACCCGTTTGCATTTCCGTTAAAGCGCGCATCATAAAGCTTAATTCTCGCATACTTCCACGTCTTTGTATTTTCACATTGAACAAAAATATTTTTTATTCCGTTATGGGAATCGTATTGAAAATAAAAACCTCCCATACCCTCGTCCCAATAGCAAATATCTACGCAAAACGTACTCCATTTTTTTGCATTCTTAAATTTCCATGCTGAGCTTTCAGGAAAGCTTATATCAGAATTAATTAAAAAGCCCAGATTTCCGCCGTCACCGTTTAAGCCCAGCTTTGTGCCAAGGCTGCTTGATATTTCATAACTTCCCGAGCCTTGCTCAAACTCGGCGGTGATTCCGTTTCTGTTATGCCATGTATTATTAAGCCAGACAGCCGCCGTATTTCTGTTTGCTGCATATACAGAGATCTGAATAAATCCGGCAGCAAAGCAGATCAGCAGCAATAAACCAAGCAAGCTTTTCTTTTTTTTCATAATCTCCTCCGGTATTTTAATCATTATGCTTAATTTCAAATACATTATATGTATTAAGCTTTAATGTGTTCTCTCCGTCAAAAACAAATACGCCAATTTTATCCGCACCGGCATTGATGAGTGATGTAATAACTGAATTTTCCTCTGATATAATATTTGATACTTCATTTTCCGCAACATCAAACGCATTGCATCTTATGCCGAAAAGGCTCGCAACTCCGTTTTCCGTAATGTATCCGGCAACGGTGACATATCCCGTCACATTTTTATCTGTAAAATTCATTACATTTGCCGTTACTGTATTTGTCCTCTCGTCAAAACTCGGCTCAATATAATTAAGTCCTGCACCTTCTCCGCGCAAAAAGCTGAATGTAAATTCTCTGCCGAACGTTCCTCCCGACTCAATCATAACCGTTTCTGAGGAAAGTCTGAATGTGTATTCAGTGTCTGCATTCAAACAGTTTTTAAGCACAACGTCCAATACATTTCTGTTTTCGGTTTCGCCGCCGCTCATGGCATAGGATACGCTGTAATCCTCATCGTCAAGTCCGTCTATGATAACATTGCTTTTTTCATCAACAACCTCTTGATTAAACACAAGTCTGATTTTTGAGAGCTTTGCCGACATGGAATTGGAATACTTCATCTCATTATTTTCTATATCGTAAAATTTAACATCTTCAATATTAGGCGTTTTCGCTCCGGATATTTTCACATTCAGATTATCAAGTTTCGCCATAGCCGCTGCGGTGCAGAGCGGATCACTCAGCGTCATAACAAACGCATTATATCTGACATCGTTCTCTCCCCCGGGAAGATAGCCGACGCTCGTCCGGGAAGAAGAGTCAATACTGAATTCATATCTCCTGTTTGATATATCAATTTTTACGGAATAGTGATGCATTTCACCGTCATTAACAAGCTTTATCTGATTTTCCGTTTTTGCCCCATTATTTTCTCTCTGCCAGTCGCACGTTCTTGTTCTGTATTTTTTATTCGGGTAGGTAAGCGAATGTGCGCTTGCCGTCCAGTACGACAGCCCGAACAGGCAAGATGAATTTGACCATCTCTCTTTCGTTAAATCGTCCGGATTTTTAAATACGTGTGCAGTTTCTCTGTCAAGCGCATTTTCCAACCCGAAAAGTAGTCGCGTAGTCTGCTTGCTGCCGCCGTTTGCATTTGCGTAAATACCTGCGTCAAAATCAATATAAACCGTACCGCCGCTAAGCTCCCTGTTATCTGCAAACGGGAATCTCACCGCTTTCATACTGCGTTTTATGCCGTCTGGATCCTCAACCGCTCCGTCAATATCGGACAAATCAAGGTTTAAAAGCTTGCCGCCGTTTTGATCGTCATCCGAATAGCAATATTTATATGTATTGTCGGAGTCCTCAACAAAGTCATAATCCTCACTTTTTCTGTTTCTTACATATGTATACTTTGTAAAATCAGACGAGTTATCCTCCGCCGCAAAATCCGATTCGTTGTCAAAATCAATGTTGATTAAATCAACCTTTTCTTCCGTCACCGGCTCCTGTGGTATAAAGCTTATTTCATAGCCGGGGCTTACACCTCCGTATGTATCTCCGTAAATCGCCCTTATATATGTGCTTCTGTCGTTTTTGCTGCCTATAACCACATTGTAAATTCCGTTTGAAATTATTTTTTTATCAAAGTAAAACCTTATTTTATCATTGGATATTAATTCATATCCTGTCGAGACAAAGCTGTCCCCCTCTGCAAAAAGCTTAACCGTACTTGCATTAAGCCTTTCGAGATAATCCTTGTCTATGCTGTAATTACATTTTAAATCTATGTAATTGTCGCCGTATTCCTCAAAATCAATACTGAAAGAGTCTGATTTGAGCATTTTTATACTGTAATTATCAAAATAAATTTCTGGATGCTCGCTTTCGCCGTCAAAAGTACCTGCCGACGATATTTGCAGCTGGAACAAGCCGTAAAGCTCCGGAATAACATTTGCCGAATCGGCTCCTGCGTAATCGCCCAGATATTCACCGTCACAATAATAGCTTATTTTTAAGTTGTCATAATCTATACAGCATTCCACGCTGTGCCATGTATCAGGCTCAATTTCAGCAACATATCCGGTTTCTTTCGACGCAATAACGTTTGCCGTATTTTTGTTAAACGCAATCCATGGGCTGTTATTTGAATAATTTACCGAGAAAAGAACGGCTCCCGATTTTGCCCACGACGCCGTAGAATATGTACCCGGCTTTGCGTCTTTTGTTAAAGCATAGTTCATTAAATATTGAGAATATCTTGATTTTGAATCATCATATTCTATCATTTCTCCGTCAGGTGTATGCGACGGAACATATACGTCTTGGGAGATTAAAAGCTGTCCCGTGCGAATGCAGGTAGTATAATCCTTGTCATATCCCAATGAATTTAAATTAATATAGCAGCCTGCCGATGCCGATTGATCCTTTAACAGCGGCTTTAAAGATAATACTTTGTTATTCTCATCAAGCTGCATCACACTTGAATTATATTTTGAAGAGTATTTTGATTCGTCAAAATTTTCAAAATCATCGTAAAACATCAGACCGCTCTCAGGTATTTGTCCGTCGTTTGAAACATATGTAGCAAACACATCGGAATTTGCCGCCGAAAAAACAACTGCCATGCAAAGTGCAAACATTCGCTTTGTTAACTTATTCATAATATTCTCCCTATTCTTTTATTGCATTATGCGTTTATGAAGTTATCATAAACGCATAATGCAGATAACAATTATTCTTTAAACTTTGTGATACAATCCGATAGCGGAATAAGATTTTCTCCGAATACAAACCCCTTTATTTCAGAAGCTGTGCTGAAAACCTCCGTTAAAGGATAAATACCGTCCTCAGCCTTTTCTTTCATAAATTCTATCGCTGCGAGCTTGCCGTCGGCTGCGTAGCCTGCCACGATTACATCGTATTTATCGGTACTTCCTCCGTCATCAAGTATTAATGTAGTTCCTGCCGGTGTTTCGGTGAAATATCCGCTCATTTTTACCTTTTCGGCAAGCGCAAGCGTTTTCAGCTCGTTTATAACCTCTCCGCTTTGTGAGGTAATATTTGAAAGCTTGATTGTTGTATTGCCCGTCATTTTAATATTTTCAAGCGAAACAGTAATCCTGCCGGCTTCGATTGTCGGTGTCACAGCTGTTTCTCCGACAGTTACATCGGCTGATTTTATATCCCTGTTAAAGTTAAATACAACCGTATTATCTTTAATTTTTCCCGTATAGTCGCTGCCGTCGGCATTCTGAACGGAAACGGCTTTAAATACGTTACTATCGGGATTTACTATGGTTAAATTGTCAAGATAGAACGAATGATCATTTGTAGTCATAGAATCTCTTGAATCAAGCCCCGTTCCGAGAACAAACGCGTCATAACAGGGGTCGTTTTCTGTTTCGGGAAGTGAGAGCGTATCGCCTATCAGTTCACCGTTTTGATATACATTATATGTTTTTGTATCAAGATTCAGTTCAACCTTATACTTTCTTACCATGTTATTATTTTGAACCGTGTCCCAATTACTCGGCCACAAAAGCTTATCGGTCGGATTTGAGTGTTCACCGACATACCATGAATATCCTGCCGACCTTCCTCTCGGAGCGTAAAGAAGCGTTGCGGTTTCAAAGTAGTCTCCGAAAGTAAACAAGGCTGTTGAATTTGAAAAAGCATTATTTATATCATATTTTCTGATTTCATTGTTTTTGTCGTGCAGACCGATTGTATATACGTCTGTATTTGTTGTTCCGACTTTGCCGCCGTCAAACTCGATTGTTATTTTACCGCTGTTCACACTCTTTCCGTTTTTAAACGGAATAACAAGTCCGATTGTTTTAACCGTATTGCTCCAATAGTTTGCTGTTTTTCCGTCAATATTACGATGAAAATTAAGCGCCTTGCCCGAAGAATCTACATCAGCTATCTGTTCGTAATATCTCCAATTGTAATTCATATAGTAATTATCGCCTGTTGCGTCCAAATACTCCTTTGAATTAACAAAATCGGAATCGTGTAATTGATAAGTCGAGTACGACGGATATTCAAGATAAAAATCCGTAAACGCTTTCGATTCTGTCCATGATGACGGGAAAGCCGTGTTTTCAAAATCCATATTTACAAACGAACCGTCATCGTACATCGGAAGCGCCACGCTGCTGCTTCCCGTTTCCATCTTAACAGATGTTATTGCGGTAATATCGTTTTTGGCAACAACCGTAACCGTTTCTGACGGAGTAAAGCTGCCGTTTACGGTAATTACAGCATTTTTCGCATCCGGTGTTTCAACCGATAAAACGGTATAATTTTTGCCGAGAGCGTCCTTTACCTCAAAGGTATCGTTTGTAATTGTATCGGTCTTTACAGCTTCGTCAAAATTAACTTTTACCTTATTGTCGGCTGTGATTTCACTCTTTGCGGACAGAGTTGTAGGTTTTCTTGTAATCTTAACGCCCGTTACGTAAACATGAGTTTCATTTGTCGGCGTAGTTTTATTTTTTATTGCCTCGTTGTACAAGCTGTAATACAAGCTGCCCATTTCATAAAAATAACTGTCGTTTGCAAAGCTTTTATGCGAGCATACATACTCATCATTTAAGAAATAGTCAAGCGTTTTTGCGTCATAATTGATTATGGCGGAAAGCTTATACCATTTCTTTGTATCAATCTTTACAGAAAATACATTTTCAGCATCTATGCTCTTTGCCGCTTCATGATGATCTCTTGTATTAAATCCGACATACAAATCCTGATCGTCGTTCATTATAACAGAATACAGCGAGCCCTGTTCATTGTAATAGCTGTCATCTGTGTTTTTGCCCCAGATTGAAAAATACTGTGCATACTTTTCCTTATTTGGATTTTTGAGTTCCGGCACATAAATGTTTGCGTCTATTTGCAGCACGCCGTTTTTGATTGTAGACGCGCCGCTCCATATATCCTTCCCGTCCGCTGTTGTTCCGTTTGTTTCAAAACGGAAATAACCGTTGTTAACGCTTGTATCGTCTGCATATTCATAGTCGTCAAAGCTTATCCCAAGCGCTTTTAAATTAGCCCACGTGTTCTGCATGCCCTTAGGCCGTGCATAAAAATGCCAGTCCAGAATTGTTCCCGTTTCGGGAAATTCTCCGTTTTCATTGTAATCATCTGTTGTTGCTGCCAATGACGTAAATGATACTGATGAAACAATCAGAGAAGCAGCCACAAATGCGGTTAAAACTTTTTTAAATGTTTTCATCTTTTTTGTTCCTTTCTTTTTTTATTTTAACTGTCAGTTTTTAAACACCTCGACAGTCAGAATACCATCCGAGTATACAATATTAATTGTATATTCACCGTCCCAAGCCTTATAATTCTGCCCTTCAAGAGTATATATAACCTCGCTGAATACAGGCTTTGACTTCTCAACATATTTATAAAAATCATCTGAGGTTGCATTTTTTACGGAAATTGACGCCGCATCATCGCTCATAACCGGATCATCCGCCTCTCCGAAATCAATCGCCGGTATCATACTGAGACACTGCTGTGCAGCTGTTTGTTTATCGCCCTTTGCATCAGTTCCGCCGAGCATATCATACATTCTTGTCAGCGAAATTATTACGCTCTGCAATGACATATTTGCATAATTTGCTCTTGTCTGATCTTCGGTCAGATTTTTAGGTGCAAACTTGTTGCTGCCGACAATATGAATTATATTTTTGCTTTGGATAAAGTACACGCTTTCCCTTGCCCATTCCGATATATTTCCGTCATCGGAAAACAGCTCCTTATCGTCCGTCACCGCGCGCTCTCCCGAAATAACGGCATATGTTCTTGCAAGCATATCCGCAATTTCCTCACGCACCGCAACTGAGTTTTCATTAAATGACGTACCGCTGAAAGCGCCGACAATCCCGAGTGAAACTGCTTTTAAAACATCGGCTCCGACAGCATCCGCAAAAGGATTTTGGCTCTCCTCTGCCTTGATGTTTAACATTTTTTCGCAAAGCTTAACGCAAAGAGATGCACACTCGCCCTTTTTTATCATACCGGAAACATTTGCGTTTTTTATGGATTCCGGTACAATATCGGCGCTTGCCGCCTTATCAAGCGTTTTTTCTGCCCACGATGACGCTCCGCTGTAAGCATATGCATTAGATGTAAGCATAGTTAAAATTAAAGCGGCTGTCACAATTCTTTTTATCATTGTCATATCTCCTATCATTCAATAACATCGGGTTTTTCCCAAGCTTTTGCGTTATTGTTTACGACAAATACGCTTACGACCTCGCCCCATCTTGTATCAACGAAAATCTGCGACGGACAATCGTATATGTTTGCCGTGCAAATATCCGTAACGGAACCCTTGCTGACCTCATTTTTTTCCGCATTATAAACTATAATCGGAGTATTTGATTTAAGAACAACAATTTCATCCGCATTTTCAAAATCATTCGGCTTGTTCCATTTTCTCCACTTATATATACCCTTGCTGTCTCTTCCTCCCTCAACATCGGGATAGGCTATTTTAACAAGATTACCCTCAACATCAATCGGGCAACCCGGAATAAATCTTGAAATTGCCTGTAAATCGTTAAACACGTTTACCCAATAGTATATTGCGTCATAATTTCTGTTTTCATAGGAATCAAACATATATCCGCCGACACAGATTTGATTCAAGCCGCTCCAGTTCCGCTCTTTTGAAAAATGAACCTCAACGTTTCCGGCAATTCCGTCATTATCCTTTCTGCCGACTGTTATTATATCGCCCTTTGACAATACAATATCGCTGTCGGGTGATGAGCCTATCTTATAGCTGCTCGTTATATCGTATGAGACAAGCTCACCGCTCTGATACCCCGTTATCCTTGTTACAATATCATCGTTCGAACCCAGCGCCTGACTTATACCCGAAACCATCATAAATCTGCTTCTGTATGTATTCTGGTATTTAAACTTGTAAAGTACGATCAGGTTGCAGTATGATGTCGAGCCGAATCCGTAGCAATCAACCTTGTTATACTGATTGGATTCAAGATCCGAAAACGAACCGATTGAATACGACTGCTCATCATATTGATATTCTTCATATTCCGAAAGCATCGGCGGTACGATAAAAACAACAGCATCAGAGGCACAAACAACATTTCTGCCGAACATTTTTGTTGTCGCATTCCACTTTGCTCCCTCGCCGCTGAATGCAAGAAGCTGTTTTAAAGAATCTCCGCTTTCCCTTTCTGTTTTTTGAGGTGTATCTATTGAAATAATTTCATCTTTATCATTTGTTTTAAGTATTACAACCGATCTTTTTAACTTTGATATTGCATCCTTTAAGTCATATGAAACTGCTTCTCCGTCAATTTTAATTTTTTTGTGAGTAATTTTTGTATTGAAATTACCCTCCGTGTCGTAATATTTAACGCAGCATAAGTCATGATCCTCATCGCTTTGATAAACGTTTACAATGTATACTGCGGGATTTTTTTCGCCTGTTCCGTCTGAGTCCTCATAATACGAAATTTTGCCGTATTTATTGAGCTTAAATTTACCATTATTTCCTACGCTTAAATTAAAGACATTCATTACGCTTTTATAGAAATCATACTCTTTACCGTCAATGAACATTTTTCCGTTCTCAGGTGAAACTCCGCTGAGTTTGCCGTCAACCATTTCCGAATTAATAAAGATCGTTACGTTCTTTCCGTCTTCGGAAACGGCAATGTCCAAAACAGCGTTTGAAGTAATTGCCGCAAAGTCCACCACCGTTCCGACAGGCGAATATACGGTCATATAATCAACGTACCTTGCGGAAAAATCATACACACCGCGATATTCCTCTTTTTCTTCGGAAATCATTTTGTACGTTAAAACCTTGGAATCAACGTTTACATTACTTGCAACAACTGTTTGAAAGTCATATATCATACATACGTCATACTTTTTATCGTTATTGGAGTCAACAAGCTTTATTTCACCGTTTGAAATATCAAACGCCTTATCGACATTTGACGTAACAACCGAGCCGTTTTTCAAAACTATCGCCTCGGAGCTTAAAGCCGCGTATCTTGATTTGCTGCCCGATATATATTTAACTGTGTTTGTTTTTGGGTCAAATCCCTCAAAATCATCGCTTAAAATTTCAATTGAAGCATCGCTTTGATAAAAAGGTTCAATATATAGCAGCGTCAGCTCGTCATTGTCTTCCTCGCGGTAATAAAAACGAATCTTTTGTCCAAAATAATTTGATACCTCTTCAAATTTATCCGTCTTATAAAGCTCGCCGTCAATTATAACCTCTGTCAAATCCTGTACTTCTTTATTGTAAAGCGACATTCCGAAAACACTTTCGACAATACCATCGGCTTTAAAAATTTTCTTTTTTTGTTCAAGAATATTTTCGTCCGACGGCTTAATCTCCATACCGTATTTTCCGTTTTCAAACTCTGTCACATCTACATCAAGAGTGTTATACAGTATAACACTCATATGTGCATTTGTGAGCTTATCGCCGGACGGCATATTTCTGAAAAGCCCTGCCTGTGCTCCTATCTGATTATATCCGGACGGGTATCCTCCTTTTTGCTCTGCGTACACTCTGTATCCGAGCAGGCAAACAATCATTTTCATTGCCTCGCTTACGGAAATTGTGTTATTTGGTAAAAACGTCTTTTGTTCATTCTGATCTACAATTCCGAACTCCACCAAAGTGTTGAGCGCATTTGTATACCACGAATCGACAGGTACATCGTAAAAGTAGCTTTTCGATGCGGCAACAGTCGGGTTAAGATTCAGAAATTTTCCTATTACATCCACAAATTCAGCTCGTGTAATTTCCTTTGAGTTATCAATCTCACCCTCAGAGTTATAACTCATCAAATCAAGTGCAGTGAGCAGATTCTGGTATTGCTCATACGGATTTTTTTCCGTATCCTCCGCAGAACAAACCGCAGCGCAGGTCATATTTACTATAAGTACTATTGTCAAAAGTATTGCATTTAGTTTTTTCACAAGCTATACCTCCTCTATTTAATTGCCGAATAAATCATCACTGCCGCCTCGGCTCTCGTTGCTTGGTCGTTCGGGTTGAAACGATTGCTTTCATCGCCGTTTATTATTCCGGCAAATCTCAGACTGTAAACGGAATTGTAGGCATACTCCGCAATTTGTCTGTCATCTGTAAATCTGTCTGCGAGTTCACCGCCTTCTGCATTTTTTACACGGTTTATTATTACCGCTATATCCTGCCTTGTTATGGGCAAAACGCATCCGAAATAGTCGGAGGATAAACCATTGATTATTCCTGCGCCGTAAGCTGCGCTTATATAATTATAATCCCATCTTGACTCATCGGCATCACTGAATGTAAGACTTTCATTTGAGTCGCCGATATTAAACGCATTTACGACAAGCTTTACAAATTCACTCCTTGTAATCGGATCGGCAGGATAAAATTTCCCCGGTTCCTTTCCCGAAACAATATCCTTATCTATCAGTGCGTCTACCGCCTCTTTTGCCCAGCCGTATCCTTCCATATCGGAAAAGCTTTTAACCTTTTCGTCGGCAACCGTTTCGGGCTTGTTTTCTGCACCGGGATTATAAGGAGTAACCGAAGATGAGCCGCCGCCACCTCCGCCTCCGCCGGAGGGAGCCGGTTTGAGCGCACTTGTCTCGTTTACATACATATTAAATGCGTCTCTTAAATCCGAGTAGCTTTTATAATCTTTATTCTGGAGCAGTGTATATACTTTAACACTTCCCTTTTTTATGTCTATTCCTATATCTTTTGCAAAATATTCCAAAGCATTTTTTACGTTTCCGTATCCGTTTGGATTTTTAACAACCGCTAAAACACACGCTTCGTTAAACTTATTTTCAAATTCCGAGGTGTTTGAAAATGACTTGTTTTTAAGTCTTAGCGTTGCTTCCTCCTCGTTTATTTCGGAAAATCTGTCTGCCGTAAACACGTTCTCGGTCGATTTAAAATCATCTATGCCGAGCAAATTTCTGAATTTAAACAAATTCTTTACATATCCGTTTTGAATATAATCATACATCATGTAGTTTTGCATTGCCAGGCAAAAAGCGTCCGTATTCTTATTGTAATCGACGGAAGTAATCATAGATAATATTGCTTTGTAATTCGGAACAGCTTCTATTCCGTCCGCATACAAACCCAGTTTGTATCTGTTTTCACTCATAAAATTCGTCTTATCTTCCGAATTTTTAAATTCTTCAATAGCATCGGCATACGATAAAGCAAAAGAATATTCACTGACCTTTCCGTCTATGCTCTCTTTTACGGTAATTTTATGCTCATCATCACTGTCACCGATAAGATTCGGGGATATTTTGAAATTTCTTTCATATGCCCCTTCCCCCGGCATCGTTACAACATCCTGATAAACAATTTTTTTTGAAAAATCCTCCGTACCGCCTTTTAACACTGTTATAAACGCTTTTTCGGATTCGCCGAGAGTGCCTTTGACCCTTACAATACTATCCATGGGAGAATATTTTACTTCATTCATTTGTGCATTCGCCGAAATACCGAGAAAACACACAGCAAGTAAAAATGCCGATGAATATTTATTTAATTTCATTTATCTGATCCTTTCTCATTTTGCCAAAATCATATCCGAGAACAAGCTGACATCTTTATATGTACCTATTGCACCCAGACTTTGAGAATACTCCATATATGAATTACGTCCCAGACCGTCGTCTTCATTTATCAAAAAAGCAAATTTGGGTTTATTGCCTGCTTTAACATTCGAGGAATCTATAAGAACCTCGCTCCACGGCAAACGAATTTCATATTTTATATGATTTGCATCTCTTACTATTGCAAGGTCACAATTGGTTACGGGACCTATGGGGTTATCGTTATTGTTAGTCATATGACGATACATTTGCGGCCCTTCCGGTGTGAGTGCAACGGTTAATTCACAGTATTTTCCGCCTCTTGTAATGCTTTCATCGGTTATACCTATCTGAATACTGTCACCGTTCCAAATCATTGAGTCCGTATTGTTGTTTACGAATATATCATCAGTTACATCAATGAAAAACCATATATTTTTTTCATCATATTTCATTGTCGCTTTTGCCGACAAGTCACCCTCGCCCAAGTGCATTTTGCCGCTGTTGTAAAGCGATTCATACATTTGCTTTGTATATTGCCCCGTAGGGTTTCCGGCTTTTATATCAAACCATGTATCGCTGTTATATTCCCCAACTTCCGCAATACCGTCCACGACAGGCTTTTTGTCCGCATACGGTACAACCGTAAAGAAAAGTCTTTTCGTGCAGCCTAATGTTTCGCCGTTTGAGAGATTAACGTCCATATCAAACAGGAGCATTTCCTTTGATACGATTTCAGGCATATAAAATTTAAAAATTTTTGTTTCCTGTGGTGCAAGATCTGTAAACGTACCCGACATCAAGCTTCCGAATTTTTGCGGATTTTTTATTTTAAGAGAACCGCTTACATTTGAACTGTTTCGATTATTTGTAACGGCAATTTCAAGCCGCCATCTGTTTGGCGATTTTGTATCAACCATTTTATGCGTTACATTAACAGAAACCGTATCGGCGCCATTAATTCTCATATCACCGTGATACAACACTTTTTCATCCTTAACAATGTCATATTCACATCTTGTATTAAATAAACTCTGAGCAGGTGTTTCAATGACAAATCTTGATTTTCCGTCTTTAATATCACTATGCTCTGCCGTTTTAAAGATTCTTTCATCATACGGGACGATTTTGGCATTTTCCGCACCGTCCGCCCGAATATTTTGTATAACGGTATCTCCCGTCGCACCGCTGAGCGTAAGACTTGTTACCTCAAACTGCGGCGCTGCTTTTGAAATTTTATCAAAATTTCCTATCAAATATATCGGTCTGTATGAAAGGGCAAATGTAAACACTCCGTTTGTTGCTTTAAGCTCACATTCGTTACCGTACATATCATACATTTTGCAGCTATCCGTTCCCAAATCGAGTCCGAGCTGTTCTCTGTCATTTGTAGTCCAGAGTGCAATCATGTTATTGCCAAGTCCGTCATCATTTTTTCTTTTGTATTTATAAGCATAAAACTCCGAGCCTGCCGACATACCGTCCAAAGCTTCTTCAAACTCCGTTCCGCCGAGCGCCCAATTTGCCATTGCGGTAGTTATATATGACAGCTTCGGCTTTGAAGGATATGTCGAATACGGCGATTCCACTACGCCGAAACAAGCTTCCTGATATTTTTTCTCCTCACCCGAATTTGCAAACTCATACGGATAAATCATTTCAAAGGTTTTCCAGGCTGAGTTTTGCAGAATAAGCTGTGCGTGCCACTGCGCCTCGTCTTCAAGAGTAATCGCTTGTGAAAAACAGTCTGTCCAGCCGTTTTCGGTTAAAAACAGCGGCATATCACCATGACCGAATTCCTTTAAAAGCTCTCTTACCGATTCGCCCTGCGTAAACGTACCTGCATCGGCAGGACCTCTTGTTGAAAAGTAAACATGATATGAAAATGCGTCCATATAATCGAGACAGCCCGTTTCGCATATCGTTCTGAAATCCTTCGGTATAAATCCGGCCCAATCGACTCCCATTAATTTTGCATTCGGGTCGCCCTGCTTTAAACCTTCATAAGTTGCCTTTAAAAGATTTATATAATCTTTTTTCTCTGTTGTTGAATCCATATGCAGATTCCACTCATTATCAGCCTCAAAATAGTTGCATAAACCTTTATATTCTTTTGCAAGCCATGCGCAGTGTTTTTTAAACTTTTCAAGAGTGGCCGGTGACGACTGGTCGCCTGTAACGTTTTGATCTATATCGGCAATGCCGAGCAAATCAAGACCGTATTTTTTCTGATATTCCATCTCCTTTTTAAGCATCGGTGTCAGTTCCGATACACCGGACGATGTCAAATCTCCCCACCGCAGCGAATCACGGCAAGAGGAATATCCTCCTCTTTTTATCAGCTCATATTCACCGTCAAAATCCTGCGGATACCTGTTTGCACCCTCAAAATGCACATTTGCGCCGAGCCTTTTATTTGCCTCTTTTGCCTCGCGGCAGTGACAAAGCGGCATCTGCGTAATATTTTCCGCTCCGTCACCCGTGAATGTTGCTTTGAATTTCAGTTCACCGTAGCTGTCCGTTTGTCCGAAATCAAAGATTATGTCCTTGCTCTCACCGGAAGCAATATCATATGTTTCCTCCTCTGCTTTTACCACACGGTCACGATTATCAATAAGTTCGTACTTTGCATTTACGGTATATGCTCTGTTTTGCACATTTCTAATATTATAACTTAATTTAATCGGTTCATCATCAAATATCGTGTAGTTGTTAAAATCATATTTTATCTTTACATCAAACGGATTCTTTTTCTCCGCCTTTTTAACTCTCACTGCACCTATAACAATAGGGTCTTCGGAGGTTGTTTTTGCATATGTATTAAAATAATAATTGCTGTATGCCTGACCAAACTCGTTTATTTGACCCTCTTGCAGAGTATTTCTGTTTGAAGCACACGCCGCTACAATAATGTCCGGATTAACTTTATTTCCCTTAAATTTCCCGTCTTGAATGCGAAACGACGCTGTTTTCCATTGGTTGAGATTCGCTTTTTTGCCGAACGCTCCCAGGCTTTCGGCAAAAACCGTGCCTGCAAAATATAAATCCTTGTCCCATGAATTATATAAAAGGCTGAAAAGCGAACTGCCCTCGTCAAAATAATCGATTTCCACATCAAAAACATTTCCGTCCGCCAAATCGCCGGCAAAGGAGTCCTCAAGTTCAATATAAATTCCCGATGACGGCATATCGCCGCCGGCGCCGGATAATTCCCAGCCTTTTCTGCCGCTGCGCTCAACAACATTCGCCTCTCCGCTGCCCATTTTTACACTGAGCATATTTAACTTCGATTTGTTAAAATCGGCATAAGCAATATTCTCACCTTCCGTTTTTGCCAAACACTCCGGCAAAGTACTTACCATAAATGACAAAACAGTCAGACAGCATATTAGTTTTTTGAATGTAATCATGTATTGACTCCTTTCGCAAAGCAAATGATAGAAACGATTATTGCTTCACTCCTCCGACATTTATACCACCCATAATTTGCTTTTGGAATACGGCAAAAATTAAGAATGTCGGCAATGATGCAAAAACCATACACATAAAATATGTATTAATTTGAATGCTTGTGTTACTTTTAAGCTGAAGAAGTTTAACGGGAACAGTGCTTTTTTCCGAGTTCAAAACAAGCATCGGGGTAAAGAAGTTTGCCCACGAACCGCTGAGCTGCATGATTGAAACGTAAATTACAATCGGCATCGAAAGCGGAAAAAGTATTCTCATCAAAACTCCTATGTTCGTACATCCGTCAAGCTTTGCCGCTTCAACATATGAATTTGAAAGCATATCAAAGCTGTTTTTAAAAAGTATTACATTAAATGTATTTGCTGCGGCGCTTATCCACATAGGCCAATATGTGTTCATAAGGCTTACGCCGCCAATATCATATGCAAACGGATAATGCAGCCAGGAAATATAGAGCGGAACCATTCTTATTTGCGTCGGCAGCATCATCGTCCATACTACCAAAGTAAATACAAATTTTATTCCTTTCGGTTTCAGCTTCGATAAAACATATCCGCCCAGTCCGTCAAAGGCAAGCGTCATAAAAAGCTCTCCGATTGACAAAACAATGGTATTGATTATTGCGTTTTCCAAATGAAGCGCCGCCCACGACTCCGTTATTCTCGTTTTAAATATTTCAAAGCTCATTTCTTTCGGAAAGAATGTAACCTCACTTCCGAGTATTTCCTGAGTCGGCTTAAATGCAGTTACAATAGTCCATATTGTAGGTACAACAGAAGTTATACACACTATCGAGAGGAGTGTAAAGAAAAGCCAATACAAAAACTTTCCGTAAGGTGTTTTAAGTTCTGCCATGCTTAATATGCCGGGCGCTTTTTCTTTAAATTTTTTCATCATTTATCTCCCTTAGCTATTATTCTCTACCTTTTTGTTAAGCCAAAAATAAAAACACGTTAATACAATCAAAATCAAAAATATTATTACACCGAGAGCCATCGCCTGACCCGTTCTTTGGCCGCTGCTCTTAAATCCGTAAAGGTACAGCTGATATGAAAGTGATGTCGATGCACCGTTAGGTCCTCCGTCCGTCATGGCAAGCGGCTGTTCCAGTACCTGAAATACGCCTATTATCTGTCTTACAAGATTTAGCAGCAAAATCCCTGCCATTTGCGGCAGCGTTACATTCCAGCATCTTCTCATAGGTCCTGCACCGTCTATAAGCGCCGCCTCATACAATTCAGACGATATACCCTGGAGCGATGCATAATAAAGAAGCATCGCACCGGGGAAACCCGACCATGTCATATATATTACTATACCTATAATTGTAAAATGCGGGTTATCAAGCCAGCCGTATGTACCTAAGCTCAGCTTTTGAAGAATCATATTTAAAAGTCCCGAAACGCTCGGATCGTACATTCTGTTCCAAATAAGCATCGCTGCAATACCGGGTATTACGGCAGGGAGATAAATAAGTACTCTCATCTGACTTTTAAAATGAACCATCTCATTTACCATAATCGCAATCGCAAGCGGCGGTATAAATCCGATTATAAGCGACCAAAACACATACATTACGGTATTCCTCAATGTAGGCAAAAACTGCGAATTTGACAAAACCAGTCTGTAATTTTCAAATCCTATAAATTTTCCCGGATTATATGCGTTCATCTTAAAAAATGACCAGAAAGCGCCTATGACCGTAGGTCTCCAAACCGCAAGGTATAATATCACAATCAAAGGTGCTATCAGCGCCCATGCTGCCAATTGCTCTTTCCACTTGCCTTTTGTTCGTTTAATTTGCGGCATTTCAACTACTCCTTATCAATAATCAATGTTGTCAAGATAATCCATTTGGAAATCCTTGCAAGCTTTTTCTATAATAGCAGCACAGTCTGCATCCTTATCGGAAAATACAGCTGATATACAATTATCAAGAATTTTATACAGCTCCTGCGCACAAACCGGCACTTCCGCCTGAAGTTCACACGGATTTTGGACAAAATCATTGTAAAGTCTTACATGGTTTGGATTGATGTTGCATTTTTCATCAATCAGAGCATTTTCGTATTCAACCGATTCCGTATCCTGGTTCCATACGCTCATTCCCTTAATACCGACAATCACGTTATCGGAAAGCTTTTTATCAATACTCTTTTCTGTTGTTTGTTTGAATGTATCCGTTGCGGAATAGTTATATTTAGTTTCAATCCAGCGTACAGCAGCGTCAATCTGTTCGGGAGTTGACTTGCTTGATACAGAATTAAGTTCACCGCCGACAAGTGTCACATGACGCTTGGGGCCTGCCGGATATGCCATAATTCCAAGCTGATCCGGAGTCATACCGTACTGAATTACATAATCGCTGAAATTACCGGGAGCAAGCATCATCGCAGCCTGTCCCGTCGAGAACAGTTCATAATATTTATCTGCATCAACAGTTACGTTCTCCGGTACAACATTATGTTTCCATTTCAAATCCTTAATCCATTGCAGCGCCTCAACACATTCGGGTGTATTAAACGTTGCGGTCCACTTTCCGTTTTCGTCTTTCTTTTCAAATTCCACGCCGTATGAATACGCAACCGGAGTAAACATCCAGCCGCCTTGGTTACCGGCGCTCGGAAATACGATGCCTGCAACACCTGTTTTGTTCTTGATTTGCACAGCAAAATCTACAAGTTCGTCCCAGTTTTTAGGCTGTTTCGGCGTTCCGTCCGCTTCCATAAGTCCGGCTTTTTCAAAAAGCTCCGTATTATATCCAAGACCGAGTATGTATGCATTTACGGGAAATGAATATGTTTTTCCGTCCTTTGACGCAAGATCAAGAATTGTCGGATTAAATTTACCGTCATATCCGCGTTTTTTGAGAGTCTCGGTCAGGTCGGCAGAATAGTCGGACGTTATAATCTGAGCAAGCTCGGTAAAATTCGTTGAGAAAACCGTCGGCAAAGTACCTCCGGCTGCCTTTGCATAAAACGTGTCAATCGAAAATGACCACGAATCCCCCTTAACCGCAACATCGGGATTATCCTTTTCAAACAAATCTTTTCTGAGGTTCATTGCGTCAAGAGCCTTACCCTCGTTTTGAGGCCATGCGCCGACGGAAATTACGGTTCTTCCCTGCTCGTCCTTATCGGTTGTTGTTTTTCCGCAGCCGGAGGCTGCAAGCACAGTCGATACGGCAAGCGTCAACGCTGCAATTGTTTTAAAAGTTTTTTTCATAATAATACATCCCTTTCTTTATTAAATTCTTCAAAAATCATTCTGTTTTGTTTAATTTGCCTCAATCTTAGGCTATACAACACATTCTTTTTATCTCATTTTACCACAGCATTTGTATCTTTGCAATACATAAAAAAAAGAGAAAAGTTTGTTTTTCGATACAAAATACACTGTAACATTGCAATATTAAAGATATTTAATATATTTTTTTTCAACCAATTGTACAGACAATTTTATGTATTCTTTACATTATAAACCAAATCAGGAAATTACTGCATTGCTGTTACTGAGAATTTCCCGAATTTCCTTAATATCCGCATCGGCAACATCGCATCTGTTTCTGTATGCAACAGCAGCACCTACTCCTGCCGCCTGACCGAGCGTACATACGGTTGGCATAAATTATCGTTTGTTCTGTATGACATTCATTCCTTTCCAAAACTAATAAGCTATTTATAATATATTATACATTTTCAAAGTAAACTCTGATACCACAGTAAAATGAAATGTATGCAAATTTTTACTGATAAACGGATATTGCGTCAGTTATAATATTGTGATACAATCGATTGGTGATAAAAAATGCAAATTATAAGTTTAAATACGTTAGTAAAATTTTTAATGAAGAATACGGGTGTAAGAATTTGTATGCGGATATTCGGATGTAACATATTTCAATCGTGTTTTTAAAAAAATCTACGGATTTGCACCCGGACAGGCACGCAAAAAAACCGACACGCAAAAACGATAAACCATCGCCTATTCGGAATATTTATATGATTTCGGTGACATACCGAAGTGTTTTTTAAACAGTGCGGAAAAGTATTTTTCGTTTGAAAATCCGCAGCTGCGCGCCACATCCTTTATCGAAAAATATTGGGATTCCAGCAGCAGACGGGCACGTTCAAGTCTCAGCTTTGTCTGGTATTCTTTGAGTGTGACATTGTATTTATTTTTAAAAATAATTCTAAGGTACGCATCGCTTATTTTCAGTTTTTCGGAAATCTCACACAAAGAAAAATCGCTGTCCGAAAAACGTTTTTCTATTATCGCTGCCGCCCTTGACGCTATTGACGTATCATAGTTCATATTTTGCCGAAATGTTTCTTTTTCAATCATACACAGAATTTTATTAAGAGTAGAATTGCATTTAAGCGCATATCCTATATTTCTGTCCTCCCACTCGATAAGAATTTTTTTAAACAGCAGCTCATAATCATCGAAATTCGCAGGGTAAAAAACATCTATATTACTCGGTATATCTCCATAAATATCAAAATGTATTACTATTAAATCCTCACTTGACGTTGTTTGTGCATAGGATAAATTCTGCGGAATTAAAGAAATGCTTTTATCATTTGCTTCATAATAAATTCCGTCTTTTGAAAAAACAGTTTCACCTTTTTTACGGCAGCTGAGAACAGAAAAACTCCGCATTGAAGTTGTAAACGATATCTTTTTATTCCGTGAAAGATGCATTACATCAATTATTTTAACAGCAGCATTATTACCAAAAAACATACTAACCCCCCTTATTACAAATATCATTGTATCATATTTTGTATCGAAAATCAATCCTTTTTTTCTTTTTTATATATTGCGTATACCGGAATGTTATGATAGAATAGCTTCAAAAGGATGTGTTGTACAATGAAAAATATAACAATAGAATCTCCGAAGTGGCTTTCATACGGCTCGATTTATCAAATTAATCCGAGAACATTTTCAAAGGAGGGTACTATCAGAGCCATTATAAAGGAGCTTGATTTTCTGGAGGAGGTCGGATTTAATATTATTTATTTATGTCCCGTATTCGATGAAAGCGAAGCTCAAAATAATCTGAGTCCGCGTCAAATAAAATCCGGCACGAAAAATCCAAAAAATCCGTATAGAATAAATGATTATTTCAATGTAGACAGCGAATACGGTTCACTTAATGATTTGACAGAGCTTGTATCAAAGGCACACGAGAAAAACATGAAGGTAATTTTGGACTTGGTTTATGCGCATATCAGTCCGGATGCACCGATAATTAAAAAACATCCCGAATTTGTATGCCGCAGCTGCGAAGGTGACATTATAAATTCTTCGTGGAATTTTCCCGCATTGGATTTCAGATGCGAGGGGCTAAGAGAATATTTGTACTGCAACATGATTTATTACATATCGGTAATTGACGTTGACGGGTTCAGGTGCGACGTGGGAGATAGTGTTCCGAACGATTTTTGGTACGAAGCGCATAAAAGAATGAAAAAAATAAAGCCCGACTCAATTCTTATTAATGAAGGGGAAAAATACGAAAGACTGTCTACATCATTTAACGCATCATATTGCTATTTCTGGCACGAGGCGCTGTACAGTGTTTTTTGTGAGGGCAATAGTGCAAAACTGCTGGCAGAAACCGATTTGGCGGAAAAGCAAAAAAACTTTCCGAAAGGCGCTAAATTGCTTCGTGATATAGATAACCACGACACCGTTACAGATTGGGATATGCGAGTTGAAGCTGTTGCCGGCAGCGATGGAATGGAACAAATTGAAGTTATAAATTATCTTTTAGACGGAATACCTATGGTTTACTGCGGCAATGAAATTGCATGCAAGGCAACGCTGAATATGTTTGCAAATCGCTTCCACCCCGGCAATTTTGAATTTACCGACCGCACAGCAAAAAACACTCCCGATGCCATACACCGCATAGAGATTATGAAACGTTTAAACAAACTGAAAAGAGAAAGCGATATGCTATCCTTAGGCGAAACCGAATGGTGCCAATGCTCCGATGAACTGATTTCATTTAAGCGCACTATGAAAGACAACGGCATATTTTTTATCGGAAACAGCAAAACCGATAATATAAAAGTGCCCGCCGCCGATATGCCGGATAATTTAACACTGAAATTTTCAAACAATCTGAATTTGTATGACGACGGCAGTCTTGAACTTGGCAAACACGGATACGCTGTTTTTGAATACTAAAACGGATGGTAACGGATATATTCTTTTCCCCTCAAGGAATGAAATGGATGCATAAGATTACACCCGAAACACAAAAAATCGCTTGCAATCAAGCGATTTTTTTGTGTTTACTTTTAAGGAGTTTTAACTTATAATATATCTCATGCAGCAAAGAAGCTTGTTCGATTGATTTTTGCATTAGAAAAATCTCATAAGCACGAATTATTTCAGCATTTCACAGATTGCGGAAATATGCGGTTTTTCTGATATATAAATCCATGTAAAAGTTAATAAAAGCACACCCGACAAACTAATCTTCAAGGTCTTTGATATGATACGCAGAGGACATAGCTGTTTTGTACTATGCTGTGAGCCGGATATGATGAAAGCCGCAATGACCATACGGCGCAACATACGACGAAGCGCTTAATATGGACATACGCGGCTGCTACGAAACCGGCATAAGAGCGGTACCGGCTATATTAATTCCGCAAAAGCTGTAGATTTTCGATTTTTATACCCGTATAATATCGGTTAAGTATTTTTTTATAGTCCTTTCCCTGCGCAGCCATGTAATTCGCTCCGTACTGGCTCATTCCCACATTATGTCCGAACCCTTTTACAGAAAAAGTTACATTCCCGTCCTTTTCTTCAAGCGCTGCGTTTGTCGAACGAAGATTATAAATCGAGCGAAGCTCCGTTCCCTTTATCTCTTTTCCGCCAATCTCAATTGTTTTAATCCCTCCGCTTTCGGAGCGTTTTATATTGCCAAACAATTCCTTTTCCCAGTCAATGCCGTCAAGCTTTTCCTCTGCTTTTTTCTTAAAATCCTCCGTACTTATGTTTTCCTCGCTCTTATATCGCGGCGAAAGCTCATCACCCTCACTTTTAACGCTTTTAAGATACGGAATTTTTTTACCCCATACGTCCTCGGCATTTTCCGTCTGACCTGATGAGGTTGAAAAAAACACCGCCGATATGGGTTTCTTTTTGTATGTCATAATTTCTCCCGAGGTTTCCTTTACCGCACTGCATATCTTATTCCACGCCTCCTTCGTGCCGCCGAAATCCTTCTCCGACACCCACGCCTGGCAGTGCGTCGAATCCGTGCACACCGCAGCGCCCTTGTGTTCCTCGCTTTCGTTTCCCGACGCCTTTTCATAAGTATGCGCATAAAGATAGGTTCGCGCCGCTACCGCCTGCGCTTTCATTGCCTCTTTTTCAAAATCGGACGGCATTTCCGCCGCAACCACGCCCGTTAAATATTTGAAAATATCCATGTCGCACACCTCGTCCTTTTGCTTTACATACACTTTTATGCTTTGCGCGGTTTCGGGCGATTCAAACGGCTTTGTGTTATCGATTGTGTTTTTCATAATTTCCACCACCGCAAGAGGTATCAGCAGCGCTATAAACACAACCGAAAGTATAACTGTAAAAAAACGCTTCATCATATATCACTCCTCATACATCTTTATTAAAGAATATGCTTGCCGAGGCTGTTTTTTTCCGATAATGCAATTTTTTCTTGCTTTAACGGTTTATATATGTTATACTGAATATTATAGATAAGGACTGATGTTATGGCTAATATGCAAAAAATGAAAGATGATCAGAGATATGAAATTCTCGATTTATGGCTCAGATGCACGGCGGCGGCAAATCCGTTTTTTGAATCGGATTTCTGGCAGAAGAACTATGACCGTATAAAGGCTAAATATTTTAATGGCTGCGAAAACTATGTGTATACCGAGGGTACGGTAATAATCGCTTTTATATGCGTGACCGACAGCGGATATATACAGGGTCTTTTTGTCGATCCGGACTACCGCGGCAACGGAATAGGCAGACAGCTGCTCCGCTATGTTAAAACACAGCGCGATACGCTTAGGCTGAATATATATGCAAAGAGCAGAAAAATGCTTAATTTTGCTTCAAGCGAGGGTTTCCTCATAAAGGACGCACTCTATCAGAATGAAAGCGGACAGGTTAAATATGTGCTTGAATGGAATAAAGAGCGCCGAAAGGATTTGTAACTATGAATGAAGAATGGACAACCGTTATAAAGCCCAAAACAGGCTGGTTTGACATAAATTTCAAAGAACTGCTGCAATACCGTGACTTAATTTTTATGTTTGTCAAGAGAAATTTCATAAGCTCCTATAAGCAGACGATTTTAGGGCCGCTGTGGTTTATTATAAGTCCGCTGCTGACCTCATCAATGCTCACGGTGGTATTCGGAAAAATTGCCGGAATGTCTACTGACGGCGTACCGCAGTTTTTGTATTACATGGCAGGAAATACGGCATGGACATATTTTTCGTCTTGTCTTACCTCCACTTCGTCTACCTTTACCGGAAACGCCGGATTATTCGGCAAGGTGTATTTTCCGCGGCTTATAACGCCTATTTCAACTGTTATATACGCAATATTCTCGTTTTTAATACAACTGTGCCTTATGCTGGCGCTTATGGCATATTTTGTGTTTGCACGGCACGAGGGTATACACCCTAATATTTGTATTCTGCTCGTACCGCTGCTCGTATTGCAAATGGCAATGATGGGCATGGGATTCGGAATAATAATATCCTCGCTCACAACGAAATACCGCGACCTTATGGTATTGGTAGGCTTCGGCGTGCAGCTGTGGATGTACGGAACACCCATTGCTTATCCGCTTTCGGCAGTGCCGTTCGGACTTGAAAAGATAATACGCTGTAATCCTATGACGCCGGTTGTAAACAACTTTAAATATGCGTTTCTCGGCTGCGGACAGCTTGAAGTACATTCATGGATTGTCAGCTGGATTGTAACGTTTGTGGTACTTGCAGCAGGCGTGGCGCTGTTTTCGAGAGTTGAAAAAACGTTTATGGACACGGTATAAGCAGAGGACTATTGTATGAGTGATATTGTAATAAAAATAGATGATGTGTATAAGCAGTACCGTCTCGGCACAATCGGCGGCGGAACACTTCGCGGTGATTTGCAGAGCGCATGGGCGCGGCTGCGGCATAAAGAGGATCCGAATTTAAAAATCGGTCAAAATGTGTACTGCGGAAATGAAAAATTTATGGCTCTTGACGGCATAAGCCTTGAAGTGCATAAGGGTGAGACTTTAGGGATTGTCGGCGGCAATGGCGCGGGCAAATCAACCACTCTTAAGCTTTTGTCGAGAGTCACCGCACCCAGCCGCGGAAACATATACATAAAAGGCAAGATTTCAAGTATGCTTGAAGTCGGAACAGGCTTTCACCCTGAACTCACCGGCAGAGAAAACATTTATTTAAACGGCGCAATTCTCGGCATGAGCCGACGCGAGGTAACCGCCAAAATAGATGATATTATCGAATTTTCCGAATGTGAAAAATTCATTGACACGCCTGTTAAAAGGTATTCATCGGGAATGTTTGTAAAGCTGGCATTTTCCGTTGCCGCTCATCTTGACAGTGATATAATGCTTATGGATGAGGTTTTGGCTGTCGGAGACATGAGCTTTCAGAAAAAGTGTATTGATAAAATGCTTTCGGTCGCACACGAATCGGGCAGAACGATTATATACGTCAGTCACAACATGAACACCGTCCGTCAGCTTTGCAGCAGGGGCGTGTATATGAGAAAAGGTAAGATTGTTTATGACGGCAGCACAGACGAGGCAATAAGGCTTTATCTTAACACAACAAAAGCAGACCAAAAGCTTGTGAATGACTTTACTGCCATTAGGCGCCCGGGATTTCTTACAGATAAGGTTTTTTTGGAGAGCCTATCCGTAATCGGCAGAGATAATCTCCTTATAAAGGACGGCGAAAAAATAAGAATGAGAATTAAATGGAAAGCATTGGAAAATATACCGTCTGTTTCGATAAGATTGATGATTCACAACTCAAACAATGAACCGATTGCAACAAGTGTATGCGCTGATATTACCGAATGTATCGCCGGAAAGGAATATTCATACGATATGGAGCTTGATCCCGGCACACTGTCCTCGGGTTCGTACCATATTCTTATGGCGGCGTTTGAGCAGGACGGTATAGGCGGTGTTACGGACGCAGACGCCGTATGGCCCGCACTTAGCTTCGAGCGTGAGAAAAATTCCGCAATAAGCTGGCATCCAAAGCTTTACGGTGATACTGAGCTTCCTCCGATGATGATTGTTGAATAAAACGAAACGGCATATGATTTATATGCCGTTTCGTTTTATTTTCTCAAAATGTATTGACTATTATTTGAATTTACGCGTAGGCTTGATATTAACTCTCTTAACCTTGCGCTTGCCTGTGAAAACATTATGTACACGCTTTTGACGGTAATTAAATCTAAAAAGTGATGTTATATCACGTTTTTTTACTTTTTGGTCTAAAATTCCCAAATCGTTTATAATATTTTTGTTAATGCTCTTTTTACCGCCTGCCTGTGAGGTTTTAAATTTAATTACCAATGCAACAACAATAAACGCTATTGTTATCAGCAGCTGTATGATCAGACGCACATTCAATATTTTCATGGTAAACAGAATAATAAATCCCGTTATAAGCCATGCAATTGTGATGATTGAAAGCATAATCGGTCTGAACACGGTATCGCTGTCATACGACGCCTTCATTCCGAAAATGCCTGTTATTATCTGTAAAATCCCGCCTATACATATAAACGCTCCGCCGTTTATAAACGGCAGCATATCATGCGTTATCGACGACATGACATCATAGCCCGAATCCTTGTCAAACAGCGTAAGCAAATCGGAAAATGCAGAATACGCAAAAGAGATTAATCCGAATATAATAAGCAGTACCGACACGGTTTTTAAAACATTTTGAAACTTTCCCATAATATCCTCCGAATTTCATATTGCAATTAATTATAATACATGATATTATTATATAACAAACATTATAAAAAATCAATATGCAAGTTTGTGCTTTTTAGTATATTTGAAATGATAAATCTGCACAAAAGAAAGGATATACATATGGATAGAATTGAAAAAGCAAAAGAACTTTTCACCTCAGGTTTCAACTGCTCGCAGGCAGTCGTCGGCGCATACAGCGATTTATTCGGAATGTCGGCTAAGGATGCAATGCGCGCTGCCGAGGGGCTTGGCGGCGGCATCGGCAGACTGCGCCGCACCTGCGGAGCTGTTACCGCAATGGCGGTTCTTGCAGGACTTAAATACAGCGATGCAGAGCCCTGCGATGTCAAAACGCGTACGCTGATATACGAAAAAGTTCGTGAAATGGTAAAATCCTTTGAGGATAAAAACGGCACAAGTATATGCGGTGATCTTTTGGGAGTGAATGTCAGCAGTGACGCACGTCCCGATGAAAGAACGGCACAGTATTATAAAAAGCGTCCGTGTGTCGGATGTGTCGAAGATTGCGCCGCTATAATCGAAAAATTGCTTTTGGACTGAAAAAAATCTAAACTTTTGGACTGAAAAAAAATTCAAATTGGTATTGTATATTTTTTTCGGATATGTTATAATAGATATAATATTTGTATTAAATATGAAAAACATTCAGAAAAGAGGTTTTATTACTATGAAGAAAAAAGTATTGAGCGCTATGCTTTCCGCTGTTATACTCGTCGGTGTATCGGCTTCGGCATTTGCATCAAAAGCAGACGCAACTCCCGATGTGTTCATTAATAACACTCAGGTATATTTTGAAGATCAGAAGCCTGTTATCAAGGACGATTTCACATTGATTCCGGTAAGAGGCGTTCTTGAAGCAATGAATGATACCGTTGAATGGGACGGAGAAAACCGAACGGTTACGGTAAAGAGCGAGAACAATATGACACGTGTTGTTCTTACTATTGACAGCAACATAATGAACGTTTATCACTTCACAAGCATCATGAGCGCAGACAAGACAGAGGTTGAGCTTGAGGTTGCTCCGCAGATTATCAATGACAGAACAATGGTTCCTTTCAGAGCAGTATGCGAGGCTATGGGCGCAAAAGTCGACTGGAACGACGACGATTATGCGGTACTTATCAGCACATCGGATAACGCACAGGCTCCGGCAGAAGTTACGGATAAACTTGTTGCATCGGCAAGTGCAAGCAGCGCTGAAGTAAAAGCAGGTGACGAAGTAACTGTATTTATGAACCTGAAAAACCTTTCCGCACTCTACCCCGACAGATTTGTAAGCGGTATTACGGCAGGTCTTAACTACGACAAGAAGCTCTTTAAGCTTACCGATTCCTACCTTTGCACAAAGGACGGCACTAAACTTGCTTCATCGGACGGTCTTTCAAACGATGAATATACCGAAGAAGGCCTAAAGGCTGTATATATCACAATCAACGGCGATGAGGCAGCTAAGGAGGACGGCGCTGTTCTTGCTTTTGTATTTACGGCACAGGCTGAGGGCACAGGCTCGTTCACTCTTGCAGACAGATACCATTCAAGACTCGGTCATGACTTGACTGTATTATTGAGCGATATGGATAACAAGAACACATCACTCCTTAAAGGTGACGATGTTGTAATTGACACAACTGCGGTTGAAGTTAAAGTAACTGCTGCAGACGACACAAAGGTTGACGATACAAAAGCCGATGACACAAAGGTTGATGACACAAAAGCTGATGACACAAAGGTTGATGACACAAAAGCCGACGATACAGCGGCTGATGATACAAAAGCTGACGACAACACAGAAACAGCTGAATAATTTATAAATTACGGCAAAGGGGCTGCAAAAACAATGCAAAGCGGAGAAGGTATATCCGTAAAAGCATTTTTGCAGTCCCTTTTTAAAGGAGTGATTTTTACATGAGTAATACCCCTATTGCATTCAGAACTCACGTTTCCGTTTTCGGAAACACAAATGCCGGAAAGTCAGCGTTATTTAATGCTATTACAGGTCAGGACATGGTTATTGTATCGGACAAAGCAGGCACAACCACCGATCCCGTAACAAAAGCCATGGAGCTTCTCCCCTACGGCCCAATTGCCCTTACCGATACTGCCGGTCTCGGCGACAGCACGGAAATAGGCGCACAGCGAATGGAAAAGACGAAAAAAATTCTTGATAAAACCGATTTTGCCATTTATGCCGCTGATTGCAGCGTATTTGATGAAGCATCTTATCTCAAAGCAAAAGAAATTTTTGAAAAGCGAAAAATCGGACATATGCTTGTTTTTACAAAATCGGACTTAGGCACGGGAACGCTTGCAAAGAAATTTCCAGATGCGGTTTTTGTTTCCGTAAAGGACGGCGGCAGCATTGAGAATTTAAAAAATGTTTTGCAGTCACATTTATCAAAGCTTTCCGAAAAGGAACAGACTATGATAGGCGACTTGCTGCCAAAAGGCAGTACCGTTGTTATGGTAATTCCGATTGACTCCGAAGCGCCGAAAGGCAGAATAATTCTGCCGCAGGTGCAATTTTTGAGAGATTGCCTTGACCACGGTATAAAAACGGTTGCCACAAGAGATACGGAGCTTGCGGAAACATTGGAGGAGCTTAACCGTATAGACCTTGTTGTAACGGATTCACAGGCATTCAAATATGTTTCCTCTGTTGTGCCCGAAAAAATACCTCTCACGTCATTTTCCATGATGATGGCACGCATGAAAGGCGATTTAAAAGCGCTTTCGGAGGGCGCGGCGGCAATTGACAGCTTAAAGGACGGCAGCAAAATTTTAATGGCAGAGGCCTGTACGCACAATTCCTCGCATGAGGATATAGGCAGAGTAAAAATTCCGGCTTTGCTGAGAAAATACACGAATAAAAATTTATCATTCGATTATTACGTACACCAAGACTTCCCCGAAAATCTTTCGGAATATGATTTGGTAATCCACTGCGGCGGATGTATGATTAACTCACGTTCCATGAATAACCGCATTGAATTTTGCCGAGAAAGCGGCGTCCCGATTACCAATTACGGGGTCGTAATCGCATACGTGAACGGCATACTTGAAAGAAGCAGACAAATATTCGGATTATAACTAAATCGGTTGCAAATCAAAAGTTGCAACCGATTTTTGTATTGCCCGAACCAATTATACTTCATCAAACATTATACTATCCTCCTCCATATCATAGCCGATGAATCAACATTATGCATATCCCTTTATTATCTGACGCATACTTTTTATTCCGAATATGCACTGTATATCATTACTATTTTAAAAAATCGGCTGAATTTTTAGTTATCCGCATTTTTATACAGTATAATCAGGAATGAAAGTTTCCCTCATATCAATATGCCCCATAAAATTTTTCTGCGGTGTTCCGTTTACGGTAAACCTTACAGAGGTAATATTTTCTATACTTGCCAGAGAATTTACTATCTGATACACCGTCAGTATTTCGGAATTTTTATCATCGGGATGCACATCGATCATTTTCTGCTTAATATCCACTATCGCAATATTATCCCTTACTCTCACGCTCATGCATTTTTTTTCGTTCGGTATAAGACGTCTGATCTTCGGATTATTGTCGCGCCCCGCAATCAGCGCATTTATAACCGCACGCGCTTCATGTTCCGTATCCGTTCTGCATATGACCGCATTGGACGGAACAAGCCTCATCATTCCCGCATCTGCGAAATACAGCTTTACATTAACCGTTTCCGGCTGCTGCGCAGTAGAAACTATCACCGTTCCGAAGCTTACAATAAGTATCAGCATAAATAAAATTTTTCTAAACATTTATCTTCCCTCTCAGCTTGTCCATAAAAAAACACTCATATACTTATAGTATATGAGTGTTTCGGGTTAAATATTACCTGTTTTTTGCTTCTTCAAGAGCTTTTGCAAGCTGATCGGGACATGATGTGCCGCGTCCGTTGCAATCGGTGTTTTTAAGCCGTTCGATTACATCGTCAACCTTCATTCCCTCCGCCAATTTTGCAACGCCCTGCGTATTTCCGCTGCAACCGCGTGTAAAATGAATATTCCTTACAACATCATTATCGATGTCAAAGTCTATCTGCACGCTGCAAACTCCCTTAGGCGTATATACATAATGTGCCATATCTTTTGCCTCCTATTCATTTACCAGTTTAACGTCAAGCCTGTTAAACGGAATTTCAATATTATGCTCATCAAGAGCTTTTTTAACATTTTCGAGCAAATCAAACCTTACAAGCCAGTAATCGTCCGGCTTGCACCATGCCATAAGCGTAAATTTCAATGAGCTGTCACCGTAAGATGTAAGCCGCGATACCGCCGCAGGCTCTTTTAAAACACGCTCATCAGCCGCCGCTGCCGCTAAAAGTACCTCTTTAACCTTATCAATATCACAGCCGTAATCCGCACCGATTTCAATGTCAACACGTCTCACTCCGGCAGCCGAATAATTCGTTATACACCCTGACGAAAGCACGGAGTTCGGTACCGACACAACCTTTTTATCCAACGTTACTATTGTGGTTGTGAAGAATCCTATCTCCGATGCTGTTCCGCTTATGCCGTTTGCCTCTATAAAATCCCCTGCCCTAAAAGGCTTATTTACAAGTATAAGTATTCCCGACGCTATATTTGACAATGAGCCTTGCAGCGCCAGACCGATTGCCACGCCTGCCGAACCGAGAACCGCTACAAATGACGCATACGGTATTCCCATAATCCCTGCCGCAGATATAACAACCAGAATATACAATGATATACGCACTGTATTTGCAATGAATTTTCTTACGCCGTCATCAACCGACGAAAGGCGGCTTGTCCGCAGTATCTTTTTCGATATCCATTTTGAAAGCTTTATTCCCACCGCAAGCAGTACTGCCGCAATAATCAGTTTCCACCCAAACTGCACCACTACAGCGACGATTGCTTCTAATGCCATGTTTTATCCCTCCGTTAAAATTTATATTTTAAGTATATCACAGACAAACGGCAAGGTCAAGACCCTGCCGTTTGTTTTTACAAAAAAGTACTTATTCCGCCCGAAATCGTTCTTGCCGTCATCTTAGTCATATCTTCAAGGCTCATATCAAGCTCGCCCAAAATCCAGTCATGAAACAGCGAAATATATCCTCCTGCAAAAAATCGCAGATTTGCCTGGATAATCAAGGGATTTTTTGCTTCTCTGAGCGTTTCCACGTCTTGCAGCATTCTTTCAACAAGGATTTCTTTTAATCTGTTCAAAAACCCCCATGCCGGCTGATTTTTTACGATTATCCGATAATAATCCTTGCGTTCTTCAATAAACTCCGCCACTCGTGATAAAAGAGGCATCGGATTTTGCAAAAACCTCCCAAGCGTCACATCATTCACAATTTTCATGATATTTTCTATCGCTTCATTCTGCAATCTGTCCAGAACGTCCTGCGGACAGGTGAAATGCGCATAAAACGTACTTCTGTTTAAATCTGCTCTCTCGACTATTTTTGTAACCGAAACCTTTTCAATCGGCATTTCGCTTATCAGTTCAAGATATGCGCTCGTTATAAGCCGTATCGAACGAAGTGCGTTTTTATTCATCGTTTTCCGTTCCATCTTTATCCCCCGTTTCCTGTGCCGTTTCCGGCTCAAAATCCGGCTCTGTTTCCGAATTTATTTCATCTTTTGATCGTTTCTTTTCGGATTTTTTCTTTTTGATAAACACATACGCAGCCCCGAGCGCAAGCAATACAATTACCGCTATTACAATATCAACAAGCAGTGAACCTTTTTTTTGCAGAACCACAAAGCTGCCCGGCTTATCCATTTTGAATTTCAGATAACTTCCGTCCTTTTCAAAGTCCGTCAGAACTATCGCGCCGTTATCCACGCAGCCTATCTGCGTTTTTCCGTTTGCGTCCTTATAACGTACTCTTACGGTGATTTCGCCGTCATATTCGGTGCTGTCCTCGTTTACCGTCAGCTTATACACCGCCGCCGCATTATAATCGGAATCATCTACCACAATTCCGCCGCCCGTTTCATCAACTTCAAGCGTGGTGTTCGGTCTGAAATTGCCCTCCACAAGGATTTTAGGCGGTTCTCCGCCGTATGCAAGCGTTAATTTCGACTGATTGTACTGCGCGTTAAACGTTGTTTTTCTGATTATCGGTTCTTTTACGTTTTTATCCCAATCTCCGTAGGTATTTTCGCCTTTCGCAAGCTTTGGAATATCGTCATCGGTTAAGGTATACCCGTAATCAACGCGAAATTCTTTAAGCGTTTCGCCGTTATCCGTGAATTTCACCTTGAATTTGAACATTGCAGCGTCTGCCGACTCCGCACGCAGTCTGTCGCCTATACCCTCGGCATTATTATCCGTAAACGCCCTTAACTGTGGCATATACAAATCACCTGTCGCACATACCCAATCGCTGTCCCAGAAGCCTGTCATTTTTGCATTAAGCTTTCCGCTGTCCGAAGCAAGTATTTCCTTTTCAACAGGCTCTGCCTTTTCGTTATAATCTATACCGTCAAGTCCCGAAAGCTTTTCTTTAAGGAAATAATTATACTTTACATTTCCCGACGCACTTCCGGCAATCGCTCCGATTTTTTCGCCGTCGGAATCGATTCTTGCCAGAGCATAGCTGGTATCTATATTTTTGCCTTTTCCCGTAATTCCTCCGGCATCGCTCGATGCCTTTATATCACTTGTAGAGATACAATGCGTTATATTGTTTGCGTGAAGTCCCGATATTCCTCCGGCATATCCGCCATCCGTAACGGTTACGTCTCCGCTCGAAATACACTCCTTTACTGCGCCTATGTCGCTGTAGCCCGTTATCCCACCCGAATAGCTATTTTTCGCCGTTATTTCTCCGTTGTTAACACAGCCGCTTATTACCGCCTTTATCGCAGTTGACGGATTTAACGAATAGTCTCCGCTTATATTGACGTTTTCTTCCGGCTTTGTAAGCGAATCAAACGCAACGCAGCCTGCAATTCCGCCCGTATCGGTCAATCCCTCGACTTTTCCGTTATTGATGCTGTAATGCACCAGCGCTGCATCTTTATTTTCTCCGGCCACCTGTCGCTTTATGGTAATATCCATATCTCTGATGTCGGTTTTTAAAAGCTTTTCAAGTGTGGATTTATCCTTATCGTCATCGTCCGCATACACCGGATTATCAAACACTCTGCCTATTTTAAGCTTTGTTTTTTCCGTAGGCGCCGGAGTTTGTATCGGAAGCTTTGTCGGAATCGGCTTTATTGTCGGCAGTCCGGATATAAAGTCCTGCAATTTCTTTTTTATTTCCTCTATTTTTTTGTTTCTGTCATGAATTTTATCAATAATATCCGATAAATCCTTGCTCATTTTTACAAGCGGATCCATTATATCCGACATATTATCGTTAAAATCTCTGAGCAGTCTGTTTAGTGAACTCGAAGAACCGACATTTACCTTGATGGTCGGATCGAAATTCTCAATCGCTTTTAACGTTTCGCTTGCCTGATCGAGCAAATCCGAATTTTCCATCTTATCAAGGCTTGAAACAAGCTGATTAACAAGCTTATTCGTATCTGCCGAACCGGAATCAAGCGCCTCTACCGTCTGGTCGATAAGACGAATCATTTCACCGTTGCTTTCCGTCAGACTGTCTGTAAGTCTTGTTGCCGTATCATTTATTTTGTCAGCCGACTGCTGCGCTTCTGAAATAATATTTACCAGCTCATCGCCCTGATCTCCGACACGTCCCGTTGTGTCACGCAACGCTGCGGCAAGCTCGCTGTTTTCGTCAAGCATTGCGCTGAGACTGTCGGCAACCTTTCCCAAAGAGCCTTCACCCGTGCCCGAAAGTCCTATGTCATTTAAAAACTGCTTATTCTTATCTCTTATAGAATCAGCACGTGCTGATACATCGTCTGCATCTTTGCGTATGTTGTCCTTTAATTCATTCAGGTTATCCTTGATCTGTTTTTGGATATCATCTTCCGCAAAATCTATATTCGTATACGGTTCAAACTGCCCCGTAATTCCGCCTATATCTTTTCTTCCGCGAATATCTCCCTCATTAATACATTCGCTGATATAGCCGTTCTGACAGCCGGTTATTCCGCCGGTGTTATATCCTGTGTTTTTATAGCCGATGTCTCCGTAATTCGTACACTGCTCAACTGCGCCGTAAGAACGTCCGCATATTCCGCCTGTATTTTGCGCTCCCTCATTCGGATCGGGATTTACTTTTCCTTCGTTTGTACTCCATTTTACCATACCGTTATTCTTTCCGGCAATTCCTCCGGTGTTTAAGTCACCTTTGATTTCCGCGGTATTTTTGCAGCCCTCTATTCTTCCGCTCTGCTCGTTAACACCGACAATTCCGCCTGTCTCTGACGAAGAATATACGTTTCCGCTGACGGTACAATTTACAATAGTTCCCTTATTTACTCCCGCAACGCCGCCGATTGATGAAACGCCGTCTCCGCCTGTTATCTTCTTCACAGCCTCAGCTGCCGAGGTCGGAATACCGTCCTTGAATTTATTTATAATGCTTGCCGCATTATTTTTTTCTTCTTTTGCGGTTATATCGGCTGCTATATTCAGATTTTTGACAGTTCCGCTCTCGCCTACAATTCCTATAAGTCCGCGCTGACCGTCAACCGCCTTAAAGCTTACGCCGCTTATCGTATAGCCCGAGCCGTCAAGGTATCCATCCCAATATGCCAGATACGAAAAATCCTTGCCCGTAAAATCTATGTCACTGTTCAATATGACGGTTTTTCCTTTTGAATATGAGTCAAGACTGCATCTTTTTGCAAGGTCAATAAACTCATCGGCAGAAGAAATATACATATACTCACCGTTATTTTCCGCCGTTCCGATTACCGGAATACATTGCAGAATACCTGATGCCGCAATTACTGCCGCTGCTACTCTGATTTTTATTCTTTTCAATGTAATAGCTCCTTTCCCAAGACCGTTATACACCGTTTTCGGAAGCCTCCTCCGAACATTCCGTGTTATCCATTCTTGCGTTTATTTCACCCTTTATAATTCCAGAAAAACTGCCCTCGACATATCCGTTTATATATCCCGAAATACGTCCGTCAACAACGGTTATGCCGTTTCTCTGTTTCTTTTTCAAAATTTCATGCTCCGGGAAGTATGTTTTTTCTATAAATTTGTCACACAGCAAAAGCTCCTGCGGCAGAACAAGCATTACAAGTATAATTGAAGTAAGCGTTCCGCGTCCCAAAGCTGTTCCCAGTGATGCTATAACCGCATTTGTGGAAATTCCGCCTATTAAAAATCCTGCCATTGTCATAATCGTACCGGAGGTAAATATAGTCGGAAACGCCTCGTTTATCGTTCTTATAACTGCCGTCTTGTGATCCATCAGTTTTTTGTTTGCCTCGTAACGGTTCGTCATTACAATAGCATAGTCTATGGTTGCGCCCATTTGAATTGAGCTTACAACAAGATAGCTTAAAAAGTACATTGCTTCTCCCGTAAGATACGTTACGGAGAAGTTTATCCATATGCTGCCCTGTATTGTAAGCACCAAAAGCGCCGGAAGTCCGACTGAACGGAATGTTACCATAAGTATTACAAATACGAATATTATCGTCAGCACGCTTATCTTTATATTATCCGTCTTGAATGAGGAATATAAGTCAAAGCTTGATGTTGTATTTGAAACGATAATCGGGTCATCGTAATACTGCTTTGCGATTCTGCGCACTTCTTCAAGAAAATCATAGCTTTCCTGTCCTTCGACATCGCCGCTGTAACGGAATACCAAACGCGAATATTCGTCGCTTTGCAGCTGTTTTTTTCCGTCCTGCAATTCGTCATAGGTATCGTTAAATTCATTGCGCGTATCATCGTCGAGATTTATAACGCCCTTATCCATTTCATCATGAATATACTCCACTATATCTATAATTGATATGCGGCAGTCGTCAACATTATTGAATATTGCGCCGTATTCCTCATTCGAAATTCCGTATGCCTGATACAAAAGACACACAACGTCGTAATCCATATCAAGAAATTCCGCCGCCTGTCTCGGTGTCAGCTTATCCGTTATCATATACGTTTTGCCGTTCTTGGTAGTTTCCGTGTTCGCCAGTCCCTGTGCATTTGTCACACGGTCAATTTTCCCCACCTCATCAAGTATTTTTCTTTCTTTTCCGTAATCGCCCTTAGGAATGATAACCGCCATATCGGAGCTTATTCCGAAAGTATCGTTGATTTTTTCTTTTGCAAGGGTTTCGGGAGTTTTCATTGTTGCCTTAACCGAGTCGGCATCGTAGCGATATTCGCACAGATTGGACATTACCGAACCGGCAAGCATTGCAACAATAAATATTACCGGTACAATATATCTTGTTTTAACAACAATTTTTCCCCAAATATCAATATTGGGTACGAATGATCTATGCCTTGTTTTATCAATAAGCTTCGAACTCCACAAGAGAATGCCCGGCATAAGGAAGAATACCGTCAGCATACTGAATACAATACCCTTTGAAAGCACCAGACCCAAGTCCATACCAATTCTTAACTGCATGAGCATAAGCGCAATCATACCCGATATGGTCGTAAGGCTCGATGAGCTTATTTCCACAATTGCCTTACTGAGCGCTGTTATAATCGCTTCTCTGGTATCCTTATCTTCGCGTTCCTCCGCAAATCGGTGCGACATAATAATTGCGTAGTCGATAGCCAGCGCAAGCTGCAGCACTATCGCAACCGATTTTGTTATAAACGAAATCTCACCGAACCAATAGTTTGTTCCTATATTCAGCAATCCGGCAACCGCAAATACGATTATAAATATAAGAACCTCCATGTAGGTTTCCGTTGTAAACAGCAGCACCAATACGATAATAACCGCCGCAATAAGCAGGATGACCGTCATTTCACTTTCCAAAGACGCCGCTTCGTCATTTCCGACAGCTGTCGATATGTAGGTATCGTACTCTTTTAAAAGGTCTTGTATCTGCAACATGGCATTTTTGCTTTCATCGCTTTCTCCGTCATCGGAAAATGTTACCTTTAAAAGAGCCGCACTGTCTTTGTAATGGCTTTCGTTGTTTTCAAATTCAACATCCTTGACATTGTCTATTTCTTTTATCCTGTCCTTTATACCGTCTGCATTTTCATATGTAATGTTGGAAATCATAACGTCAGCCGTAGCATAGGTTACAAACTGATCGTCCATCAGAGTAATTCCGCGCCGTGTTTCCGTGTTTTCCGGCAGATATGAAGTGATGTCGTTATTTACCTGTATTTTAGGTATGCATACTGCGGAATATATCATCAGCGCCGCAAATATCACATACATTGCCTTTCGCTTGTCTACGATAAACTCGGCAAATTTATACATAAAATTATTTGAATCGCCGTCTTTTTTCAAATTACATACGCCCTTTCAAAAAAATTCAACATCTGTCTGTTTTCATACATATGTATTATATACTATCCGAAAAAAAAATTCAACCGTTAATTTCAAACGTTTTGTATATTATCCGACAAAACGACAGTTTTTTGTCGATTAAATTTTGCATAAATTTTGAAATTTATATTAAAAATTTTTATAAATTTGATACAATCACATTGTTGACAAGGTTTAATTGTTGTTTTATAATATTGTTAAAAAACGCACGTAAGGATTTTAATGTAAATATTTTTTATCGCCTCAAAAGCAGCTGAAAAAATATTTTTACAGCTACTTAATATTATTCAGCTTATGCTTAAATTTATTTACCGTTTCCACAATTTTAAACTTCACCTCCACACCGCCGCTTTTATCCGTTATTATGTCATAAGTATGACCGTTTAAACTTTCGCGCAGAATTTCATCGCTCTTTCCGTCCAAGGCAGCCGCTCCGTTTAAAGTACAAAGCGGCGGATATATCATGCACCACCAATTTTTCCCTTTTCCCTCACCCAGAACCAGACGCACGCCGTAATATTCGCCTGCCGGCAGCGTTACGTTTTCATACTCCTTCCTCGGAAAGGAGAATTTTCCGTATTCGGCATGAGCGGTATATTCAAAACCGTTCGCCGCAAGAGTTTCATTTGCCGTTTTTTCAAACTCCGAAAGATTGTTTCTTACATTGTTTATACTGTCCTTTCTGTTTTTGGCATTGAGAATCTTACTCTCTTTTTTTAAAATTTCATCTCTGACTTTAAGCTTTACATTCTGATCTGTTATGCTGTCGCTGTTTGCAATTATATGAAGTCTTACAATATTTTTCTGCAAATCCGTTTCGACTTCCTCCGAATACGCCATAACCGACAGCGAAACAAACAGCGCCGTCACCGCGGCAAGCATTAGTTTATTCATACTTTTCACCCTTTCTTTTGTAAAATTTTTAACTTATTTTTTCCGCTTTATACATAAATTCGCAAATAATACGAAAAATAGAGGTATACAGGAAATATTTAAGCCTTTATAGGTTTTAAATTTCTCGAAAGGAGTTTAACTATGAAAAAAACAGCAGCATTGATTCTCGCGCTTATGACGCTTGGCACAACCGCTCACGCATACACAAGCGCAGACACACAGCTTTTGGCAAGAGCCGTAAACGGCGAAGCACGAGGAGAACCGTATGAAGGTCAGGTAGCGGTCGCAGCGGTTATTCTGAACCGCGTAAAACATTCATCGTTTCCGAATACCATTTCGGGAGTAATATATCAGCCCGGTGCATTCACCGCAGTTTCGGACGGTCAGATAAACGTGCCGATTGCCGCAAACTCAACGGTGTACAAGGCGTGCAAGGATGCGGTAAACGGCTGGGATCCGTCCGGCGGCGCCATTTATTACTTTAACCCCGACACCGCCACAAACAAATGGATATGGTCGCGTCCGCACATAGTCACTATCGGAAAACACCGTTTCTGCAAGTAAACAAAATGTGTATCCGTCCGCCTGCGGCGGGTATTGCTTAAATCAAAGGCAGGCTGAAAGGAATCATAACTTATGGAAAAAAACAGAAATATCCACGTATGGTTATATACGCTGCTCTCCGTTGCGCTGATTGCTGCGCTCATATGGGCATTTTCTTTAAACAAGAGCACAAAGGCGCTTGCAGCGGATCGTGAAAATCAGTACAACCGTGCATTTCACGATATGACCGACTATATCAACGACATAGACATACTGCTTACAAAGGCGCAGATTGCATCTTCTCCGGCAGAAATGGCTACTATTTCGGGCGATATTTTCCGTCAGTCGGCAGAGGCAAAGTCCGCCCTCGGACAGCTTCCGTCTTCGGAAATTCAGCTTGAAAACACATCAAAATTTCTTTCGCAGGTCGGCGATTATACCTATGTTCTTTCACAGAACATGATTAACGGCAACGGTATTTCGCAAAAAGAATACGAAAGTCTTGCGTCGCTCAATCAGTATTCGTCATCTCTCAAAAATTCGCTTACAGAAATTCAAACCATGCTTTATAACGGAGATATTAAATTTTCCGATATGTCGGCGCAGAATAAAATCAATTCAGCCGAAGCGGCCGGCGCTGATATTCTCGTAAGCCTGGAAAATATCGAAAAATCCTTTGAGGAATATCCCTCGCTTATATATGACGGTCCATTCTCGGACCATATAGAGAATCAGGAATCCGTTATGTTAAAGTCAAAATCTGAAATTTCGCAGGAGGACGCAAAAAAGAAAGCCGCAGAGTTTCTTTCAATATCCGAAAACGATCTGAAATTCGAAAGCGAATCGGAAAACACCGCGATTGATACGTATAATTTTTCACGTACAAACGGAAACAGCAGCTTGTGTATCAGCATCACAAAACGCGGCGGATACGTACTGTATTTTATAGACAACGTTTCTGTCGGAGATGAAAGAATAGATATAAACGCCGCGACAGACGCTGCGCTTTCGTATCTGAAAAAGCACGGATTTGAAAATATGGAGTCAACATATTATCAAAAGGACAACGGTATTGCCACTCTGAATTTCGCATATTCACAGGATGGTACAATATGTTACAGCGACCTTGTAAAGGTGCGTGTTTCACTTGACAGCGGAAACATCGTGGGAATTGAAACAAAAGGTTATCTTATGAATCACCGTTACCGCGAACCTGTCGCTCCGGCGCTCACCGCAGATGAGGCAAAGACAAAGATTTCGACTAATATCGAGCTTTCCGAAACAACGCTTGCAATTATCCCCAAGGACAGTCTTGAAGAAGTTCAATGTTATGAATTTAAAGGCGTTTTTCATGATAAAAATGTAATCATATATGTTAATGCCGATAACGGCAGAGAAGAAAAGATTTTCCTCCTTATAGAGGACGAGAACGGAATATTAACCATATAGCGCAAAATACCCGATACAGAATAATTTCTGTATCGGGTATTTTCTTATCTGCGCTCGTTCGGGTCTATATTAAAGTCCTTTATCTATTCCCGTACCGATAAGTCCCGCCTTCATAAAGTCCTGCATATTATGGCGTATAATATAGTCGATGTATGAAGCAACCATTTTTGCGGTCAGAATATATCCGCATGGATTCATATGTCCGTAAAGGAAAAACTGTTCTCTGAATTTTTCGTCGTATGCCGGAGCATATTTATACAAATCTATCACATAAGAATTATCGAAAAATTCAGCCATATCATACAAAAGCTTTGCGTGTGCTTCTGCTGCTTCCGTACGATCCTCCTTACGGCCCTTTTCCGGCATTGTCATAAAGAAAAACTTCGCATCGGGGCTTATTTTTTTGAGCCGCTGAATAATCTGCGCATAATATCCTGCAAAGGTTTTCTTATTTTTTGTATAGTCCTCGGCGCAAATATCATCTACCGAGCCTACCTCCTGCTTCTGTCCGAACAAATCGTTCACGCCCAATGCAATTATGTACGCCTGGCTTGCAAGCTCGGGATTCCAGAAGTCTCTTTCTTCGGCAAAGCTTTCGCAATATTCTTTTGCAGTCATTCCGCCTCTTGAAAAATTATACACCTTGCTGCCTGCCATTCTGGCAAGATACTGTCCCCATGAATGTTCGTACAAATCATGATACGAATACTTATCACCTTCGTGCAGAATCTGAAATTCCCCCGATGACAAGCTGTCTCCTACACAGCCTATCGTGCGGAACATCGCACAAAATCCCCCGTCGGTTACAAGAGTATCGAGCGGTTTTTCATTTTCTTTTACATAAAATTCGTTAATATCCATTTTTATCCTCTCCGTCCTACAATATATCACCATACTACACTATCAATGTGCATTTGTCAAGGTTTATTTTACAAATATTCTCTTTCGCCGCAAAGAATTTTTTTGCGGTGAATATTTATAAATCCGCTCTTGAAATCGTCACAGTATTTATTCATCGCCTCAATAACGCTTTCCGGCTTTAAATTATATGTTCCTCCGCTTGAAACACACATTTCAAGCGTCAGAGTATTTTCCGTCCTTGAAAGCTCTTTAACATAAAAAATATGCTCTCTTATATCGCTTTCCTTAATGCCGCTTTTGGATTTTTTCATTATTTTTAGTTCTTTGTTTTTCATAAAGCTTTCGGCGTCAAAATCTCCCCAAAACTCCGTCTCAACAACATAAACGGCACGGTCAAGCTTTGTTATATCCGGCTCCTTTCCCTCCAAGCGCATTGCCGCATATACCGTAAATCCCGGCGGCATAACCTCATTTAAAGAATTTACGATATAATCACATTCATAATCGCCGTCAAAGCCTACCTTCATGTACTCGCTCTCGGAGGTAACTCCTACCGACAACGGCTGTGCAACTGTCATGACCGGATGCGGATTAAACCCCTGTGAAAACACAAATTGCAGCGGCGAACGCCTTACCGCCCTGTGAAAACAGCGTATAAAATCCAAATGCGATATATATTTTACACGTTCATCCCGTCCGTATTTGATTATATAATTACTCACAGCACACACCTGCCTTAAATCTGCCCACGCCGCAGCCGGAACATTTTTCACGGCAATGAGGCGTAGTTTCTGCCCTGTATGCCTTTTTGTTTTCATTTATAAGAAATTGCTTTGTTACGCCTATATCAATATGATCCCATGGCAGAATTTCATCGTACTCACGCTTACGGAGATTATAAAAATCAGGATTTATTCCCAACTCGTCAAAAGCCTCCATCCACAAATCATATTTAAAATATTCCGCCCAGCCGTCAAATTTACATCCTTTCTCGACCGCACGTATAATTACATCGCATAGTCTCCTGTCGCCGCGTGCGAAAATACCCTCGAGCGTACTGGTTTTATTGTCATGCCAGCTGTATTTTATTCGCTTTGAGGTGATTGCGTGCTTTAAAAGATCCTGTTTTTCGATAATCATATCACGGCTGTCCTGGCTTTCCCACTGAAAAGCGGTAAACGGCTTTGGAACAAAGCTTGATGTACTTACCGTTATATTGATGTTTTTTGCTCTTTCCTCTTTTGGGATTGCAAAATACACATCAAGAACTTTCTGCGCAAGCTCAGCTATTCCACGTATATCCTCCTCTGTTTCCGTCGGCAGACCAATCATAAAATACAGTTTTACGCTTGTCCATCCGCCTGCAAACAGCATTGAGGTGGATTTCATTATATTTTCCTCGGTAATGTTTTTGTTTATTACATCACGCAGTCTTTGCGTTCCTGCCTCCGGAGCAAAGGTTATACCCGTTTTTCTGACCTTTTGCACCTTTTCCATAAGCTCCAGAGAGAAATTGTCTATTCTCAAAGACGGCAAAGACAGACCGATTTTCTGTTTTTCCGTTATCTTTAAAAGTCCGTCCGTAAGCTCCCTTAAACCGCTGAAATCGCTTGTTGAGAGCGATGAAAGGGATATTTCATCATAGCCGCTGCATGATAAAAGCTTATCTGCCAAATCAAGCAGTGTCTCCGGCTTTCTTTCCCGAAGCGGGCGATATATATACCCCGCCTGGCAAAACCTGCATCCCCTGAGACAGCCTCGCATAACTTCAAGCATTACTCTGTCATGCACAACCTCGCCGAAAGGTACAATTATCGTGTCGGGCGCATAGGTTTTATCAAAATCGCGCATGATACGCTTGCGGATTTTTTCCTTCGCATGAGGATTGTTCGGGGTTATGCTTTTTATTGTGCAGTCATCATTGTATGCAACATCATAAAATGACGGTACGTACACCCCTTCGATTTCCGCCGCTTTTTCAAGAAAATCCTTTTTATTCTTTTTGCCGCTTTTCTTCCATTCGGTATATGCGTCAACGACCTCGTGAATCATGTCCTCGCCTTCGCCGAGCATTACCAAATCAAAAATATCCGCCACCGGCTCGCAGTTATATGCACACGGTCCTCCGGCACAGACAATCGGAAAGCTTTCGTCTCTGTCGCGGCTTCTTGCCGGAATTTCCGCCATATTAAGCATATGCACGATATTCGAATAACTAAGCTCATACTGCAATGTAAAACCAAGCATATCAAAATGCGTAATTTCATCACCGCTTTCAAGCGCAAACAGCTTCATTCCGTGCTTTTTCATTTCTTCTTCCATATCCGGCCACGGCGTGAAAACACGTTCGCAGAACGTATCCTCTCGGTTATTGAGCGTATGATATAAAATTTTAAGTCCCAGATGCGACATTGCTATTTCATATGTGTCCGCAAAGCAGAATCCGAACCGCACATCCACGCTTTCAGGCGCTTTAAGCACCGCGTTAAGCTCACCTCCGGTATATCTTGTCGGTTTCATCACGCCCGACAGTATTTTATCTCTTTCTGTAATTGCCATCAGTTATCTCCGAATCCGTTATCCTGTTTATTTTTGCTGAAAAATGAATTTACCTTATCTACCGCCTCGGGCACCATATCAATAAGCTTATTTATCGGCGAATTACCGGCATTTACAGGCACAATTCTTACGTTTCCGCCCGAAATAACCATAAACGCCTCAGCCTGAACGCTTGCGCCGCCGCCCATTCCTCCGCCGAATAAAGGCTCTCCGTTTTCTTTTTTGGACGAAAGCTCACTGCCGCCGCCGCCGAATCCGAATGTTACCTTTGAAATCGGAATAATTACCGAGCCGTCCGGCGTATTTATCGCATCGCCTATAACTGTATTCGCGTCAATCAGCCCTTTTATGTTTTTTACTGCCTCCGACATCATATCGCTTACGGAATTACTCATCTATCGTTACCTCCTTAAAGCTGTGCTTTATTTTTATATATATAATCATCGCTTTTACGGCAGCCGAAATTATATGGTATATACGCATATAAATCTCCGCGTACACTCCTGCCGCAAGCTTAGTATTATCAAAATCCGCTTTTATATCAATATTGTACCTTTTTATTCTTTTTTTTGCATCAGCCGCACCGATAAAGCCGTACACCGCCGCGCTGACAGCGCCGTAAACCATTCCCGTATACATCGGATTTCCCGTACCGATAATTCCCGATATGTTAAGCTCTCTTATGACAATCGCTTCGGCAAATATATAATTTATAAGTTCCTTGATATTTTCCTTTGCCGCACCGTAACATCTTTTTACAAGCTTAAATGTGTCAAGCGTTCCCCTGTCCTTTTCTTCGGTTTCATAGTCACTTTCTGCCGTATCGGCAGCTTTTTTGACTTCTTCTGAGGGATAGAGCGTAAATTTAAAGCAAAGTATTTTTGCATATGCTCTGTTATCCGATTTGTAAGCGATATCGGCAATCACATTAACCGGAATAAGTCCGATAAGTGCAAGTGACGCGGCTATTATCATTATAACATACACAGCAGTCATATACGCTGCTCCTTTCGTTACTGCTCCGCATTTTCCTCACGTTCTTTTTCCGCAAGGCTTTCTTCCTCCAAAAGAGTCTGCTGTTCGCCCTGTGCCGGTTCTTCCAGTCCCATCTGCGTCAGATTTACCGGCGGCAGTTCGTCAGGCGAAGTCAGACCGAAGCATCGCAGAAACGTATCCGTCGTAACATACAAAATCGGTCTGCCCGGCGCGTCCAGTCTGCCTGCCTCATCAATCAGTCCTCTTTCATACAGACGGTTTACACAACCGTCAGAGTTTACTCCCCTTATATGCTCAATCTGTCCTCTGGTAATCGGCTGCTTATAAGCAATTATCGCAAGCGCCTCCATAGCTGCATTTGACAGCGGCTGATTTCTCTGTTCTCCTAAAATTTCCTGAATATAGGCATAGTATTCCGGTCTTGAACAAATCTGATAGCCGTCCATTATGTCAATTATATTAAAGCCGCGCTTGTCCTCATTATACTCGCTTTTAAGCTCGTCCACCGCTCTTTTTACAGTTTCTACGTCCGTATCGAGCACTACTGCCAGTTTTGCCGCCTTTACAGGCTCCCCCGCCGCAAAAAGTATCCCCTCTATTGCATATTTTATATTAACCATTTACCTTCTCTACTTTCCCGGAAAACAATACGAAATCCTTTGTTTCCTCATTATAATCCGCAAAAAGCTTATTAAGCTTTATCATTTCAAGCACCGCCAGAAACGTTGCAATCATTTCCGGCTTTGAATCCTCCGTCCGAAAAAGAGATTTAAAACGCACACGTCCGCTTTTTCTCAGCCTTTTGCATATTTTTTCCACCATATCGTCCACGCTGACCTTTTCCCTGCCGACAATTCCAGAAAACGCCCGTTTTTCAGGTTTTTCTTTTCGTATGCGCCGTGCAAGTATAGAATTAAATGCGTCAATAAGCGCCGATACCTCATGCTTTCTGTTGTATTCCGGCACAGGAAATTTTATTTCCTCCTCATCACGAAACACCATGTACTTTGAGGAAAATTCGCTTTTCCGTAATTCCTGTGACGCCTCCTTAAACTTCTGATATTCCAAAAGTCTTTGGGCAAGCTCCTCTCTCGGATCTTCCTCTTCTTCTTCCTCTCTCGGCAGAAGCATTCTGGACTTTATATACAGCAGCTGCGCCGCCATAACGATAAATTCGCCCGTATTATCGAGCGCGGATTCCTCAATTCCGTCTATCACCTCCAAATACTGGTCGGTAATCTCAACAATAGGGATGTCGTAAATGCTCACCTTGTTTTTCTGTATCAGAGTGAGGAGCAAATCCAGCGGCCCCTCAAAGTTATCCAGTTTGTATAGTATATTTTCCATTTTTCTCGCCTTACAGTATCGTATTAAGCAACCGGTTTATCGGGCCGGCAAGCAAATTGAATATCACATTTACGCCCGTTCCTATAATTCTCGAAAATGCCCCCGAAAGCGAAAGAACCATTATAAGAATCATCGAAAACTGCTCATATTCAAGCATTTTGTAATATGTTCTGTCAGGCAAAAACATACCAAGTACCTTTGAGCCGTCAAGCGGCGGTATCGGAATAAGATTAAATACCATAAAGCACAGGTTTGTGTATATGAAAACATACGCTATGTTTGACAGTGCGCCAAATACTGATTTTGAAAGCCCCATTTTTGCATGAAGCACTACAAGCAGCGCGTATATGATCATTCCGACCGTTGCCATTACAAGGTTTGCCAGAGGACCGGCTATCGAAACGAGCGCCGTCCCCTTTTTTCTGTCCTTATAATACATCGGATTTATCATTACAGGCTTTGCCCAGCCAAATCCCGTGAACAGCATAAGCAGCGTTCCGTAAAAATCCAGATGAGCCAGCGGATTTATCGTTAATCTGCCGGTATTTCGCGGAGTTGGGTCACCGAGCTTTGTCGATACCCATGCGTGTCCGAGCTCATGCCCTATTATTGCGATAAGTCTTATCGGCAGTAATATAATAAAGCTGCCTATATTTGAAAACAATGATGTTAACAGTCCCATTAATAAATTCTCCCATTAATAAAATTTAATACTTCTACGCATTATTACTATTATATAATTTTTTTTCCGTTTTGTAAATAGTTTATTGAAAAATTTTAGTGTTGACAAACATATGTTCTGTGGTGTATAATAATCGTATGAATAATTTTTGATTGGAGTTTATGATGAATACGATTATTATAGCGCTTTTATGTATACTTATTGTTCTTATGATAATTTTAAATATACGGCTGTTCTCAAAAAAAAATTCGCAGCCGGAAAACACGGAGAATTATATAAAGCTTTTGGGTGATGTTATATGCGAAAACCAGAAAAATATAGGAATAATGCAGAACGAAAATTTTACGAGAATAGATAAATCTATGCTTGCCACACAGCAAAGCGTTGAGCGGCAGCTTGAAAAAATACAATCGGATAACAGCAAGCGTCTTGACGAAATGCGCGCAATGGTTGAAAACAGGCTTGAAAAGAGCATTGACGAAAAGATGACAAACTCATTTAAGCTTGTAAACGACAGACTTGAACAGGTCTATAAGGGTTTGGGTGAAATGCAGTCCTTGGCCGCCGGTGTGGGTGATTTGAAAAGAGTTTTGTCAAATGTTAAAACGCGCGGTATCATGGGCGAACTGCAATTAAAAAACATTTTGCAGGAGATATTGGCGCCGGAGCAATACGAAGAAAATGTAATGCCGATTCCGAACAGCCGCAATATTGTCGAATTTGCCATAAAGCTTCCCGGAAATGACGGCAAAAGCGTTTATTTGCCGATTGATTCAAAATTTCCGGCAACGTTTTATCATGATTTGACACAGGCATATGAAACAGGCGATTCAGACAAAATAAACGCGGCATCATCTGCGCTCATACGGCGCATAAAATCCGAAGCGGCAGACATTAGCTCGAAATACATAGAGCCTCCCTACACCACCGATTTTGCAATTATGTTTCTTCCGTTTGAGGGTTTGTATGCGGAGGTAATAAACCGCGGCATGGTTGAGGAACTTCAATCCTCATATAAAGTAAATATTGCAGGGCCGAGTACAATGGCTGCAATGCTCAATTCACTGCAAACCGGATTTAAAACGCTTGCAATAGAAAAACGCAGTGCGGAGGTTTGGAATGTTCTGGGCAGTGTAAAAACGGAATTTGATAAATTTTCCGATATTCTTTGCAGTGCGCAAAAACGTATAAACCAGGCAAACGATGACCTCGATAAGCTGATTGGCGTGCGCACACGCGCGATACAGCGTTGTCTTAAAGATATAGAACGAGGTGAACAGTAAAATATAACCTCGCATATTTCACGGAATTGCTTGCTTTTTTTGACATACTTGCAGTCGTCAATTAATTGCGGCAGTTTAAAACTGCCGCAATTAATCTTAAATTTAATATACAAAATCAAATTCCAAATCACCGATACGAACGGTTTCTCCCTCTTTTATTCCCTGTTCAATAAGCGCTTCGATAACACCCTTGTTAAGCAGCGCTCTCTGGAAATACGCCAGACTTTCGTTATCCGAGAAGTTAACGCTTCCGCCGACAGCCTCAATCCACGAACCGGAAACAACATATACTCCGTCCTCTTTTGTGATTTCAAAGCCCTCGTCGTTTTCTTCGACAACCTCTGTCAAATCCTCCTCCGGCTCAAAAATCTTTATAGGCGGCAGTTTTGATAATTCCTCGTAAGTTTTCTTCATCAATTCCTCAACGCCTTGATTTGTAGCTGCCGAAATTTCAAACACTGCATATCCTCTGTTCTTCATTTCAGCTTTAAACGCCTCAAAAGCCGCCATATCCTGAATTATATCGGTCTTATTTGCCGCTATTATCTGCGGACGCTCTTCAAGTTCCATATCATACTTTGATAATTCCGCATTGATTATATCAAAATCCTCAATCGGATTTCTTCCCTCAATGCCCGAAACATCAACAACATGAATTAAAAGCCTTGTTCTCTCTATATGTCTTAAAAATTCATGTCCCAATCCGACACCCTCGCTTGCGCCCTCAATGATACCCGGAATATCTGCCATTACAAAGCTTCTGCCATTTCCCAAATCAACCACGCCAAGATTGGGCTCAAGCGTAGTAAAGTGATAATTTGCAATCTTAGGGTCTGCCTTTGTCGTACGTGAAAGCAGCGTAGACTTTCCGACATTCGGAAATCCCACCAAACCGACATCCGCCAAAAGCTTTAATTCAAGCGTTATTTCACGTTCGTCGCCGGGTTGTCCGTTTTTTGCAAAATTAGGCGTCTGGCGCACCGCTGTTGCAAAATGTGCATTTCCCCAGCCGCCGTTTCCGCCCTTTGCAAGTGCCACACGCTTATCGGCAAACGATAAATCTGCAATTATTCTGTTCGACTCCGCATCTCTTACCAAAGTTCCGAGCGGCACTTTTATTACAATATCCTCGCCGCTTTTTCCTTTTTTGCGTCTGCCAGAACCGTCCTCGCCGCCCTCTGCGGCATATTTGCGCTTATATTTAAAGTCCATGAGCGTTGTCATTCCCAATTCCGGTACAAAAACAACATCTCCGCCCTTGCCGCCGTCACCTCCGTCCGGGCCTCCTGCCGCAACGTATTTCTCACGGCGAAACGAAATAGCGCCGTTACCGCCTTTGCCGGCTTTTATAAAAATTTTCGCCTTATCCGTAAACATGGTTGGTCTCCTTATTTCCATTGTTAAAGTCTGAAAATTCAGCTTTCAATTGGTCTTTTCTTGTTAATAATACGATTAGAGGTAAGTGTTTTTTACCTCATTATTCAAAGTGTCTGTTGTGTCAAAGTTTTGCAGTCTTAAAAAGGGTGCTGCTGACCGCAACACCCTCTTTCGCTGTAAAATTAATCGGCATAGACACTGCACTGTGTCTTATCTCTGCCTTTTCTTTCAAACTTTACTTTTCCGTCGATTAAAGCAAATAATGTATCATCGCTGCCGATGCCGACATTATTTCCCGGATGAATCTTAGTTCCGCGCTGTCTTACCAGAATATTTCCTGCCAAAACAAACTGACCGTCAGCTCTTTTTGCGCCGAGTCTTTTCGATTCGCTGTCACGACCGTTCTTGGTACTACCCATACCTTTCTTATGAGCCATTTAAAACACCTCGCTATCTGTTTATCGGTTGAATTATGCGTTTATTTTTGTAATTTCAACTTTTGTGTAAGGCTGTCTGTGACCCTTTTTGGTACGTTCGTTCTTCTTTCTCTTCATTTTGAAAACGTAAATCTTCTTAGCCTTACCGTTCTTTACGACCTTCGCCTCAACAGTTGCACCGTCCAATGCCGGAGCGCCTACCTTAACGTCGTCGCCTTCACCTGCCATAAGCACCTTATCAAAAGTTACTGAGCTTCCCTCTTCTGCTTCGAGCTTTTCGATGAAAAGAGTATCACCTTCCGAAACCTTATACTGCTTACCGCCTGTTACGATTACTGCGTACATAAAAACACCTCCTCTTAAAATTCAATGAGGACACGCTGTCAGGGGTACCGAATACGGATTTATAACCCAATCCATGCGGTCACTGATATATTATAACAGTTCTTGCGCAATATGTCAAGTTTTTTGGAAAATATTTTTTAATATTTTTATTCTTCACCGTCTGCTGAAATATAACCGCTTATTTTTTCAATAGTATCGGGAACCGCAGTCTGTGCATCGCCCAGCTCCATATCACGATAGCGGTAATCGAATTTCAGCACAAATTTATGCAGCAGTTCCTGATGCTTTTCAAGCTCCGCTTTCTGCTTATTGCAAAGCTCGGACAAAAATCCGCGCAGCTGTGTATCGTTAAGTTCTTTAGGCGCCGCTTCGAGCGCCATTCTTTCGTGTTTCAGGCAAAGTCCTTTTGATTTCGAAAATTTTTCTCTGAATTTTTCATCATTCGCCCACATATACAGCATAACTTCGCAATAACGCTTTGCCGTATCGTTTATTTTTTCGCATATCATACATTTGCTTTCATTCTCCGAAAGCAGCGTGGAAATTTTCTTTGCCGTTTCTCCCGCTCCGCTCTTTTTGAAAAGACCTGTTTTTCCGGCTTTCAGCGTTTGAACTTCCTTGTCATATACGTCAAGCTTTTTTCTTAATTCTTCAAGATGCGTTTCAAGCACCAGCGCCAGACTAAGCTTATTTCTGCATCTGAACATTCTTTCAAAATGCTTGTTGCAATACCCCTTTTCATTTGACGCCACTCTATAATCCGGCTCCATCATTGCCGCACCAAGCGCATATTCTATTGCTTCTTTTTCAAGCCGTTCCTCCAAAAAACACAACGGGCATACACAGTCTGCTTCATATGCCTCTGTAACTGGAATCGTATATATTTTTTCTTTCATGACTTATTCTCTCCGTTCACTTTATCATAGCAAAACCGATATCACACCGGTTGCACGGTTTAAGGTCTTCGTTCTTGCATTGTTTGCCAGTTTGGCTGCGATTTGCGCAAAGATAAGCGTAAACGCTACGCAAAGCAAAAACGGCAGCCAATCGGGCATAACGCCGATTGCAAAGTGCGATAACGAACTCATGAACGTCGTAAACGTCATAATAAAAACGCTTGTACCGACCGCCGTTTTCAGCTCGTATCCCGGCACGCTCGTGAGCAAAAGCAACACCATCATTCCGCCGCCAGCACCGACAAAACCGCAAATAAAGCCTGCAACCATACCGCTAAACACGGATTTTATTATTTTTATCCGCATCGGTATTGCCGTCATATCTCTTTTGTGGTCATAACAGGCTTTACAATAAATTTAATACCCAAAAGCAACGTCATAAAAACCAAAAAATTTCCCATTGTCCTTGACGGAACAAAGCATCGTGTGGTTAATAGTAATTGTGTTATTTTCTAATGAAATATCTCTTTGTAAATTTAAACTTAATAATTTGCCTGCTCTAATTCCTGTATAAAACAGCAATCCTAAGCTGCCCTTTCATATATAACAAGCAGCAACTTATATCTGCGGATATTATACCACCCGTTTGGAATAAAGTCAAGAAATTATTATACATTCCGGAGAGCCCTCCAATCACTGAATTTTTTTATTAATATACAAATGCCCTCCGATTTTATATCCCGGTAAATGTTGATAATATATTAAATCTGACACGGTTGTCCTTCTCATATTGTACTCCCTATATAATCTTAGTTTTTTTTGATTTTCTCTGTTTTTCTTACAATTTTAAAAGTTTCATAATGAGTTATGGATAAAATCATTGTATCCGTTTGATTTCAGTACGATTTTCAAGTAAAACGTCTACAAAATCAAAGCGTTGTTACTTTTATGAATGACTCTTTGTTTTATGCGGTTTCGGGATGTTGTGATATTTTTTGTTTACTTTTCAATAAAATTGCGTTATAATAATACCATAAATACCGGATTGGAGATAAAAATGAACTCTTTAGGAAACATTATAAAAGACATATTGGCGGCTTTGCCGTCAAAGGCGGTTATAAGCAAGCCGTCCGCAAAGGAAAGTAAATATAAAAAAATAATAATATCGCAAAAAGGCGTCGGATTTCAGGCGGAAAAATTCACCGACAAGCAGGTTTTTCACGAGAATTTAAGCCTTGATGACGCGTGCAAGCTTATTACAGAGCTTATGGAGAAAGATTTTTTGCAGCTTAACGCATGGGACAGCAAATATGAGCATATTATGCTTATATCAAAAAAGGGAAAGCTTTCATACAAGAAAAAGCCTGCCGGATTTGTTCGTCCCGTAAACGCCGCACACAACCGTGAAAAGAAATATTTATTGCCGGAGGGAACGATAATTCCGCCGCTGATTGATATGGGAATTTTCACAAAAGACGGCAAGGTTGTCAGCAAAATGTACGATAAATTCCGCCAGATTAACCGTTTTATCGAGATTATAGATGATGCGGTAAAGAGCAGAGGAAACAAGCCGCTTAATATTATTGATTTCGGCTGCGGAAAGTCATATCTTACATTTATTCTGTATTATTATCTCACGGAAATACGTCATACAGAGGTTAATATTACGGGACTGGATTTAAAAGCCGACGTTATTAAGGAATGTAATGCCGCTGCTGTCAAATACGGATATAAGAATCTGCATTTTGAACAGGGCGATATAAACGGCTGCGACTACACCGCCGACATGGTTATCACGCTTCATGCCTGCGATACCGCCACTGATTATGCGCTCTATAATGCAATATGCCGCGGTGCGGAGCTGATATTTTCCGTTCCGTGCTGTCAGCATGAGGTTAATTCGCAGATAAAGTCGGAAAACCTTTCTTTACTGACCCGATACGGAATTATCAAGGAAAGAACCTCTGCTCTTATAACCGATGCAATACGCGCAAACCTTCTTGAAGCACAGGGCTATAAAACGCAGCTGCTTGAATTTGTGGATATGGAGCATACGCCGAAAAATATTCTCATAAGAGCAGTTAAACGCCAGCTAAGCAGCGAAACGCGAGATAATGCGCTCAAAGAGGTTTTGAATATAATGGACGAATTTAATCTGAATCCGACACTTTACAGATTGTTATACGAAAAGGAGCAGTCATGAATATTTTAGAAAACATCGAACCAAAAAACGTGATGAGATTTTTTGAGGAGCTTTGCCGTATTCCGCACGGTTCATCGGACACAAAGGCAATCAGTGATTATTGTGTTGCGTTTGCAGTCAGCCGAAATCTTGATTATTTTCAGGATGAATTTAATAACGTAGTCATATATTGCCCCGCCACAGAGGGATATGAAACCTCGCCTGCCGTTATAATCCAGGGGCATCTCGACATGGTGTGTGAAAAGGAGCATGGCACGGACTTTAATTTTAAAACCGACGCTTTAAATCTCACCGTTAACGGTGATTATATAAGCGCCGAAGGCACTACGCTCGGCAGCGACGACGGAATCGCCGTTGCAATGGCGCTTGCGGTTATGGATGATAGCAGTATTTCCCACCCAAAAATCGAGGCATTGTTTACTGTTGACGAAGAAATAGGTATGCTCGGCGCATCTGCATTTGATTTTTCAAAAACAAGCGGAAGGCTTTTGATTAATATCGACAGCGAGGTTGAGGGTGTATTTACGGCAGGCTGTGCCGGCGGTGCGTGTACCTCGGCAATAATTCCCGTAAAACGTATAAAAAAGTCCGGAAGCATTTATAAAATTATTATTGACGGTCTTACCGGAGGTCACAGCGGTATTGAGATAGACAAAGGCAGAGGTAATGCTAATATCCTTATGGGACGTGTGCTGTATGCCGTTTCCGAAAAATATCCCGTTAATCTGATTGCGCTTGAAGGCGGCATGAAAGACAACGCCATACCTCTTTCCGCAACAGCCACCGTAATGTGTGACGGAGATATTTCCGAAATTATCACAGCATTCAACTCGATTTTTAAAAATGAATACAGAGTTACAGACCGCAATGTTACTTTAAAAGCGCAGCTGCTCGGCAGTTATGCAAAAAGCGTTCTTGACAGTGAAAGCACTTATGATGTGATTTCATTTCTTATTTCTGCACCAAACGGTATTCAAAGCATGAGCAGCGACATAACCGGACTTGTTCAGACCTCGCTTAATCTCGGTATACTTCGCCTTGATGACACCGCCATGACCGCTTGTTTTTCGGTGCGAAGCTCGATTGAATCCGAAAAACAGTTTGTTAATTCAAAAATAAAGACGCTTTCCGCACTTTGCGGTGGAAAAACCGACATAAGCGGCGAATATCCCGCATGGGAATACAAAGAAAATTCAAGACTTCGTTCCGTAATGACCGATGTTTTTGAACGGCAGTACGGGCACGACCCTGTTATTGACATAATTCATGCCGGACTTGAATGCGGAATATTCAGCGGCAAGCGTCATGAGCTGGACTGCGTTTCTTTCGGACCGGATTTGCTTGAAATTCATACAACGCGCGAAAGAATGAGCATTTCTTCGGTTCAGCGCGTATGGAAATTTTTGCTTGAAGTTTTAAAGGAATTAAAATAAAAAAATATCGCAGGAGCGGTTATAAAAACCGCTCCTGCGACTAATTCTCATGAGTTACTGTGTTTGAAACTACTCTCAGCTTTTCGCCGTCGGCAATATCAAATGTAAAAGTATGTCCGTCAAGACGCGACAAATCCTCCGTCAGACGAAGCTGATTTGAGCTGCTGTACAATAATATAGTATTGCTTCCGGAGACAATATATCTCCCCTCCGGAATATTTTCCGGGCAGCTGTAAGAACCCTCTTTTACCGAAAGCCTTTTCGGCGTTTTTGCGTTCTCCACCGCTTTCAGCTTATCAAGCTGTTCCTGCTTTTCTTCCAGTTCCGTATCAAGCTTTTCCGATTCGGCTGACGCTGTTTTAATATCGGATTTTATCTTATCCGCCTCTTTCAAAGACGTTTCAAGCTCTTTGTTCAGATGTGATTTTTCTTCCAGCTGTGAATTTAGCGTGTTTTTCTGTTTTTCAAGCATTTCTTTTTCCGAGGATATTTTCTGATTTTCATTTTTAATCTCCGAAATCTCCTTCTTCAGCAAAAAAGACGCCTTGGAATGAATACTGTACGCACTGCCCAAGTGATACGCGGCAACCGAAAGCAGCGCCGTTACGGCAGCAAGCGAAATACAATATATTAATCTGAATTTTATATTTTTATCCATATAACCCTCCATTCTTCCGCTGCATGGCGGCACAAGTCAGAGATGTGAAGCGTATTTTCACATTACGCCTCAGTCGGAACAAACGTCGCAGTCGTTTCAAGCTTTACAATATCCCCGTCTTCAAGAGTACACTGAAAGTCATCGTCACCGAGCATTGTGTTTGTCTTTAAGTTTGCGTCAGATGATGTGACGGTAAATGATCCGTCACCCGTTACGGTAAAGCTGCCCGTATAGACATTTTCGCCGGCAGTATATATGCCCGGAGTGAGCGAAAAGCTTTTGGTTTTCTGCTTTATTTTTGCATCAAACGATTCCGATTTTTTTTTCTTATCCGATATTTCCTTATTAATATCGTCAAGTTTATCCTTTAACACATTTATATTTGATTTTATCTCTCCGGTATCACTTTCGTAATCGGTTATAGTGTTAAGCTCCTTTTGCAGCTCTTCATTTTCCGATGTAAGCTCGCTTATGGCATTTTGATTATCTTCCGTTTCTTTTTTCACCTCGGCATAAGAAGAATTTTTTTCTCTTTGCTTTGCAAGCTCGAAATTAATATCCTCCTCATATTTATGCGACATACTTCCGAGAAAAAAGAACAGCGCAAGCACAACTGCCGATATTGCACCTGTGATAATAAAAAACGTAATATTGGGATTTTTTTCCTTCGCCGTCTCATCGGAAGTTTCATCAGCGGCAGTTTCCTTTTGTGGCTCAGGCTGCTTTTTCTCCTGTATCGGCTCGCTTTCCGCAGCAGGCAAAATATCCTCCTCTTCCTCTGTAAGCGATAAATCATCATCATCAAGATTGCTGTAATAATCAGCTATTTCCTCTTGCTCCTGCAATGTATCAAATTCCAAATCGTCATTATCATACTTCATAATCCGTTCTCCTATATAGTCTTTGCAAGAAACACATCTTTGTACTGATACGCAAAGCTGTCATGTGAAAGCTTTGCTTTTTTTTCATCATCGAAAATTCCGAACACCGTCGGCCCCGAACCGCTCATAACCGCACCAAGCGCACCGTTTAGGAGCATTTTTTCCTTTATTCCCCTTATCACAGGATGCATTTTCTCCGTCACCGATTCCATAACATTGCACAGATTATCCGACAGCGCATATATATCTCCTTTTTCAAGAGCGTTTATCGCCGCCCTTGTATCGGGGCGTTTTTGCGGTACGACGGAATCTATCTGTTCGTAAACCGCCGCCGTAGAAACGCTTATAGGCGGTTTTACCAAAAGCACGGATACCGAAGGCATTTTCGGCAGCGGCGTCAGTATTTCTCCTATGCCCGACGCAAGCTGTGTTCCGCCGCATATACAATACGGAACGTCTGCTCCGAGCGTTGCTCCGATACGGCAAAGCTCCGATATGTCAAGCTCCGCGTTATACAGACTGTTTAACGCACACAGCACCGCGGCGCAATTTCCGCTTCCTCCTGCCAGTCCTGCGGCAACGGGAATATTTTTATTTATTTCAATATCTATGCCGCCGCGTATTTTTGTATGCTCGAAAAAGCATTTCGCCGCTTTATAAGCAAGATTTTTTTCGTTATTGGGAAGGTATCTGAGATTTGACGAAAGTCTTATGCCCGAATTTCTCTTTTCAAGAACAAGCATATCGGACAGAGACGTAGTCTGCATAATCATCTCTACATCGTGATACCCGTCGCTGCGTTTTCCCAGAATATCAAGCGTAAGATTAATTTTTGCAAACGACCTTATAACCGCACGTTTTCCGTTTATTGTCATTTCATCACTCAGCATTCTTTATCCCTCCCCTGCCCTAAAGTATTTTGTGTGATTTATCCACAACCTCATGTATCAGCTCATCTGTGACCACATTATCACATGGCTCTTTTTTTAAATACGCCAGGTATTCGATATTGCCCTCCGGCCCCTTAATCGGTGAAAATGACAAGCCTGCCGGATGCAAGCCTATTTCAACGGCAAAATCAATAACGTTTTTAATCACCTCATAATGCACGTTTATATCACGCACAACGCCTTTTTTGCCGACCTGTCCGCGTCCTGCCTCAAACTGCGGCTTTATAAGGGCAACTATTTCTCCCCTATCTCCCGTAAGCTCCTTTGCGACAGGCAAAACCAATTTCAGCGAAATGAATGACACATCAATAGATGCAAAATCTATCGCAGTGCCTATATCCTCCGGTGTTACGTAGCGTATATTGGTACGCTCCATATTGACAACACGTTCATCCTGTCTCAATTTCCATGCAAACTGACCGTAGCCCACGTCCACCGCAAAAACCTTTTTTGCGCCGTTTTGCAGCATACAGTCGGTAAATCCGCCCGTTGACGCTCCTATATCCATTGTTATTTTATCCGCCAGCACAATCGGAAATTCCTGCATTGCCTTTTCAAGCTTCAATCCGCCGCGGCTGACATATTTAAGCTGTTCTCCGCGTATTTCAGCTTTTGTTTCGTTTTCGTCAACCATCAGTCCGGCTTTATCGCATTTCTGATTGTCTATATAAACCTGCCCTGCCATGATGAGCGCCTTTGCACGCTCACGGCTCTGCACCATGCCGTTTGAAACCAAAAAAGCGTCAAGCCTTATTTTACCCATTTTAACACCTCGTCCGTTATTGTTTTTGCATCCACTCCGCAAAGAGCATCAAGTTCCGCTACACTTCCGTGAACTATGGGCGTATCAGGAAATGCAAAGATTTTAAATCTGCACTCAATTTCTTTTTCTTTAAGTATCGAAGCAATCATAGCGCCCATACCGCCCGTCTTTACGTTATCTTCAATGGTTATCACTCTGCGTGTTTTCATAGCAGAAGCTATCACGCCTGCCTCGTCAATAGGCTTTATAACCTGAATTTCAGTTATTTCACAGCTTATACCGTGCTCTTTCAGATTTTTTGAAACCTCAAAAGCCGTATCAAGCATTCGTCCGCTTGCGACAATGCTTACGTCCTTTCCCGTCTCAACCGTAACCGCGCCTCTGAGAGAAAATTTCGTTTCACGTCCGCTCGCACAGCCGCCTCGCGGATAGCGTATGGCAATCGGTCCTTTATGCACATTTACGGCATAATTAAGCATTTCATCAAGCTCACGAAAGTCCGACGGCGACAGAATCGTCATGTTCGGCATATGCGACAGATACGATATATCGTACACTCCCTGGTGTGTTTCACCGTCAGCGCCGACAATTCCGGCACGGTCTATCGGAAACACCACATGAAGATTTTGCAGACACACATCATGCAGCGTCTGGTCATACGCCCTCTGCAAAAATGACGAATACAAAGGTATCACCGGTATATATCCCGCTGCGGCAAGCCCTGCGCTTAATGTTACTCCATGCTGTTCGGCAATTCCCACATCAAAAAATCGTTTTTTGAATGTTTTTGCAAACGTATCAAGCCCCGTTCCGTTTGGCATTGCTCCCGTAATTGCAACGATTTTGTCATTTTCCTCCGCCAACCGTACCAATGCCGCACCGAAATGCTCAGAATACGACTCCGGATGCGGTTTCGTTTCTCCCGTTTTCTTGTCAAACGCAGAAATTCCATGAAATTTCTGCGGATTATTCTCCGCCGGTACATATCCCTTGCCTTTTTTTGTCTGAACGTGCAAAACCACAGGCTCGCTCTCCTGTTTTGCATATTCAAGGCACGGTATAAGCGATTCAATATCGTGACCGTCCACAGGGCCTATATAGCAAAATCCCAAATCGTCAAACAGCGTTGTCGGAAGCACCATGCGCCGCAATGAGCGTTTCATATGTCGTATCAGTCTTTCGGCAGGCTGACCGACAATCGGCACATTGTCAAGAACCTTTTCCACAACGTGCTTTGATTTGAAATAAATCGGCTTTGTGCGAAGCTTTTGGAGATGCTTTGCAACCGCACCGACATTTTTTGAAATTGACATACCGTTATCATTAAGAATGAGAATGAGCGGCGTTTTTGATCTTCCGGCATCATTCATTGCCTCATACATCATTCCGCCTGTCAGCGCACCGTCCCCGAAAAGTGCGATAACACTATACTTATCGCCGTCCAAATCGCGTCCTCTCGCCAATCCGAGCGCCGCCGAAACGGACGTTGAGCTGTGCCCTGTATTGAATACGTCACATTCGCTTTCCGCTCTTTTGGGAAACCCCGACATTCCGCCGAATCGGCGCAGTGAAGAAAATTCATTTCGTCTGCCCGTAAGCAGCTTATGCACATATGCCTGATGCCCTACGTCAAACACTATTTTATCCTCGGGAATGTTAAAAACCTTATGTATCGCAACCGTAAGCTCCACCACTCCGAGATTTGACGCAAGATGTCCGCCTGTTTTTGATACGCTGTCAACAAGAAAACGGCGTATTTCCTCCGAAAGAGCATTAAGCTCTTTTATATTAAGTTTTTTTACATCATCGGGCGAATTTATCCCGTCCAGATATTTATACATTAGTAAAGCCTTCCACTATTATTTCCGTCTTAATTTAAAAATATTAAGGAATTTACCTATCGAAAACACTATTGAATTTGCGTTTTTCATGGCTATTCCCTTAAAAAAAGCCTTGCCGCCGATTGTCATTGAGCTTACGACTCCAGTCAGCATCAGTGACGGAAGTATTCCGTTCCAATGAAACGTCACAACCAATTCTGCGGCAATGACCGCCGTAGCCGAACCCGATATGATTCCGGCAATGTCCCCTATTATATCACAGCACAGACTTGTTATCTGCGGCGCGCGGCGGATTATTCCGATACTTTCCGACGCTCCGCTTACCCTGCGCGAAGAAAGCGAATGAAACGGCGATTCCTCCGCATTCATTACGGCAGTGCCTATAAGGTCAAACAATATATTTACCGCCACTATTATAAACAGTATCAAGAACGCCCACACCAGCTCCAGTTTTTCCATCATAACCGATGTCACTATTCCGAATATGACAGAAAGAACAAAAGACAGCACAAGAACCGTAACAGTCCAGCGATGCGTTACGGAAATGTTTGTATTAGGGCGCGGTACTTTGAATTTCTTTTTATTATCCAACTTTATCCTCCGCACCGAAAGGTGCATAATTTCAATTAAAAAATACAGCCTGTCCGATGCAGGCATAAATGTAAGTATAGGGCAACGAATACGGTAAAGTTTACGGCTTAGGTCAGGCAGGCTTTCCCGATTGCTTGCTGAATCGTCGCCGAAACAGCGGTTTCCCATTAAAAGCAACCACTCAAAAAGAGTTGCCGGATTGCCACTCAGTCCGTACTGCAATCCCGTATCCGTCCGAATTATCGACAGTCTAGAAGTTTTCCCAAACAGCCTTTGATGTGCGTATCCTTTTTTGCAGAAGAAGTTTCAAAATGCGATACTTGACAAGATACGTACGCTTTCCTGCCGAAGCTGCTCATTTATCCGCCAAATCCACTCAAGGCTGGCTACGCTGCACACAGCATTCACCGCACGCAATTGCGCCGGCTACTAACCGCAATACAGGTTTCCCCCCGTACCGTAAGCGGTTATGCCGAAACCGGCAGACACGCCCACAGCTACGGGCCTCCGCGGAAAGGGGGTCATGTGATCCATGCCGTTGGAAACTGCCCCCAAACCTTAACTCCCAGCATCCGCCCCGGACTGGGCGTCCGAAGCTCAGACACCAGAAACTTCATCGATGTGCCATTTTGCGGATTTTTAGGCCCGCTTTCCGCACAGCAGAACTGACTAGAATACTGCACCGCTATTAGTGTAATTATAGCATTTTACGGTGTTGTTGTCAAGCTTTAAAATAGCCGCCGTATATGCGTTATATTTTAAATTCACAGGCATTTTTCTTAAAACCGCCCGGCGTACAGTGCATTATGCTTTTAAATGTACGGTTAAACGTTGTTATGCCCGAAAATCCGCTCATGCGAGCCACTTCACAAATCGGTTTATCGCATTGTGTTACCAGTATATGCAGGGAGTATTGTATTCTTTTTTCGGCTATATACTGTGATAAATGTATATTGGTTTTCTTTTTAAAACATCTTGAAAGATATGACGGATTGACAAAAAATTTCGATGCAAGCATATCAAGCGACAAATCACCCGAAATATTTTCATCAATATATGCCTTAACCGACGCAATTAAATCATTCTCTTTCTGCGGTATGTCTCTGTGCTGCGAACGCGCCGCTTCCGCCATTGCACGCAGAAAACAGCCGTTAATGCTCAGACTGCGCAAAGGCTTGTCTGAATTAATTTCACAGCGCAGCAATTCCGTTATTTCCGTAAACACCTTTGCCGGAATATCGGCTATGTAGAAATTGCTGTCAAGAATCGAGAGCAGCTGTTGATTTTTCAGCATATCCGGCAAAAACGCGCCGCAGTTAAAGTACATTATAATTCTGCTGTAATTCGGATTGGAATCCGAATCCATAAATTTATGAAGTACGCCCGGCGCTATTATTACAAGCTGTGACGGCGAAATCACAATAGACCTGTTATTTATAAATAAAATCCTTTTGCCGCTTAACAAATAATACATTTCGTAGTACTTATGAAAATGGTACTTGTGCATATTATTTGATTTTTCTTCGCCGTAATCGGCAATAAGAATATTTTGCTCCGCAAATATATTTTTGTTCATTTCCGCTCCCTCCAGTATAATAATTATATTACATATTCACGTAAAAATCAATTCATATTTTTACTTATTTTTCTTTTTTAAAGTGTTAAAAAGGTAAAAATATGACCAAAATTTCAAAAACAGAACAACAAATAAACATTTTTCCGTGATATAATATAATTAAATTATTTTATATCACAGGAGGTATAGTAACAATGAAAAATCTTACACCGCTTGATTACGCAAAAATGGCGTGCGATTCAAAAATGCGTATGCCGGCAGAGGATTTGCCGCCGAAAGGGCTTTTTCACTATCATGCAGGCGTATTTCTGAGAGGAATGCAGAAAACATACGAATTGTGCCATGACCGCAAATATTATAATTATGCGAAAAAATGGGTTGACTCCGAAATCCGCGAGGACGGCACAATTATAAACCACAATAAAAACCGTTTTGATGATTTAATGGCAGGCTGTCTGCTGTTTATGCTTGATAAAAACGAACAGGACAGCAGATACAAAAAAGCGCTTGATACACTCACATCTGAAATTGAAGGCTGGCGTACTAACGCAAAAGGCGGTTTCTGGCATATGCAGGACGATGACGGTACTCCCAACCAAATGTGGCTGGACGGGATATTTATGTACGGACCGCTTGCAGCCGAATACGACAAAACCTACGGCACAAACCGATTTTTTGATACTGTAAACACACAGCTTAATATAATGTGGGATAATATGTATGTTAAAGATGCAGGTTTATTAAAGCACGCATGGGATTGCAGCAAAAAAGCCTCATGGTCGGATAAGCAAACAGGACTTTCGCCGGAATTTTGGGGACGTGCAATAGGCTGGTACTGTACGGCGCTCATGGATTTATATGAATGTATGCCCGAACAATACCACGAAAATCTTGCCGAAAAGGAAAAAACTCTGATTAATTCACTGATTAAATATCAAAAACCCGAAAACGGATTATGGTACGAAGTGGTTGATAAAAACGACAGACCCGATAATTGGCCGGAGCTGTCATGCTCAAGCTTGTTTGTATATGCACTCTGCAAGGCATATAACCTCGGAATAATTGATAAGTCGTATATGGAATATGCAAAAAAGGGATATGAGGGCATTATATCAATGCTCGAAACCGATGAGGACGGGTATCTTTCGGTAGGACACGTATGTATCGGAACAGGTGTCGGTGATTATGAATTTTACATAAACCGCCCCGTGTGCAATAATGATTTGCACGGCCTCGGCGCATTTTTGTATATGGCAACAGAATATTCACGGGCTTTGGATAAATAAATATATAATGGCGTACATACTGCCAGATATGTTGCAGATGCCAATGTGATTAGACTACGTCGGCGGTATACTCCCAAAGCTCATTACTGTCGGGTATTACGGGCTGCATATTAACATTTTTATTCGCAGTCTTTTTACCCCCGCAAATTCCATTTTATTTTACCACAACTATTGACAAAGAGCCTAAAAAAAATCGGTTGCAACTTTTGATTTGCAACCGATTTTGTCCACAGTCTGCAATGAGTGCAAAAAATAATTTTGCACTCATTTTTATTCCTCAATGTGTATAAGAACCTGTTCGATTATTCTTTTTATGTGGTCATCGTCCAATGAATAAAACGTGTTTTTACCGTTTCGTCTTGCTTTTACCAACCTTGCCTGCTTTAAAGTCCTAAGCTGATGGCTGATCGCAGACTGACTCATTCCGAGTGTTTCAGAGATATCAAACACACACAGCTCTTTATCAAACAAAGTCCACAAAATTCGTATTCTTGTATTATCGCCGAATATTTTGAATACCTCCGCAAGGCGTGAAATAAGCTCATCACTCGGTATCTCATTTTTTAGCCTTTCCACTACCGATGGATTATATCTGCAATTTTCGCACTGGAAATCCTCTGTCACAATATCACCCTCTCCGTATGTATATTATATTCCTTTTTTCTCTTTTTGTCAATCAGTTAAAATATTCGTCAAAACACTTCATATTGCGAAGTACTTTTATTATTTCCGTATAGTCCGCCTCTATTCTTTTTATGCAGTCACGGCAAAACGAACGGCGCAGATTTTCATCCTCACGCATCTGCTGCTTCATTCCCCACAAATGAGTAAAGCTTTTATTTCCTTTATAAAGCTTTTCCAGCTCTGTAATTCCGGTCACATTTATACCTTCGGCTTTTGCGCACATATTAAACAGCCTTTGCTCGGCAAATATCATATAATGCAGCCTGTCTCCGGTATCTTCCGCATTTTCCATAAACCGAACAGCGGCATCTGTATATCTCTTTACGAAATTTTGATTTTTGACCGCATAAAAAGCAGTATTACAGGCATTTATATCCCAATCGAGCCATTCGGGAAAAGAGTACTTTTCGTTCATTTTAAAAAACTCTTTCGGCGGATAGACCTCCGTAATATCTTCAAAATGAATTACCGCCGTGTCCGAATAGGCGTCAAGGTCAAGCTTATCCCAAACAATAAAATCCGTATCCATAACTGCAACAGGCATTTTCTGCGCTTTAAGCGCAAAAATCTTTCCGCACGCCCAAAAAATTTCCGGATTTATATTTTGAGGAATATCGTCAAGCTCCGTACTTATTCCGTCATTCCACAAAACATCAAGACCGCAGCCGCGAAAAAAATCCGCACCGTTGCTGTCGGTCACAAGCGATATACTGCCGTTGTTTTTACGCCAGCTCATTGCAGAAATTACAGCTGTAAGAATTTCAAAATCCTCAAGCTTAAACGTCTTTGGTCTTGTCCAGCAAACATGAATCGCTCTCATAATGCCGCTCCGATCAGATTAATTCCGTATCCGTTCACCGATACGCCTATGTATGTTTCCGACATATTCCCAAACGAACCCAATACCTCCGCAAGCTTTTTTTCTGAAAATGCGGGAATTATCCCCGAAAACACTATTTTGTACCTGTCCGCAAATTCCTTGTCAAAATCAGCCTTTACAATAACCTCGCCCAAAGCTGTGTATTTCATGTCGGGAACAGGCGGAATTGTAAATTCATTATCGCACAGCAATATTGATTTGCTGCCGCCGTCAATCGCCGCAGTCAATTCCTCCTGCGTAAACACACTACTATCAAACATATTACCTCACCTGCTTATATTATACCGCATATATCGGCACAAAAGCAATACATAATTTATTTAAAAAGCCTTTTTTGAGCAATTTTGTTAAATTCTGCCCCAAACAGAAATATATCCATACAAAAATACAGCCAAAACATGAGAAACACAATCGCCGTCAGACTTCCGTAAACATACGAATAATTTGAAAAATACTCTATATAAATCGAATACGCATACGAAAATCCCATCCAGCCTGCCGACGCCAGAAATGCCCCCGGGATCTGTCTTTGAATACGCATTTTCTCGTTCGGCAAAAACGTATAAAACAAAGAAAAGCACAGCGTAAGCAATATCAAACCCACAACTATACGCATATCCATAAGGAACATCAGAATATCGGAAAATATAAAGGATTTTTCCTCCAGCATCTCACTTAATCTTTTTCCCGCACCGAACAGCACAAATGCAAAAATCATCAGCGCAAGAAAGCATATGGTATAAACTACCGCTATTATTCTGCTGTAAAAATAATTCGGCAGTTTTTTTACGCCTGCCACATTATTAAGTCCCGTATATAGCGCCATAAATCCGCGCGACGCAAGCCACAGCGCCGATACTGCCGTTACCGATATTATGGATATATTGGATGAATTATTAAAAATCTCATTTGTAATATCCTCAACCCACGGTACTATTTTTGACGGCATATACTGATTTATCAAATGTATAATGTCCGATTCGCTGAACGGTATAATAAATTGCAGCACAGCCAGCATAAGCATCATAAACGGAATGGCTGAAATAATCAGAAAAAACGATGCCTGAGCGGCATACATTCCTATATTATCCTCCACCGTACAGCTTGCAAATTCATTTATATACGAAATAAGCTTCTTTATTCTTTCCATTTAATTCTCCGACCATAATATTATAAAAATTCCCGCCGTTATGTCGCTATTATATCACTATATTCACCGAATGTCAAATAAATTCACGATAACAAATAATAACGGATGACAGTTTTGCATTCTGTCACCCGTTATTATTAATCTGCTTTAAGTACAACCTTACCAACATTCTGTCCTTTGTACAAAAGATCCTGTGCCGCTTCCGCTTCCGTTATCGGTAAAATCTTATATATTGTAGGCTTGACCAATCCCTCGGAAACCTTCGGAAACACATCTTTTACAATCGCCGCTAAAATCTGCGCTTTTACTTCCGGCGTTCTCGAACGCAGCGTGCTGCCTATAATTCTTACATTTTTTACGTATATATTCTTCAAATCAATTTCCGTTTTCTGCCCTGCCAGAGCCGCAATCATAATCCATCTCGCACCATGGGTCAGATAATGTATACATTTACCCATAACCTCGCCGCCCAGACAATCAATAGCAACATCAACGCCGTGTCCGTTGTCAAGCTCCCGCTTTAAAACCTCCGTAATATCTTCTTTCGATGTGTTTACAACCACGTCCGCGTTCAGGCGCTTTATTGACTGTGCAATTTCATCGGATAAAACAGTTGTTATAACACGCACGCCAAACGCTTTTGCCATAGGAATTATAACGCTTGCCAGTCCGCTCGCTCCGGCATTCATCAAAAGAGTGTTGCCCTCTTTGATTTTCCCCTCCCAAAACAGGTTTAAATATGCCGTTGCAAACGCTTCGGGAATAGCTGCCGCCTCTGCCATTGTGCAGTTTTGCGGAACAGGCATAAGCATATCGTATTTTACCGTCACATACTCCGCATAGCCGCCGCCGCCCAAAAGTGCGCATACCTTATCTCCGATTTTCCATTCGGATTTTTCCTTTGCGCCGTCTGATAAAGCCACTATTTCACCCGAAATTTCAAGTCCCATCCACTCGGGACAGCCTTCTGGAGGCGGATAATCTCCCTCTCGCTGCATTAAATCCGCACGGTTCAATGCGGCATATTCAATTTTAACCAAAACCTCTCCGTCTTTCATTACCGGATCGGGTACATTATCCCATCTTAAGCTTCTGTCATCATTTACTAATATTGCTTTCATTTTTGTAATCCTTTCTTATCATGATTTATTTCTCATAATGTTTCTTCCGCCGTCCGCAAGAACATTAACTCCTGTTATAAACGCCGCCTTATCTGACGCCAGATACATAATTAAATCTACTATTTCCTGCGGTTCGGCAGCTCTGCCCATAAGTGTTTTCATTCCTGCCATGCCGGGGCGCGTAAGAACCGGTCCGGGTGAAACACAGCAAACGCGCACATTGTATTTTGCGCCGTACAGTGCAAGCGATTTTGTAAGTCCGTTCATGACTCCGCTTTTTGACGTAGAGTATGCAACGTTACAATCGCAGCCTTCTTCGCCTGTAATCGAACCGATATTGATTATTACTCCGCTTTTTTGTTTTGCCATCTGCTGCAGCACCGCATGGTCAAAATAAAACTGTCCTTTCAGATTAACATCTATTCCCCAGTCAAAAACGTCTATCGGAACATCTTTAAACTCTCCGTAATGATACGCGTTAAGCATACGCATTTCCGCACCGCCGGCACAGTTTATCATAACATCGGCGCTGCCGAATTTCTCCACAGCCAAATCACGCGCCGCACACACCTGCTTGTAATCACGCACATCTGTCACCGCCGCTGCCGCTTTTCCGCCGTTGTCGGTTATTTCCTTAACCTTTTTTTCCAGTGCCTCCTTGTTTATATCTGCCAAAACAACGTTTGCGCCCTCTTTTGCAAAACATTTTCCGCATAAAAATCCCAGTCCCGACGCACCGCCGCTGATAATAACCGTTTTATTTTCAAAATTATACATAATTAACCCTCCTTCGATATTAATTCAACTGCCGATTTTGCCTGTTCCAAAAGCGGCTGAGCCGGAGTGGCAAACTCATCATGCTCAACTACACATAAAAACATATCGCCGCATATCATAGGCCCTACAATTCTGTGTTTGCCGCAGTAATCTCCCGTACACAAAAACAGCGCCGGATAAAATTCATCACCGGAAAGCTTTGCGGAAATCCGAATATTTTCCGAAAGCTCTTTACCGTCTGCCGCTCCCGTAACTACCTTGGCAATATCCGCGCCGCGCCGATGCTGCTCCGTTACGTAGCTTACAACATCTTCTTCCGGCATAAATTTATATGTATGCGACGACATAAGAACCTCTGCACCCATGAAATGGATTTTTTTAATCAGTTTTTCCTGTTTTTGTATCGCTTCCGCATCGTGCGTCAGTTCACCCTCGGTCTTATTAAATAAATCTCCCATAATGTCAATAAGCTTTGCACCGCATTTTGCCGTGAGCAAAAGCTGCTCTGTTCTTTCTTCATCGGACATATCGCCGTTTATTCCCGTCCGATAATTTGTGACATATGCCGGTTTTCCCTGCATTGCCGAAAAAATCCGTTTAAAACATTCCTCGTTACGGTATTTATGTTCAAGAACCTCTATCTGAACGCCAAACGCATCCGCTCCGCCCTTCAAGCCCTTGTCAATCAGTTCAAGAATCCTGTCAACACTTTTCGCCTGAACCATAACGGTAAGCGTAGGCCGGCCTTTTTTCAGAAAATCACAGCTCATTAAATCACTTCTTCCTTTTTTCTTTCAGTATACCAAAATATTTTTATACGTCAATGGCAAAAATAATACTAATTGACATTTTTGATACTATTTTTCATTTTTCCATTGACGATTTTATAAAAAACGAATATAATTAAAATGGTGATTAAGATGAAAAGACTTGAAAATATAATTATTTCGGATATTTGCGAGGTTATAACGATATATTCCGAAACAGGCAGACGATACACCTCCGATTTCAGAAAAAGCTTCGGGTTGTCGTTTTGCCAAAGCGGCAGTATTACATATACAATTAACGAGAAAAATGTAGTTTCCGATACAAGCTGCGCCGTAATACTGCCTTACGGCGGCAATTACACGCTGCGCGGAACAAAAACGGGGCATTTTCCGGTTATAAATTTTCATGCAGTAAATCCTCCGCTAATTTCTGATATAATAAAAATTCCGGTTTCAAATACCGGATATTATCTTAAAGAATATAAAAAATTACAACATTCGGAGATTTTTAATCATTCAGGCTTTGAGAAAATGCAGATACTTTATGAAATGCTGAACCAGCTTTTCAATGAAACAAACGTACTGCACCCTGCGCTCAAAGCAGCCGTTTCCTATATTGAAAACAATTACTCCGATACCGCTCTTACAAATACCGTACTTGCCGATGAGGGCGGAATCAGCGAGGTATATCTCCGAAAGCTTTTTATAAATCAATACGGAATCACACCAAAGCAATACATCATAAATACCAGAATACAAAAAGCAAAGCAGCTGCTTTCCGAGGACGGTCTTGCGGTTTCGGCTATTGCCGAAAAATGCGGCTTTGCAAATGTGTATCACTTCTGCCGCGCCTTCAAAATGCACTCAAACATGACGCCGTCAGAATATAAAACACAATCCTTCGCAAATCCGCATTTCCTTGTATAACTATTTTTTTCTTCTGAGCATTGCACCGTCCGCAACAGGATAGTCAAGGTGCATATATACGGTCTGTGCCGCATGAGGTGCGGACTGTATTTCGTTATGCTCACCGTCCTCCATACCGCCTACCGTCATTTTATAAAACGGCTTCATCGGCTGCATGACCTCTATTTCCTCGCCCACACTGAATTTGTTGCGCTGAGATATTTTTGCAATCCCTGTTTTTTCGTTATAATCCTCAACAATTCCAATTAGGTCATAATCACGTATATAAGAGCTGTCAGTATATACCTGTGCATCCGCTCCCGGCTTTTTAAAATAAAATCCGGTTGTATACGGACGGTGACTTACCTTGCAAAGCTCATCAAATTCGGCTTCATTAAACGTGTAATGCTCCGGACCGTCAAAATAACGGTCTATTTCACGTCTGTACGCTCCGACTATTGTTGCGGTGTAATATGACGTTTTTACCCTTCCCTCTATTTTAAAGCTTGATATTCCGCTCTCAACCAATTCGGGAATGTGCTTTATTGTACACAAATCCTTTGAATTAAATATAAACGTTCCGCGCTCGTTTTCAAAAACATCCATATATTCTCCCGGGCGTTTTTCCTCCACAAGCGAATAGTTCCAGCGGCACGGATGCGAACAAGCACCGAGATTTGAGTCACGGTTTGTCAGATAATTCGATAAAAGACAGCGTCCCGAATACGAAATACACATTGCTCCATGCACAAATGATTCCAATTCAAGCTCTTTCGGAATTTTACGTCGTATTTCCTTTATTTCTTCAAAAGACATCTCTCTTGCCAGCACAACACGCTTTGCCCCCAATTTATACCACATAGCTGCCGAACGCCAATTTACATTATTCGCCTGTGTGCTTATGTGGATAGGAATTTCCGGTGCAAGCGTGTGCATCATGTCAAACATACCCAAATCACTTATAAGTACCGCATCAAAGCCGAGAGGACGTATCTTTTTTATATAATCCTCAAATTCGTCAATATCTCTGTTATGAGGGATAATATTCGCCGTCAGATATACCTTTTTTCCGCGTTTATGAGCAAATTCTATGCCCTCTTTCATATCCTCATACGAAAAATTTTCTGCTGCCACTCTCAGGCTGAAAGCCTCTCCGCCGATATATACAGCATCTGCACCGTACATAATGGCAATTTTGAGTTTTTCCAGGCTGCCGCCCGGAGCAAGCAATTCAGGTTTCATCATAACTGTAATCCTTTCTATCCGAAATATTCCTCATCGGACAATGTCTTTACGCTTACGGTAACTCCGTCTCCGAGAGGAAGCAGCGCTGATTCAAGCTGCGGATGCTTCATAAGCGTTTCTATATATTCTCTCAGTCTTGTCACAATCGTAATTTTACGGCGTATAACGTGCTCATCGTCGGCAGTCATGCCCTTATAAAGCACATTATCCGAAATAAGCATACCGCCCTTTTTCAAAAGCCTTACGCTGTCGTCAAGCATATAAATATAATGAGCTTTCGGCCCGTCAAGAAATATCATGTCAAAGCTTTCATCATCGTCTATATACGCCAGATAGTCCTTTGCGTCTGCCTCAATCACGCTGATTTGCTCCGCCATTCCCGCTTTCTTGATATTTTCTCTTGCAAGCTGCACCATTTCGTTATCATACTCTATTGTATAAATTTTCGCAGCCATTCCGAGAGTTTTTGCCATAAGAATTGACGAATACCCTATTGCACAGCCTATTTCAAGTACCTTTTGAGGTCTTTTTGCCGCACACAAAACTTTAAGCAGCTGCGCCGATTCCGGTTCGATTATCGGTACGCTGTTTTTTTGCGCGTATTTCTCCAGTTCGTGCAGAAAATCATCCTCATGCGCCGCATTTTTTCGCAGATAATCAGTTATATACGGAGGTACTATCGCGTCCTTGTCATATTCAACCATTACTGCACTCCTGCCTTTTTCATCGCCGCTTCATGCTCCTCATAAGTTTTGGAGAAAATGTGTCCTCCGTCCTTATCCGCAACAAAGTAATATGCGTCCGTATTTTCGGGATAAAGCGCCGCTTCGATACACGCTATCTCCGGATTGCATATAGGTCCTATCGGGAATCCGGCATGAATATACGTGTTGTACGGTGAATCAATCTTTGTATCCTCTACCGACAAGACAGCCTTTCTTTCACCCAATATATACTGCACCGTAGCACAGGACTGAAACGGCATCTTTGAACGCAGGCGGTTATAAAACACTCCTGCAACCTTTGCTCTCTCCGACTCAACATCGGTTTCGCCCTCTATTATCGACGCCATTATAACAACCTCGTCAACCGTAAGGTTAAGTTCTTCGGCACGCGCATAATATTCGTCCTTAAACTGCTTGTCAAATTCGGCAAGCATTTCATTTATTATTTCATGCGCCGTCATACCCTTTTCAAAATAATACGTTGACGGGAACAGGTAGCCCTCCATTCTGTTTTCGCGCTCCGGCAGGTTTTTTAAAAATCTGTAATTATAATCATCGGGATTCAGCGCACTGTCAAATTCTTCTGCGCTCACATAACCCGCTTCTGCCAGCCTGTCGCGTATCTGCCGTACGGTAAAGCCTTCCGGTATTGTTACCTTTTCCTGGTTTCGGTTATTTGCAACCATAAGCTCCAAAATATCGGTATAGCTCATTCCCGACGAAAGCTCCGCCTTTCCCGGAAGAAATTTTCCGTCATATCCGCCTGTTTTTGACATCAATCTGAATATATACGGATATTTAATAATTCCGTCATTTGCCAGCGTACGGGCAACAGCCGCTGAGCCTTCGCCTTCTTTTACCTCAATCGTAATATTTCCGCCAAGCTTTATCCCCTTAACGTCACTCATAACTATTCCGGTACCGACCGCACAGATTATCACCGCCGCGGCTATGATAATCAATATTGCATTTCTGACCGTATGCTTTTTCTCTTTAACAGTAATACTCATATATAACCTCCGTTCACCGCCGTAAATACACAACGGAAGATTTATTATATCCTCGGATATTATACCACTCAATCACAGAAAAGTCAACAAATTATGCGTATACACAGAAAAATGCCGAAAATCCGCGGCTATATGCCGATACGGATTTCCGGCATTTTTTTAATTTTCGCTGTCGTCATTATCATCATGAAGATGACGGTTATCTATTACACGCTTGGCTTTGCCTTCGCTTCTTTCCATTTCGCCGTGGGAAATCAGATGCACGCTTGCACCGATTCCGAGCTGACTTCTGAGCTTTGACACAAGCAGCTTTTCAACAGGCTCTGCATCGCCTGTATATTCCGGCACTCTTTCAACATTTATATCAAACGTATCTGTATTATTCTTTCTTCCGACAATAATCTGATAGTTTGCCGATACTACATCTCCGTGTTTTAAGAGAACCTCCTCAATCTGTGACGGGAACACATTTACACCTCTGATAATAAGCATATCGTCCGTTCTGCCTGCCGGTTTTTTCATTCTGACGTGGCTTCTGCCGCACTTACACGGCGCATAAACCAGACGGCACAAATCCCTTGTACGATATCTGATAAGCGGCTGTCCCTCTTTGACAATCGTTGTGAACACAAGCTCGCCGAACTCGCCGTCCGGCAGCGGCTCGCCCGTTTCGGGGTCTACAACCTCCGGAATAAACAAATCCTCACAAATGTGCATTCCGCGCTGAGCGCTGCATTCATATGAAACACCCGGACCCATAACCTCTGTAAGACCGTAAATGTCATAAGCCTTTATGCCCAATGCGCTTTCTATGCTCTTACGCATTTCCTCCGTCCACGGCTCTGCACCGAAAATTCCCGCCTTAAGCTTAAGCTTGTCCTTTACTCCGGCTTTCTTTATAGCCTCGGCAAGGTACATTGCGTATGACGGCGTACAGCAAAGATGTGTCACACCCAAATCGCACATCAGTCTTATCTGACGCTCTGTATTTCCCGAAGATGTCGGTACAACCGTAGCGCCGATTTTTTCGGCTCCGTAGTGCGCGCCAAGACCGCCCGTAAACAATCCGTAGCCGTAAGAAACCTGAACAACGGAATTTTCATCCGCACCTGCCGCAGTAAGCTGGCGTGCAAACGCATCTGACCAGTCCTCAATATCCTTTCTTGTATAGCCTGCAACAATCTGCTTTCCGGTTGTTCCCGACGACGCCTGTATTCTTACTATATCTTTTTTAGATACTGCCAGCAAATCAAAAGGATAATAATCTCGCAAATCCTGCTTTGTAGTAAACGGCAGCTTGGATAAATCGCTTAATTCTTTTATATCCTCCGGCTTTACTCCGGCATCGTCCATTCTTTTTCTGTACATGGGAACTTTCTCATATACACGCTTAACCTGTTTTTTCAGAGCGTCAAGCTGATGAGCACGGATTTCCGCTCTTTCCATACATTCTACTTCTTTGTTATAGTACGCCATTTTTAACTTCCTTCCACGGATTTTTATAATTTATATATTATAGCCCAGCTCAAATGCTTTGAGATTCATTTCCAAAAATCTCTCCGGCACGATTTCTTTAATAACCGTTTTCCATGTTTCTTTCGGAATATTCATGCTCTTTGCCAAAACGCCGATAAGCACGACATTTACCGCTTTAATTGTTCCGGCTTCTTCCGCCAAAGGCAGTGCGTCAACAAGCTTTATATTTGTTTTTGCGCCAAGCTTTTCCTCAATATTTTCGGGATATTCCATTGCCCCCGTAATAACGGGCATCGGATTTATTTTCTGATTATTAATCAGTATCTTACCGCCATTTTTTACATACGGCAATGCTCTGTAAGCTTCAAGCAGTTCAAACGCAAGTATCAAATCCGCCTCGCCCCTGTCTATTATCGGTGAATAAACCTTATCCCCGTACTTAACATATGTAACAACACTTCCGCCTCTCTGGCTCATTCCGTGCACTTCGCTTACCTTTACGTCGTAACCCTCTTTGATAGCTACACCGCCGAGAATACGGCTTGCAAGCAAAGTACCCTGACCGCCGACACCGACTATCATTATATTCATATTCAGTTCACTCCTTTTCACAATCCCGGTTATTCCGCTTTCTCTATTGCACCGAACGGACATACATTTACGCATAATCCGCATCCGTTGCATTGAGTCATATCAATCTTCACGCCGTCACCGGATGCCGAAATTGCCGGACATCCCAGCTTCATGCACATTTTACATTTTTTGCATTTATCGGTAATTGTGCAGTGACCTGTAAGAATTTTTCTCATCTCGGGAAGAAGTGCGCAAGGTCTTTGTGCTATGATTACCGACGGTTCTTCCTTTGCAAGCTCTGTCTTTACAACTTCTTCAAAATTCTTTATATCAAACGGGTCTGCCACAACCACGCTTTCAACTCCGACAGCCTTTGCAAGAGCAATCAGATTAACCTGCTTTGTGACTTCTTTACGAATTGTGTAGCCTGTGGTCGGGTTATCCTGGTGACCCGTCATGCCGGTAATTGAGTTGTCGAGAATTATTACCGTATTTACGCCCTTGTTATAAACAATGTCAACCAAGCCTGTTATACCCGAGTGCATAAAGGTCGAATCGCCGATTACGCTTACAAGCTTCTTTGCAAATTCATTTCCTCTTGCCTTCACCATACCGTGAGCCGCGCTTACAGATGCGCCCATACATATGGTTGTATCAACGCTGCACAGCGGCGCCGCCGCACCAAGCGTATAGCAGCCGATGTCACCGGATACGGTAACTCCCAGCTTTTTAAGAACATAGAACGTTCCTCTGTGAGGACAGCCCGGACACATTACCGGAGGACGTACCGGAATAGTTTCCTCTATTTGTGCAGACTCTGCGCCATCCACTCCCAGAACCGCTTTCTTTATCATTGACGGGGTGTATTCGCCAAGCAGTGTAAATGCTTCCTTGCCGATTACATCAACGCCGATTCCGCGGCAATGCTCCTCAATAAACGGATCAAGCTCTTCAATAACAAATACCTTATCGCATTTTGCCGCAAAACTCTTTATCAGCTTTTCCGGCAAGGGATATACTGCACCGAGTTTCAAATAATTAACACTGTCACCCAACGCCTCTTTTGCATAAACATATGCAATACCGGCGCTGATTACACCTATTTTGCTGCCATTATCCTCAACCGTGTTTAATTCGGTTGTTTCTGTCATTTCGGCAAGTTTTCTCATTCTTTCTTCGACTACAACGTGTCTTTTTATTGCGTTTCCCGGCATCATAACGTATTTTGCCGGATTTTTGTCATAGTCTTTAAGCTGATAATCGGTCTTTTCTTCCTCCTCCACAAGACTCTGCGAATGTGAAACTCTTGTGGAAAGTCTTAAGAATACCGGTGTGTCATACTGCTCGGAAAGCTCATATGCTTTTTTTGTAAATTCCTTACATTCCGCACTGTCAGACGGCTCAAGCATAAGAATTTTTGAAGCCTTTGCATAATGACGCGAATCCTGCTCATTCTGCGATGAGTGCATTCCCTGGTCGTCCGCTACACACAATACCATACCGCCGTTTACGCCGGTATAGCTCGCCGTAAACACCGGGTCTGCCATTACGTTAAGTCCTACGTGTTTCATACACGTCATTGAACGCGCGCCGGCAATCGATGCGCCGACCGCAACCTCGCAGGCAACCTTTTCATTAGGCGCCCACTCTACATATATATCGTCATATTTTACTATATTTTCCGTTATCTCCGTACTCGGTGTTCCCGGATACGAAGAAACCACGCTGACACCTGCTTCGTATGCACCGCGCGCAACGGCGGCATTTCCTAACATTAACTTTTTCATTAAAAGCCTTCCTCTCAATTAATATATCCTTTTGATTATATCAAAATTTCGCCGTTTAGTCAACTGATTTCTATCTGTTTTTTTACAATACTTTCTCCGCAGTACATTTTTCTTAATTTCGGCTTCTCGATTTTTCCGGTAGGATTTCTCGGGACATCCGCAAAAATTATTTTTCTCGGGCGCTTATATCTCGGCAAATCGCAGCAGAACTCCATGATTTCCTCTTCTGTGCAGGAATGTCCTTCTTTCAGCTGAATAATTGCCGCGGAAATTTCGCCCAAGCGCGTATCCGGCAAGCCTATAACCGCAACATCGCTTATATTGTCATTCTTTCTTAAATAATCTTCAATCTGTACGGGATAAATATTTTCTCCGCCGGAAATAATTACGTCCTTCGCACGGTCAACCAGATAAATAAATCCGTCGCTGTCCTCCTGTGCCATATCGCCTGTGAGCAGCCAACCGTCTTTTAAAACCTCGTTTGTGGATTTTTCGTCGTTATAATAGCAGTTCATAACTCCCGGGCCTTTAACCGCAAGCTCGCCCACCTCGCCGCGCTCCACTTTATTTCCGTCGGGGTCTACGATTTTTACCTCCCAGCCGTAACCCGGAATACCGATTGCCCCGACTTTATGTATATTCTCAACTCCCAAATGCACACAACCAGGTCCTATCGACTCGGAAAGTCCGTAGTTTGTGTCATACTGATGATTCGGGAAATACTTTTTCCATCTCTTAATAAGCGACGGCGGCACAGGCTGTGCGCCTATGTGCATAAGTCTCCACTGCTCCAAATGGTAATCCTCGAGTTTTATTTCTCCGCGTTCAATTGCATCAAGTATGTCCTGCGCCCACGGCACAAGCAGCCACACAATCGTACATCTTTCTTCGGAAACAGCTTTTAAAATCCATTCCGGACGAACGCCTCTTAATAACACTGCCTTTGAACCTGAACGCAGACTTCCGAACCAGTGCATTTTTGCTCCGGTATGATAAAGCGGCGGTATGCACAGAAATACATCGTCCTTTGTGGTTGAATGATGTATCTGCTCAACCTTTGAGGAGTGAACAAGGCTTCTGTGTGCATGAAGAATTGCTTTTGGAAAACCCGTCGTACCGGATGAAAAATATATTGCCGCATCGTCCTCGTCGGTTATTTTTATATCGGGAGCGATATCGCTTGCGAACTGAACAAGATAATCATAGCTTTCCGCAAATGTCGGGCAGTTTTCTCCGGCATAAAACACTTGTTTCACGTTTTTAAGCTTATCGCATATTTCCTCTACTCTGCCGATAAATTCCGGTCCGAATATCAAAACATCAGAATCCGCAAGCTCCACGCAGTACTTGATTTCTTCTGCCGTGTAGCGATAATTCAGAGGAACGGCAACCGCTCCGGCTTTAAGTATACCAAAGTATATCGGCAGCCATTCAAGGCAGTTCATAAGCAAAATCGCCACCTTGTCGCCCTTTTTTATTCCGCGGCTTAAAAGCAGATTTGCAAATCGGTTTGCCTTGTTGTCAAACTCTTTCCACGTCATTTCGCTTCTGCCGCAAAGAGCCGGATTTGTTTCAATCAGCGAATATTCCTTCCACGTCATTTTTGTGCTGCTCATAACCTTTGGGTCAATCTCCACAAGAGCAACATCATCTCCGTACTCTTCAGCATTTCTTTCAAGTAACTCCGTAATCGGCATTTTTCTCTCTCCTTATATATTAATCTGCATTTTCTGCAAATACTTTTTCTATAAATCCGTTATCGTATTTTTTCGTAAACAGTGATACCAGCGGCACAACCACAAGTGATACAGCCATTGCGACACACCCCAGAAGCGGCGCCTGCGACGCTGCCGCCTTAAATCCCGAATTTAATGCAATAACAACCGTCGGCACAAGTATTGACAAAAATCCGCAAATCATTCCCAGCCATGCACCCGCTTTTGTTGTTTTCTTTGAGTATATTCCCCATACGTAAGGGCCTATAAAGCAACCCGAAATAACTCCCCAGCTGAACGACATGATATTTACTATTATTGTTATGTTTGTTGTTGCGAATATGTATGAGCAAGCCACAAACATCAGACAAAGAATTCTTGTAAGAATAATCTGATGATTAGGCTTAAAACCTTTTTTAACTGTCGGCACAAGGTCAATGCTTATTGCCGAAGCCGACGAAAGGACAATAGACGCAAGCGTTGACATTGACGCAGACAAAAGCAGTATAAGAATTACCGCCAAAATAATTGTCGTAGCAACATTTGTATCTCCCAAAGCTGTTAAAAGCGTTGACGGGATTACCGAGTCGATTCCGCCCTCCGGCAATGTGTTATTGAGTACCAATCGCGAGAGCGAGCCCACAAAATACGCACCGCAGCCTATTATAAGCGCAAATACAGTAGATATATGCTTTGCCAGTCTTGCGGCATTATCATCCCTGATTGCATAGTATTTATTTACCATCTGAGGGAGTCCCCATGTACCGAATGATGTCAAAAGAATATTTATGCATAAAAACCTGAGACTTGAACCGCCGTACCAGCTTGTAAGCTGTTTTCCTACCGGAGCGCCGTCTGCCATAGTACCGTCAAGAGCTGCTAATCTCTGTATAAAATGAACTCCGCCGACAGCATCTGTTTTAAGTATTGCTATAACCATCGCAAACACTCCGGCTATCATGATAATTCCCTGTACAAAATCCGTATATGCCGTTGCAACGTAGCCGCCGAGCGCCAGATAAGCACCAGTAAGAACAGCTATAATAAGAAGCCATACATTTATAGGCACATTCGGAAATATCGTTGAAAACATAGAACCGAGACCTTTATAAACTGCAGCACTGTAAGGCACAAGAAAAACAAATATTATTACAGCCGCAACAATTTTTAAAGCTGTGGCGTCATATCTTCCCTCAAAAAACTCCGGCATGGTTTTTGATCTTAACGTATGCGTCATATTTCTTGTTTTCTTTGCCAGTATCTGCCACGCAAGATAACACCCCAAAACCGCATTTCCTATTCCGATCCAAATCGAACCCAAGCCGATATTCCAACCGTGCTGTCCGGCATATCCTACAAATATTACAGCTGAAAAATACGATGTTCCGTATGAAAATGCGCTCATCCATGCTCCAATCTGACGTCCTCCCATCAGAAATCCGTCGATCGTTTTAACCTTTCTTGAGCTGTACACTCCGATACAAACCATCAACACCGCAAAAACCGCCAATGCTGCAATGATAATAAACTGTGTTTGTGCCAAATTCTGTTCCATAAAAAAAACACCCTTCCATACTACATTTAAAAAAATTTACGCAAGCTTAAAACACTTCCGTGCTACAAAATACTACATTCTTTATTATACTACAACTTTTTCACAAAATAAAGTGTTTTTTGTATTTTTGGCACTTGTGCATTAAAAAATATCATGTTTTTATCTATGATGTACAAATACAGGTGATGTAAAAGAAGTCCGGACCGCAAAAAGGCATTTTTTTCATCCAATTAAACGGAGCTGCATTTTTACAGCTCCGTTTTTATCGTTCTATTTTGCTGAGCATAACTGCCGCTTCCGCACGTTTCATATTATCGTTCGGGTGTATTGTATTATCATTGTAACCCCTTATAACACCTGCGCCCAAAAGCTTCTCCATGCTTTCTCGCGCCCAATCCGGTATATCCGAATTATCTTTAAAATTTAGTTCTTCTGTTTTATCGGATTCGATTATTCTGCCCATGACCGTCATTGCTTCCGCTCTGGTAATATTATCATACGGTGCAAAAATATATTTTTCCCCGTCTGCACGGCCCTTTATAATGCCCGTGCTCTGCATTGCCTTTACGCTGTTAACCGCCCAAAGCGGTATTTCGCTGCTGTCGCTGAATTGCAGCGTTTCCGCCGAATAATCCGATTCGTCAAGTCCTATAAAGCTGCAAATCATTTTTGCAAATTCGGCACGTGTCATATAAGCGTCCGGCTTAAAATATCTTTTTCCGTTTTCTTCGTAGCCGTTAATTACACCTTCATCTGCCATTGCAAGAATTGTATCATATGCCCAGTGTCCGGCAATATCGTCAAATCCTGTTTCGGTTTCGCCGTTATAGCCCTCGCGGTAAACATTTATCTCCTTTTTAAAACTGCCTTTTTCAATAATTATTTTTCCTGCCATGCCGCCGTTTTCGGCAAGTGTAAACCGACCGTATTCATCTATTGTTCCGATGTCTCCCGTTACAGACCACTCAAAAGCATCATCCTGTGTGTTAAGCTCAGTTTCACCGATATACGGCGCCGCGGTAAGGTCTGCTGAATATCCTCCGTTTGAAGGACAGTATATTTCGGAAATTTCTTTCCATGTGTTTTGGTCATATATCTTTATGGAATCGGGAGTGTCAAAGCTTTCGTACCGCTCACTGTAAATTGTTCTTCCGTCAGCGCCGACAACGTTCACATCGACAATTCCGCTGCCCTCAAAATGAATCACATTATCAGAATCCATATATGATTTTCCGCCGTTTTGGTTTTCAATCTCTATCCTTGCGTCTCCCAGTCCGTTCATTGCATAGCCGCCGGTATCATACACTGCGGTTATATTAAACTTTGCGCTTGCTCCGGATATAAAGTTTTTGTTTGATTTATTATCGGTAATAATCGTTTTTGCTATTCCGGTAGGTACTCTGCTGTCTTTTAAGAAGATATAGTTCGCGCATGAACGCAGTCCTCCGTCGGACGGACTGTTTATAACGCTGTATTCGCTGCTTCCCGGAAAAATCCCCGCCATCGCCGTTGAACCGCCGCCGTCAAGGTTAAGCGCGTCAACACAGCCTATTTCCAAAAGTCTTTGCGCCACCGTCTGCGCTCTTGCTCCGTAGCTATACCCTTTTTGTCTGCCGTCCAGAACATAAAATACAATTGTTCCGTCTGCTTTTACTCCGACAGCCGTCCTCGGCGCACTACCCTCTTCAAAGCCGGAGCCGATTTTTCCGTTTGCAATCAGTCTGCCGGCAGAGGTTCCGATAGCATTCTGTACTCCGTTCCACATTCCGTAGCTGTCGTCCATTGCTGTGTTGGTTATTGATACGTTATCTCCAACAGACATCGAATTAAGAAAATTGTATTCCCTTTCGTAACCCGTCTTGTTTATAACAAGCATTATTTTGCCCTTTGGAATTGCTACCTCTGTCGGTGTTTCAAATTTATCTTCAACCGTCAGCGTCATGGTTTCACCAACGGCAAGCTTGCCGCTGTCGGGTCTGCACATAACAAAAAGACAGTCCGATGTCGTTTTTGTGCTTCTGCCGAATTTATCCGTCAATATACATATCGGCGTATAATCCGGTGTGTACCATTTATTAATACATTCCGCCGATGCGGTTTCGCCGTTATGGCTGATTTCCGTTTTCAGATTCAATCCCGATATAAATCCGCTGCCGTCTGCTCTGAATCCCACCGCATCTATATATCCGCTTGCAGATGTGGCAATTTCTCCGTCCATAATCGACGTTCCCATCGGAATACCTGTTTTAAACGAAAAATAATCGGCATTAATTCCTATCAAAGGCTTTAATCCGTTGTCCGACATATACGACATTGCCTGAATGATTGTACGTGTTCCCCACAAAGCTTCGCCGTTTATCACCACCGGCACAACCTGACTGTTCGGCTTATATTCCACGTAATATTCTGTTTGTTTTCCCACTCCGTTTTGTGCCGATTCAAAAACGGTATTATACAAATACGTATTATCAGCCATATCTGTGATTTTCTGTTCCACAACAGAACCGAGTACATCGGCATATACCGGCATCGCAGTCATACATACCGCAAGAACGGCACACAGCAGGTCTCTTGCTTTTTTCATTATCTCACTCCCTAAAAATTCGTATTGACTGTATTATAACACATATTTGCCCGTCCGTAAATGGCAAAAAACGAAATATTGCCCATTTTCCGTAAAAATACACAAAACACCGATATGCGGTGTTTTGTGTATTTTTATTCTATTGATGTTACTGCATAGCCGGCGTCTGTGACTGCCGCTTTAAGCGTTTCATCACTTACGCTGCCGCTCAGTGTAACAACAGCCTTTCCGCCGTCGTCAAGGGAAACCTTTGCCGAAACACCGTCAATTTTATTTAAAGCCTCCTCTACTCTGCCTGTGCAATGACCGCACATCATTCCGTTGATTTTAATTGTTTTTGTCATTTTCTTCTCTTCCTTTCTGTTTCTTATTATATCCGGTTTAAAAAATCTGAGTCTTAACGCATTGGTTACAACGAATACCGATGAAAAACTCATCGCGGCTGCCGCTATCATAGGATTAAGCTTTATTCCCGTTCCGAGATACAGCGCACCTGCCGCTATCGGTATTCCTGCCGCATTATAGAAAAATGCCCAAAACAGATTTTCTTTTATATTTTTAATAACCGCACGGCTGAGTTCTATTGCCGAAACGGCATCGTTTAAGTCGCTTTTCATCAGAACTATATCTGCGCTTTCGATGGCAATATCTGTGCCTGCGCCTATTGCTATTCCGGCATCAGCACGCGCAAGAGCCGGCGCATCGTTTATTCCGTCGCCTATCATTGCTGTTTTTCTGCCGTTGGCTTGCAGCTTTCTTATTTCGCTTTCTTTATCCGCTGGCATAACTTCTGATATTACAGTGTCTATGCCCGTTTCTTTTTTTACATTCTCGGCGGCAGCTGCATTATCTCCCGTAAGCATTATGACGTCAAGCTTCATTTTCTTCATTCGCTCGACAGCTTCACGGCTTGTAGGCTTTACCTTATCCGCTGCTGCAAATATGCCCAAAAAGCGGTTATCGTATGCGAAATACAACGCTGTTTTTCCGCTTATCGTTTTTTCGCTGCATTTAATTCCCTCGTCCGCCATAAGCTTGTAATTTCCTGCCAAGACGGTTTTTGAATTAATTTTACCTTTAAGTCCTCTGCCGGGGATTTGTTCAAAATCCGTAACATCGTACGTATCACCGTCATAACGTTCGCAAACTGCTTTTGAAAGCGGATGCTCCGACAGCTTTTCGACAGATGCGGCTATCTTTAACAATTCCTCCTCATTCACTCCGTCAGCTGTAAAAATATCCGTTACCGATGGTGCGCCCTCGGTTATTGTACCGGTCTTGTCCATAACAACAGTGTCAACCGTGTGCAGAACCTCCAAAGCCTCTGCCGACTTTGTCAAAATTCCCAGCTGTGCTCCTCTGCCCGTTCCTACCATAATGGCGGTAGGCGTTGCCAGTCCGAGTGCGCAGGGACACGAAATTACCAGAACGGAAATTGCCATAGACAAAGCAAAATTCACGCCGTATCCCATTAAAAGCCACACAACAAGCGTCAGCGCCGCTATTGCGATAACAACCGGAACAAAAACTCCGCTTACTTTATCCGCAAGCTTTGCAATTGGCGCTTTTGATGCCGATGCGTCCTCTACAAGGCGTATAATCTGTGAAAGCGTACTTTCATCGCCCGTTCGTGTCACTTTTATTTTAAAATATCCGCTCTTGCTTATGGTTGCGCCGATAACGCTGTCGCCTACGCTTTTTTCAACAGGTATACTTTCACCCGTCACTGCCGACTCATCAACAGCGCCGGAACCCTCTGCAACCACTCCGTCCGCACATACGGTCTGACCTGCCCGCACAACCGCAATATCATCTTTCTGCAAATCTTCGATTCCGATTGTAATTTCTTTTTCGTCACGCACAACAACCGCAGTTTTCGGCGATAAATCCATGAGCTTTTCTATTGCCGAGGAGGTTTTGCTTTTTGCACGCGCCTCCATATATTTACCTACGGTTATGAGCGTAAGAATCATTGCCGCCGACTCAAAATAAAGATTCATCATATACGAATGTGCCGTTGCTGTGTCCCCGTGAGATGTTGCATACGCCAAAACATATATTGCAAATATTCCGTATATTTCCGATGCCGCAGAACCGATTGCTATAAGCGAATCCATATTCGGGGTCAGATGAATAAGCGCCTTAAAGCCGTTTACAAAATACTTCCTATTAAGCACGATAATCGGTATTGACAGCAAAAACTGCGTAAACGCAAATGCCACCGAGTTATTTATATCATCAAACACTCCCAGAAACGGTGCACCGAACATATGCCCCATAGATATATACATAAGCACAACAAGGAAAACTGCCGAGACGATAAGACGCTTTTTGACCGATGCTTCCTCTTTTTCAACAGCGCTTTCTTCTGCTGCTTTTGTATTTTCTCCGCATTTCTCCGCACCGTAACCTCCGGATTTAACCGCTTCGATTATTTCAGCGCTGCTCAGTACATTTTCATCGTATACAACCGTCATGGAATTTTGAAGTAAATTTACATTTACGCTTTTTATTCCGCTGAGTTTACCTACACTTTTTTCGATATGCGCGCTGCACGCCGCACAAGACATACCTGTTATATTGAATTTTTTCTCCATAACGTTCTCCTCTCTGTGCAAAAATGCCGTGTATTTTATGAATGGTTGTTCATTTGTTCATATTATACCGCATCGACATATAATTGTCAATAGATTATATGTACAAAAAGAATCCTCAATATGTGGATAAATCCAATATTTTTGCTTGATATAAAAGGGGGTGTAAAAAAGTTACCTTTTTACACCCCTTTTTCTGTAAGCGGAATTATGAATTATATATCATTCCTTATTAAATCGTCATACGTTTCCCTTTTAACCACAACTCTCGCATTTCCGCCTGTTACAGCGACAACTGCCGGTCTCGGAATACGGTTGTAGTTTGAAGCCATTGAATAGTTATATGCGCCTGTTGCAAGCACCGCCAAAGTATCTCCGACTTTAATTTCGGGCATCATAACGTTTTCCATAAGCAAATCTCCCGATTCGCAGCATTTGCCCGCCACCGTTACTTTTTCCGTCGGTTCTGCACCTGCATTGTTTGCCACCACTGCACTGTACTCCGACTGATACAAAATATATCTGGGATTGTCGCCCATACCGCCGTCAACACTGATATATTTCCGCACATTTTTTATATCCTTAACGCCGCCGACCGTATATAGCGTTATACCTGCCGGAGCAACTATCGACCGCCCCGGTTCCATAAGAATAAACGGGCATTCGATATTGCGCTTTTTTGCTGTTTTCTTAACCGCTTCCGAAACGTTTTTGATATATTCATCATACGGAACGGGATCATCATTTTTTGTGTATCTTATTCCATAGCCGCCGCCCAGATTAAGCTTTTTAATCGTCAGATTAAGCTTATCCTTTAAATCACCGGCGAAATTCATCATAATTTCCGCCGCTTTTTCAAACGGTTTTATATCAAAAATCTGAGATCCTATATGACAATGTATTCCGTCAGGATTTACATTTGACATTTCATGCGCCTTTTTATAAATCTCAAAAGCTTCTCCGTTTTCGAGAGCAACTCCGAATTTTGAATCTATCTGTCCCGTCTGAATAAAGCTGTGCGTATGAGCGTCAACACCCGGCTTTATACGGAACATTATGTTCTGAACAACTCCGTTTGCTTTGGCTATATCGTTAAGTGTTTCAAGCTCGTAAATATTGTCTACGATTATGTGACCCACTCCGTGCTGAACAGCCATTCTAAGCTCATCCACAGTCTTATTGTTGCCGTGGAAATAGATTTTATCCATAGGAAAATCTGCCTTTATCGCAGTATATAGTTCTCCGCCCGAAACCACATCCGCTCCGAGACCTTCTTCCTTTACCAGTCTTGACATATACAGCGAACAAAACGCCTTGTTTGCATAAAGAACTAATCCGTTTCCGCCGTAATATTTTTCCATTGCGTTTTTATAGATGCGCATATTTTTCCTTAACAAGTCCTCATCAAGGACATACAGCGGTGTTCCGAAGCGTTTTGCCAGCTCCACCGTGTCATTTTTACCAATCATAAGATGATTTTTTTCATTTACGGATAAATTCTCAGATACAAACATTTTCTCACCTTCCGTGTTTTTTTAAACTGCCTTATCGCTAAACGCCAACTGCTCGTTAAGCGATTCTTTGTCTTTGTGTATGATAACAGGCTCTTCTCCGTTTTCGACACAGCCGCGCGTTACAATAACTTTTTCAATTGTTTTGTCTGACGGTGTTTCAAACATTATATCGCCCATAGCTTCTTCAATTATAGACCGCAAGCCTCTTGCTCCGGTATTTCTTTCAAGAGCCTTATCAGCAATGGCTTCCGCCGCGCCGTCTTCAAATTCCAGTTCAACACCGTCAAATCCCATAAGCGCGCGATATTGCTTTATAAGTGCGTTTTTCGGTTCTGTAAGAATTTTTATAAGCGCTTCTCTGTCAAGCTTGTCAAGTCTTGCAAATACGGGAAGTCTGCCTATAAATTCGGGAATAAGCCCGAATTTCAGCAGATCCTGCGGCAAAAGTTCCTTTAATAACTCGCTCACATCGGCATTTTTTTTGCTTTCTATTTTTGCGCCGAATCCCAATGCACGCTTTCCCGTTCTGTTCTCAATTATCTTCTCTATTCCGTCAAACGCGCCGCCGCATATGAACAAAATATTTGTCGTATCAATCTGAATAAGCTCCTGATGCGGATGCTTTCTGCCGCCCTGCGGAGGCACCGACGCAACGGTTCCTTCAAGAATTTTCAAAAGCGCCTGCTGCACTCCCTCTCCGCTTACATCTCGCGTAATTGACGGATTTTCGGATTTTCTTGCTATTTTGTCGATTTCATCTATATAAATAATTCCTTTTTCGGCAGCTTCAACATCATAATCCGCCGCCTGAATAATTTTTAAAAGTATATTCTCAACATCTTCACCGACATAACCCGCCTCGGTAAGCGAAGTAGCGTCGGCAATTGCGAACGGTACATTCAGCATTCTTGCCAGATTCTGTACAAGAAATGTTTTTCCGCTGCCTGTAGGGCCAATCATAAGAACATTACTCTTTTGCAGCTCAACATCATCTGAATTTACATCATGCGCTATTCTCTTATAATGATTATATACCGCTACCGACAAAATCTTTTTTGCCTGCTCCTGTCCGATTATATATTCGTCCAAAAACTCTTTTATTTCCTTTGGCTTTGGTAAATTATCCGTATCCTGTTCCGAATACGAATTATCCTCAAACCCTCCCGCAAGTATTTCATTGCAGGTATTTATGCAGTCGCTGCATATATACACGTTAGGTCCTGAAATAAGCTTCGGCACCTGCGTTTCGTCCTTTCCGCAGAAAGAACATTTTAACTTCTTTTTATTATCGTCCATGATATTGCCCCTTGCTTGAAAAATGATTGGCTGCCGCAATCTGAAATTGCTCAATCGCAAACGAAACACATCGCCCGGAGTATACATACGCCGTCGGATGTGTTTCGTCTGTTCCGCATTATTTTTTTACAGCCTGCGGCATAAAATTACTTTGACGGCTTAGACGAAATCACATCGTCAATAAGACCATATGCCTTTGCTTCTTCGGCTGTCATAAAATTATCTCTTTCCGTATCGGCACAGACCTGTTCATAAGCCTTGCCCGTACGTTCGGACAGTATACGGTTCATTTTCTCCTTGGTATTTACCAGGTGATCGGAATATATTTTAATATCCGTAGTCTGACCGCTGAGTCCTCCGCTTATAAGCGGCTGATGAATCATTATCTCACTGTTAGGCAAAGCGTATCTCTTTCCTTTTGCGCCTGCGGCAAGCAAAAATGCGCCCATACTTGCCGCCATTCCGATACATATTGTGGAAACATCGCACTTAATGTACTGCATCGTATCATATATTGCCATGCCCGATGTTATCGAACCTCCCGGACTGTCAATATACAGCTGAATATCCTTGTCGGGATCTTTTGCTTCAAGATAAAGCATCTGCGCCACAACAAGACTCGATGTAGCATCATTTACCTGATCTGACAAAAATATTATTCTGTCCTCCAAAAGTCTTGAAAAAATATCATACGAGCGTTCACCTCTGTTAGTCTGCTCGACTACTACCGGTACAAGTGCCATAATTACTCATTTCCTTTCCTGCTTTAACTCGGCAAATTATACAGCTGATAACCCGCCGGCATTATTCTTCCTCGGCTGCCTTCTTTTTTCTTCCTCTTGTTGTCTTTTTCTTTTCTTTAACAACTGCGTTATCCGTAAGCATTTTTACTGTTTTCTGAATAGCCAGGTCGTTTTTGATGTTTTCTTTTTCAGCATCGGTAACTACTTCTTTAAGCTTATCAATTTCCATGTTGTACTGTTTAGCCATATCAATCAGATGAAGCTCAAGCTCCTCCTCGCCTACTTCGATATTTTCGGCATTCTTTATTGCTTCAAGAACCAACGACGCATTTATCTGACTTACAGCCTGCGGCTTGAAGTTTTCGCGCATTGCCTCCATTGTGGAATTTGTATACTTCATATATGTGTCAAAATCCATACCCTGATATGCCAGTCTCTGTGCAAAATTGTTTACAAGAGTATCAATCTGTGCCTCAACCATAGCGTCGGGAACATCAAATTCAGCATTTTCAATAACCTTTTCAACAACTGCGTTTTCGGTTTCTGACTTCGCTTTATTTTCGGCAGCTTCTTCAAGCTTCTTTCTTACGTCCTTGCGGAAGTCCTCCATTGTCTCAAACTCGCTTACCTCCGATGCGAAATCATCGTCAAGCTCAGGCAGCTCGCGAACCTTTATTTCCTTAACCGTTACTTTAAAGAGCGCATCCTTGCCCGCAAGCTTATCTGCATGATATTCCTCAGGGAATGTTACCTTAACGTCTACCAGATCGCCTGTTTTTGCACCTACAAGCTGATCCTCAAAGCCCGGGATAAATGTACCAGAACCGATTTCCAGTTCATAATCGTCGCCTTTTCCGCCGTCAAATTCAACGCCGTCCACACTGCCTACAAAATCTATAACTGCAATGTCACCATTTTCAACCGCACGGTCGTCGACAGTAACAAGTCTTGCGTTCTTTGCCTGTGTTGCCTTTATATCGTTGTCAACATCTTCCTCTGATACAGTATAGTCAATCTTGTCAATCTCTATACCTTTATAGTCGCCGAGTTTTACCTCCGGCTTTGTTGTTACAAGCGCTGTAAACACAACCGGCTCGCCCTTCTTGATTTCCTCTACGTCAATCTCCGGCTTTGCAACAGCTTCAATTTCCGCTTCCTTAACAGCGTCCGCATATGCCTTGGGAAGTATGCTGTTGATTGCTTCATCATAGAAAACAGCCTCTGTGTAGTACTTTTCGATTACAGCCTTCGGAACGTGTCCTTTTCTGAATCCCGGAATATTGAATTTCTTCACGTTCTTTTTATAAGTATTGTTAATTGCTTTCTGAAATTCTTCATTGGAAACCTCGAATGTTAATTTGACAAGGTTCTTTTCTATGTCTTCCTTTTTCACTGCCATAGTGATATTTCCTCCTTTAAGTGTCCTCTGACATTTTTACATACTTTTAGATTATAACACGTAATGTGTTTTTTTTCAATTCTTTTTTTAAATTTTTATAAGTTTTTTAAATTTTATTTCACTTTATACAATGAATTATTTCCATTTTCGTAAATTTTATCTAAATTCGACAACATTTGTTCGTTTATATCAAACTCTCTTTTTTCATCATCACCGACATATACATATGATATTCCGTTATCTCTGCAAAAGTCCAGCATTTCCTCATACGAGCCGCCGTAAGCTTTTTTTGCCGCCTTTGAACGTTTTTCGCTTTCCTCTCCGAAACCGTGAAAATACACATACGATGATGAGCCGCAGTAAATATTTCTGCCTCCGAATACTGCAATCGGGTTTGTTACCTCGGTTCCCGTCAGAAAAACAGCGTCTTTTTCCGTATTTTTCCTCACATATCCGCCAAGCGCTATATCCTCTGCCGAAAACGTTTTGTACTCGCCGCCGGAAATATATTCGCGTATTATTGTAAGAGCGCCCGAAAGCGTTCCCAGACATATAATAACAACCGCAAAAAAGCTTCTGCCCTTTACATCATACAGCTTTGCATACAGATTTATCAGAAATTCACTGACGATTATAACCGCAATCATATACGCCACAAAAATAAGCTTATTGTTGTCATAGCTGTTCGGCTGAAACAATATAAATTCCGAAATCAGCATTATAAACGCTCCGCCTGCGGCAAGCTTTTTATTTGCGGCCGATGTATTTAAAATTGCCGGAATGATAAACAATGCGATTATTCCCCAGTTTTTTATATAAAACCAAAAATAATTATCCGCATCGTTCGCCCAGTTGAACGAAAACCTCAGAAACGACTCGTTTCCTCCCGTCTGCTTAAACGTCCACATCATCAGCTGCGGCATTGCAATAACAAACACAATACCGCCGTATATAATCCAGTTTATAATGTATTTCTTGGGATTACCTTTCGGGAAATACGCGAAAAACAGTACTGCGCTCAACATTCCCAATGCCAGAAACGAATGAGTATGAATCATCGGCATACAGCCTGCAATCACACCGAGAATAACGTAAAATCTGCGTTTCCCCGTTTTTAGCGCCTCATCAATAATCCACATTTCCCACAAAAGCACGCACCAGCCTGCCATAGTTGTGCGCTGCGGTATAATCATATCGCATATTGTATTGACCCAGCGTATATTGTTATCAATAAGATTTGTCGGAGTTTCGTAATATTCGGTAAAAATCCTCGAAAATACGGACGGATTGATTTTTGTACCGTCAAGAAAATATGCAAAGCCGAATCCACCGTTTATAAAGAACAAAACCACTGCAAGAATTGCCGCACTTTTTTTATTTGTAAGCTTCTTTGAGAGCATATAAAATCCGGCAACCGTAAGAGCCGCCATAACATAACTCGGCACGAGCGCCGCCCATCTGAGCGGCGTTTTAAACAGATACAGGCTCGATGAAAGCATATCTGCCAAAAACGGATAATTCAGATTATAACCCGAAAGCTGACAGTATTTCGGCGGAAACACTCCTTGCTCTGCAATCGATGTGACAAAGCTCAGGTGCATCTGCAAATCGCCGTAGGTAGACTGTCCCGAGCTTACCCCTCCGTCCGCTGTCGGAACAAGAATGTGATTTGTCATAAGCGTACATATTAAAAGTATCGGCAAAATCACAAAAGGCAGCGTTTTACAGTCAATGCTTTTTACCGTAACGCTTATCGCAAAGCTTTCATGCCTCATAAGCTTTATTGCCGTATACACCGCTGCCGAAACCGCAGCAAGCGTAATATGTGCGGCAATGCCGAAGCCTAATGTGAGTGCAAACGGTATCATTCCCGCCGTCATCAAAACATTTCCGAACACTCCGCCCGTCCACAGCTTAAAGCAAGCATCTTTATCCTTAAAAAGCAAATCCGCATACAAAAAACCCATGAACAGAAAATACATATACAGTATAATGCCCGCCATTTGAACACCTCCGTCAAACGGTTATTTTAAAGCGTTCTCTATATCTTTTTTCAATGTATCCGTGTCGGTACACTTAAATTCAAGCGCTGAAATATCGTTAGATGTGTTAAGCATTATAAGCGCAGGCGTCTGACCGACAACAAGCTGAAAATTATCTTTAAGCTCCGGTTTTTCGTCTATGTCGGCAATCTCAAATTTAACCTTGTCGCCATACTCCTTTTTAAGGCTTTCCACTGCTGACAATCCTGCCGCATAATCTGCGTCGCTCTTCGATACAAAATACATGAACGTAGGCGTTACCTTTTCTGCCGGTTCGCTTTCCTCCGCACTCTGATTTACAGCCTTTTCCTCCGCAGGTGCGGCTTTTTCCGCAGTTTTTCCATCAGTCTTTTTCTCTGCCTTCGTTGTGCTTTCGGCATCGTTATTTGTCGATGCGTTTTTTGTTTCTTCCGTCTTATGATTCTGTTTTTCCTCCGTTTTTACGGAAGTATCGTTTATCCTTCCGCTCTCCGGCTTTTTTGTGATGTTTACAACTGCAATAAGTACCGCCATAACAGCAATCACAGCTGCAACCAACACTATTTTTTTGTTCTTATTCATTTTCTTTTCCTCCTGTATATTCAGCATTTAAGCTGTTCTTTAGCGTTTCAAGCGCCCTTTGGGCAATTTTTGAATATCGTTCCTGCTTATTGCGTATTCGTTCGTTAAGTCCCTCTATAATGCCGAAATTCGCATTCATCGGCTGAAACGCTGATATGCTCTCATTGGATATGTACAGCGCAAGCGCACCGATTGCCGTTTTTATGTCCGGCTCATACATTTCCTCGCCCAAAAGCATTTTTGCCATATTAAACCCTGCAAGTATGCCGCTTGAAGCGCTCTCCACATATCCCTCAACACCCGTAATCTGTCCTGCAAAAAATATTTTAGGATTGTTTTTAAGCTGATAATATTTATTAAGGCACACGGGAGAATTTATATATGTGTTTCTGTGCATTACGCCGTATCGTACAAATTCTGCGTTTTCCAGTCCGGGTATCATTGAAAAAACACGTTTTTGCTCGCCCCATTTCAAATTCGTCTGGAAACCGACAAGATTATAAAGCGTTCCCGAAATATTATCCTGCCGCAGCTGAACAACTGCATATGCGTCGTCCTTGCCGGTTTTCGGATTTGTAAGTCCGACGGGTTTTAAAGGTCCGAAAAGCAGTGTTTCAAAACCGCGTTTTGCCATGACCTCCACAGGCATACAGCCCTCGAAAACCTTTTGGTTTTCAAAGCTTTTAAGCTTTGCCGTTTCAGCCGTTGTGAGGGCATTATAGAACGCAGTATATTCCTCCCTGTTCATCGGACAGTTTATATAATCCGCCGTACCCCTGTCATAGCGCGCCGCCTTAAAAACCTTTGATTTATCTATGCTTTCCTCAGTCACCACAGGCGCCGCCGCATCGTAAAAATACAATCCCTCGCTTGAAGTAAGTGTTTTTACAGCATCGGAAAGTCCCTCCGAAGTCAGCGGTCCCGTTGCGATAATAGTATGTTCATCGGGATTTATTTCCTCAACCTCTTTACGTATAACCTCTATTCGGCTGTCGTTTTTAATTTTTTCCGTTATATACTCCGAAAACAACTTTCTGTCCACCGCCAGCGCACCGCCGGCAGGAACGCGCGTCTTATCTGCCGCCTCCGTCATAACGGAGTTAAACAGACGCATTTCCGCCTTTAAAAGTCCACAGGCGTTTTCTATCCTGTCCGCTTTAAGCGAATTTGAACACACAAGCTCCGCCAAATTTTCATCGGAATGTGCCGGAGAGAATTTTTTCGGCTTCATTTCGTAAAGCTCAACGTCAATTCCGGCGCGCGAAAGCTGCAATGCTGCTTCACAGCCTGCCAATCCCGCACCTATTACCTTTACTTTCATATATTACGACTTCTCCTCAAGCTTTCTTTCGTAGGTACATTCGCTGTTGTAACAGTAAATCTTTTTTGCTCTGCCGTCTTTTTTCAGAAGCAGTGAACCGCATACCGGACACTTTTCGCCTTTTACCGGTTCGTCCCATGCCATAAAATCGCATTTTCTCGGTGCGTTTTCACAGGCATAATACACCTTGCCCTTGCGTGAATTTCTGATAAGAATTTCTCCGCCGCATTTCGGGCATTCCACTCCTGTGCCAACCCTTATCGACTTTGCGTTTTTACATTCGGGGTATCCCGGGCAGGCAAGAAATTTTCCGTACTTGCTTAGCTTATACACCATTTTTCGTCCGCACTTTTCACAAACAACGTCCGATTCTTCATCCTTAATCTGTATTTTGGATATTTTTTCCTCTGCAGTTTCAAGATCCTTCTTGAACGACGGATAAAACTCCTTTAAAACGCTTACCCAGTCCATGCTGCCGTTTTCGACATCGTCAAGCTCCTGCTCCATATCCGCGGTGAAACGCACGTCAACTATATCCTTAAAGCTTTTTTTCATTATATCCGTTGTAACGGAACCAAGTTCTGTCGGAATAAGCTGCTTTTTGTTTCTTAAAACATATCCCCTCGATACAATAGTCGAAATTGTCGGGGCATATGTTGACGGTCTGCCTATTCCCTTTTCTTCCAGCTCTTTTATCAGACTTGCGTCCGTATATCTCGCCGGCGGCTGCGTAAAATGCTGCTTTGCCGTGCTGTTTTTTAGCAAAAGCGTGTCGTTTTCTTCAAGTTTTTTTAGCACCTTTACGCTGTCGCCCGTTTTTGCGGAGGTATCGCTGTAAACTGCCGTATAGCCTTTAAAAACATTCTCCGAACCTCCCGCCTTAAACGTATGCCCTGCGGCGTCAAGCGTTACTCCCACGGTACTGTATACCGCCTCCGACATCTGGCTTGCCGCAAAGCGTTCCCATATAAGCTTATACAGCTTATACTGGTCGTTTGTAAGCTTATCCTTAATATCGGTCGGTTTAATGTTAATTGAAGTCGGACGTATCGCTTCGTGTGCATCCTGCGCATTCTTTTTTGTGCGGTACTGCTTTATCTGCACAAATTCCTGTCCGTAATTTTCAGTAAGAAATGCCTGCGCCTCTCTCTGCGCATCCTCTGAAATTCTCAGTGAATCCGTTCTCATATACGTTATAAGACCGACAGTTCCTATCTTTCCGCCCAGGCTTACGCCCTCGTACAAACCCTGCGCAATCTGCATTGTTTTTGCCGCCTGGAAATTCAGTCTGCCGGATGCGTCCTGCTGCAAGGTTGATGTGGTAAACGGCGGCTGCGGCTTACGCCTTACCTCGCCAAGCTTTATCTTTTCAACCTTGAACTTCGTTTTGGCTATATCTGCCTTTATTTTTTCAGCCTGTGCTGAATTTTCTATCTTTACTTCCTTATTTTTTTCTCCGTAATACTGAGCTGTAAATTCCTTTCCGCCCTCTTTTGAAAGTGCCGCCTCTACCGACCAGTATTCTTTCGGATTGAAATTCTGTATTTCCTCCTCACGCTCGCATATAAGCCTTGTTGCCACAGACTGCACTCTTCCTGCGCTTAATCCTTTTTTTACTTTTGCCCACAATATCGGGCTTATCTGATAACCGACAACTCTGTCAAGCACTCTCCTTGCCTGCTGTGCGTTCACCAAATCCATATCAATGCTTCTGGGGTGCTTTATCGCCTCTTTTACGGCGCTTTTTGTAATCTCATTGAACGTAACGCGGCATTTTGAATTTATATCTATATTAAGCGCACGCGCCAAATGCCAGCTTATAGCTTCTCCCTCGCGGTCAGGGTCTGTTGCGAGATACACAACATCCGCCTTTGACGCTTCTTTTTTAAGCTGCGCAAGCAGCGGTCCTTTGCCGCGTATGGTTATATATCTCGGTTCAAAGTCATGCTCAACATCAACCGCCAGCTGACTTTTCGGCAAATCTATAATATGCCCCATAGATGCGACTACATTATAATCCTTTCCGAGATATTTTTTTATTGTTCCCGCTTTTGCGGGAGACTCAACAATAAGCAATTTCTTAGACATTATTTCCTCCGTTAAATTTATATTTTCAGTTCATAGCAGTTTCCGGGAAGTCTTCTGACCATGCCTTTAATTTCAAGCATAAGCAGTCCGGTGTTAATCTCGCCTGCCGATATTCCCGAACCTCTTATAATCTCGTCTACCTTCATATTTCTTTCCGTCAGATATTTTATTATAAGCTTTTCCGTTTCATTAAGCTCCGAATATCTTTCATCATCTGCCGAAACGTGCCGTTTTTCCGGTATATCCTCCGGTATTTCTTCATGTATTTCCTCCGCCGTAATCGGCCGTTCCTTTTCCCCCGACGCCGACATTGCCTTTATCAGCCGCGCGGCATCATAGGGATATTCCGCAATAATATCCTCCGCAGACATTACAAGCTTTGCAAAGCTCTGTATAATCGAATTTGTTCCGGCATATCTTTCATTAAGGATATTTCCGGGCACAGCAAACACATCTCTGTTATTTTCAAGCGCATATCTTGCGGTTATAAGCGAGCCGCTTCTGCGCGGCGCTTCCGTAACAAGAACACCCCTCGACAAACCCGCTATAATCCTGTTGCGTTCGGGGAAATGTCCTCTGAGCGCCTCACTGCCGGGCGGATATTCCGAAATGACCGCTCCGTGCTCCGTAATGCGGCGATACAGCTCCTTATTCTCCGGCGGATAAATAACGTCAAGTCCGCTGCCCAGAACGGCAATCGTTTTACCGTTTGCACGCAGCGCCGAATTTGCCGCTATCGAATCTATACCTCTCGCCATACCGCTTACAATCGTCACGCCGCACCTCGCAAGCTGACTGCAAAGACGCACCGTTGTTATTTTGCCGTAATCGTCATAATTTCTCGTGCCTACGACTCCTATCGTAAACAGCTTGTCCCACTGCATATTCTCGCCCTTTATATACAAAACATACGGCGGATCGATAATATTCCGCAGCATCTCGGGATAAGAATCATCGTCAAACACAAGCGCTCGTGCGCCGATACGCTTTGTTTCCTCATATATCCGTTTTGCCGCACCAAGGCTTTTATCCTTTAATGCGCTTTGCATTGCGGGCGGCATCGGACCTGCTTTTTTATACTCCTTTGCGGAGTAAATTTCCTCGATTGTTTCGTAATGTTCAAACAAGTATGTTATTTTCGTTGATGTCATTCCGGGCTTCGACGTCAGCCAAAGCCAATACAATATATGTTCCGTAGAAGCTCCCTCCCTTTAACGGGCATTTATTAAACAATACTACATTTTTTTTGAATTGTCAAGTACTTTGTCTGACGGATTCATACATTAATATACCTGCCGCCACCGATACGTTAAGCGATTCCGCACTTCCGAGTATCGGAATTTTTACACAGCTGCACATATCGAGAATTTCCTCCGAAATACCGTTTGCTTCATTTCCTACTATAATAATTGCCGGCGCGCGCATATCGGCGTTTCTGTAATCCTCCGAATTTTCTCTTAACGCTCCGCCGATCAGCTTAAATCCCATTTCCCTGTATTTCTTTAAATCCTCCGCAGTTTTGCCGCACACCGTTTTGATATTAAAAAACGAACCCATACTCGCACGCACGGTTTTCGGACTGTACAAGTCCACCGTTCCCTTTGACAAAATAACTCCGCCCATTCCGGCCGCATCGGCTGTCCTTATTATCGTGCCGAGATTCCCCGGGTCATTTACGCCGTCGCAATATACATACGCCTTATCCGCATCCGGCACAAACTCTTCGTCCTCCTCAGCTTTTATAACGGCAATAATCCCCTGCGGCGCCGTGGTATCGCACAGCTTGCCAAATATAGTATCGCTTATTTTTATAAGCTCCGTTTCTTTCGGATAATCGAACGCTTCTCTTTCAAAAAACGATTCCGATACGGCAATCGTTACAACCTTTCTTTCCGACTTCACCGCGTCGGAAACGGATTTTACCCCCTCAACGGTATATTCGCCGTGTTTTTGTCTTTCTTTTTTCATCGAAAGCGATTTTATGTATTTATATTTTGCATTTGACGCAGAAGTAATTTCAAGCATATTAATCTCCGTTCTCCGATAACATTATATTACATACGCTAAATATTATATACCACACATCTTGATTTGGCAACTGTTTTTTTCAGCTTTTATGCGGTCTTGTCATATTGTACAAAATTTATTCATAAAAATCAAAAAAATATTTTTATTTTATATACAGGTTTTGACATTTTTCTCGTGTCCGATATAGTATAATAAATCCGAGGTGAAAATCATGACCGTATATGCCGACAGTCTTTTTCTTATAAATTTCATATCGGTATACCTTCTGCTCACTCTTACGGAGAAAATATTATCCGCTGTAATAAGCATTCCTAAAAAAATGCTTGCCTCAGCGCTCGGAGCGGCAGCTGCGGCGGCGGTATTCTGTGCAGTTATACCACAGCGGTACAGTACCGCCGTACAAATTGCCGATGCGCTGCTGATTGCCTTTGTTTCTTACCGCGGCTCACGCAAAAAAGTCTTTGAAGCGGCGGCGGCAATTTTTGCACTGTCGTGTATATACCCGTACATTGCCGTACTGTTCATAAAAAACGGCGCGGTCATAAAAAACGGTATTGTGTACGCCGAAATCCCGTTCGGATTGTTTGCGGTAATATTTATATGTACATATTCCGTTATTCTGCTTTTTACAAAGCTTATTAAAATAAAAAAGAAAACATACTGTATTTCTTTTTTTCATAACGGTTCATCACTCGGAACAACGGCGCTTTACGACAGCGGCAATCTTTTAAGCGACGGTCAAAAAAGCGTAATAGTTGCGGAGTGGAGTGTGATAAAACAGCTTTTGGGCATGGAAAACTACGAGGAACTGTACGCACACATTGATTCGATGCAATTGAAAATACTGCCGTTCCGCACTCTGGATAAGGGCGCCGGCGCTGCTGTCGTATTTTATGCAGATAAGATACACATTAAAGAAAACGGAAGCACTTTTTACAAAGTTCCGGTCGGAATTATAAATAATTCCATTTCCTCCGGATATCATGCGTTAATCGGTAAAGAATACATTTAAAGGAGTACGACATATAATGAAACTGTTAGAACAATTAAGCAAAAAAATTATGATAATAAGCGGTTTGGAGGACGAAAATTCCGTATTTTACGTAGGCGGCAGCGACACACTTCCGCCGACGCTTGAAAAAAGCGAGGAGGAGGAGCTTTTGGAACGCTTAAAACACGGAGATGAATCCGTCAAATCTTCGCTGATTGAGCATAATCTCCGGCTTGTCGTATACATTGCGCGCAAGTTTGAAAACACCGGAATTTATATAGAGGATCTCATTTCAATCGGAACAATAGGTCTTATAAAGGCAATAAATACCTTTAATCCCTCGAAAAACATAAAGCTTGCAACATATGCGTCACGCTGCATCGAAAACGAAATTCTTATGTATCTGCGCAAAAATTCAAATATGCGCACGGAGGTTTCAATCGACGAACCGTTAAATGTTGACTGGGACGGAAACGAGCTGCTGCTTTCCGATATACTCGGCACGGACAACGACGTAATATGCCGCAATATTGAAAACGAGGTGGACAAAAAGCTTCTGGGTATAGCATTAAAAAAACTCAACGTCCGCGAACGCCGCATAATGGAGCTGCGTTTCGGGCTTGGCAACAACAAAAGCCGCACTCAAAAGGAGGTTGCGGATTTGCTCGGAATATCGCAGTCCTACATCTCACGTCTTGAAAAAAGAATAATAAACAGACTGAAAAAAGAAATAGCAAAGTTCAGCTGATACATACTTATCCCTCCCCGCGTACATAGCCGTCCTGCTACAGGCGGCTTATACAAGGAGGAAACAGTTATGACCAACAAGGTTGAAATATGCGGGGTAAACACTTCTAAGCTTCCCACACTTTCGAGGGAAGAAAAGGCTGAACTTTTTGTAAAAATAAAAGCCGGCGACGAACAGGCGCGCGAGAAATTTATTCATGGTAATCTGCGGCTTGTGCTGAGTGTAATAAAGCGTTTCAATAACCGCGGCGAAAATGTCGACGATTTGTTTCAGGTCGGCTGCATAGGACTTATAAAAGCAATCGACAATTTTGATTTATCGCAGAACGTACAGTTTTCCACATATGCCGTGCCAATGATTATCGGCGAAATACGCCGTTATCTCCGGGATAACAATTCAATCCGCGTAAGCCGTTCCTTAAAGGATATTGCCTACAAGGCGCTGCACGTAAAGGAAAAGCTTATCGCACAAAACTCAAAAGAGCCTACCGTATCGGAAATTGCAAAGGAACTTAATCTGCCGAAAGAGGACGTTGTTTTTGCGCTTGACGCAATAACAGATCCCATATCGCTTTACGAGCCCGTTTATCATGAGGGCAACGAAGCTATTTTTGTTATGGATCAGATAAAGGACAAGAAAAATATTGACGAAAACTGGCTTGAAAACATAGCCTTAAACGAAGCGTTAAAGCATCTTGACAGCCGCGAAAAGCATATACTTGACCTGCGTTTTTTTATGGGCCGCACGCAAATGGAGGTTGCGGACGAAATCGGAATTTCCCAGGCACAGGTATCAAGGCTTGAAAAAAGCGCCCTAAAACAGTTGAGAAAATATATATAAACAACACGCAAAAAGCGTCTTTGCCTCAGAAATGACGCTTTTTGCGTTATTATATATAAATTTGTCTAAATCGTATATTGATTTATTTTTCACAAAGTAATATAATATATGGTAATATTATGAATTGAGCAGGTGATACTTATGAATATGCTTCATATAAAATATGCGGTTGAGATTGCAAAATGCGGTTCTATAAACAAAGCTGCCGAGAGACTTCTGACGGGTCAGCCGAATCTGAGCCGTGCTGTAAAGGAACTCGAAACGTCTTTGGGCATAAAAATATTTGAACGGAGCGCAAAGGGCATGACGCTCACTCCCGAGGGCGAAATGTTTATGGGTTATGCGAAAAGCATATTGAAACAAGTTGACGCATTGGAGGAAATCTTTAAAAACGGGGTTTCCGTTAAGCAAAGATTTTCAATTTCCGTTCCCCGTGCAAGCTATATTTCCGAAGCTCTTGTAAAATTTTCCGAATCGCTTGGCAGCAGCGAGGACTGGGAAATTTTGTACAAAGAAACAAATTCCCTGCGTGCCATAAACAATATCCTCCGGGACGAATACAATTTGGGAATTATACGCTATGCGGATATTTATGACAAGTATTATAAATCAATGCTTGAAGAAAAAAAGCTTGACTGCGAGCTTGTAGCCGAGTTTAAGCACATTCTTGTAATGAGCCATAACTCTCCCCTTGCATATAAAGAAAATATCACCCCCGACGACCTTTCCGACTACATTGAAATCGCACACGCCGACCCGTATGTGCCGTCTCTGCCGCAGTCGGAGGTCAAAAAATCCGAGCTTACAGATAATGTTCACAGGAGAATTTTTGTTTTTGAGCGCGGCAGTCAGCTTGCGCTCCTCTCCTCAAACCCAAAAACTTTTATGCTTGTATCGCCTGTTCCGACCGCATTGCTTGAGCGTTACAGGCTTGTTCAGCGGCCCTGTGATGACGGCAGCCATATATACAAGGATATGCTTATCCGGCGCAAGGACTATACCCTTTCACAAACAGACAAGCTTTTCATCGGTCAGCTTATACAGACAAAGCGCGAAACCTTTGAAAATATACATTAAACGGACGGAGTATGCGTAAACTTTGCGCATACTCCGTTTTTATGCAGAAACTTAGCATAATGCACAGTTTTTATAATCAAAACAGGGTATATCGATAATAACAATACCAATATTCAAAATTAGCAATTGCACTATTGCGCGAACTGTGATATAATATAGTGAATAATGTAAAATGCGAGGTGTATTATGAATAAAATATCAATCGTCGGAACCGGCAGCGTCGGCTCCACAATAGCTTACACATTGACCGTAATGGGCATGGCTTCGGAAATTGTCATGATTGACATAAACAACGAAAAAGCCCTCGGTGAAGCGCTTGACATAAGACAGGGAACGCCTTTCTGCGGAGCCTGTTCAATTTATGCGGGCGATTACCGCGATGCCGTTAACTCGGACATCGTAATTCTTACGTCGGGTATTGCAAGAAAAGCAGGTCAGACAAGACTTGAGCTTGCTCAGACCAACGTAAACATAACAAAAACCATTATTCCCGAAATTACAAAATACGCTCCGAATGCAGTGTACATAATTGTCAGCAATCCTGTTGATATTCTGACATATACGTTCCACAAATTTTCAAGCATTCCGGAAAACCGCATTATAGGTTCGGGTACAATTCTTGATACGGCGCGTCTGCGTTCCAGACTTTCCGAATATTACAACATCAATCAGAGCAATGTTCACGCATATGTTTTCGGTGAACACGGCGATTCGTCGTTTATCCCCTGGTCGGTTGCGAACATTTCCAACGTTCCGATAAGCGAATGTCAGAAGCTTATTTCAACTCCCGGAATAACAAGTCCCGAGCTTGATTTTGATGAAATCGAACAGTACGTAAGAAAGTCCGGCGGACGCGTTATCGCACGCAAGGGCGCAACCTTCTATGCCGTATCGGTTTCGGTATGCCATATCTGCAAGTGCCTTCTCAGCGGAATTGACACCACAATGACCGTTTCGACCATGATGCACGGCGAATACGGCATTGACGACGTATGCCTGAGCACGCTTAACATGGTAGGCTACAACGGCGTACGCGGCAAGGTAAACGTTTCGCTTACCGATGATGAGATTGCAAAACTGCGTCACAGCGCCGATACTTTAAAGAGCGTTATAAGTCAGCTTGATATATAAATGAAAGGCGGAAATATAATGGAATATCGTATTGAACATGATTCTATGGGTGAAATGAAGGTTCCGGCAGACCGTCTTTGGGCTGCACAGACCCAGAGAAGCCATGAGAACTTTGAAATAGGTGTAGATATTGAAACAATGCCGAGAGAAATAACACACGCTTTCGGAATTTTGAAAAAGGCTGCCGCTCTTGCAAATGCAGAGCTTAAACCCGAAAAAATGACCTCCGAAAAGCTTGCGGCAATAACAGCTGCCTGCGATGAGGTGATTTCGGGTGACCTTAACGGACATTTTCCGCTTGTTGTATGGCAGACAGGTTCGGGTACGCAGTCAAACATGAATGCCAACGAAGTAATTGCAAACCGTGCAAATCAGATTGCCGGAAGCAAGCTTTGCCATCCGAACGATGATATTAACATGAGCCAGTCCTCGAACGACACTTTTCCGACGGCAATGCACATTTCGGCTGTTATCGCAATCGAGGATAAGCTTCTTCCCGCTATCGAAGCGCTTATTGCTACATTTAAGCGTCTTGAAGAAGAAAACGAAGGAATAGTTAAATCGGGACGTACTCATTTGCAGGACGCTACTCCGATTAAATTCAGCCAGGAAATTTCCGGCTGGCGTTCAAGTCTTGAAAGAGATGCTGAGCTTTTAAAGCTTGCTTTAAAGCCGCTCCACGAGCTGGCGCTCGGCGGAACCGCCGTAGGTACGGGACTTAATGCCCCCAAGGGATTCTCGGAATTGGTTGCCGAAAAGGTTGCTTCGCTTACAGGCAAAAATTTTGTTACGGCACAGAACAAATTCCACGCGCTTACCTCTAAGGACGAGCTTGTTTTCGCACACGGCGCAATAAAAGCAACAGCCTGCGACATGATGAAAATCGCAAACGATGTTCGCTGGCTTGCATCGGGCCCGCGTGACGGTTTGGGCGAAATTCACATTCCGGAAAACGAACCCGGTTCTTCAATCATGCCCGGCAAGGTAAATCCCACACAGTGCGAGGCTGTTACAATGGTTGCGGTTCAGGTAATGGGCAACGATGTTGCTGTCGGAATGGCTGCGTCACAAGGTAATTTTGAGCTTAACGTGTTCATGCCCGTAGCAGCATACAACTTCTTGCAGTCAGCGCGTCTTTTGGCTGAAGCTATTGTTTCCTTCAACAAAAACTGCGCATCGGGTATAACGGCAAACAAAGAAAAAATGCACCATAATCTGCATAATTCACTTATGCTTGTTACGGCGCTCAATCCTTATATCGGCTATGAAAACGCCGCAAAAACAGCTAAAAAAGCTTACAAGGACAACATTTCGCTTAAAGAGGCTTGTGTTGAACTTGGATTTTTGACAGAAGAAAAATTTGACGAGGTATTCCACCCCGAACAGATGGTTTAACGTTAATTTCGTGCCGACGGCACAGAAAGGAATTGTTGTATTAATGAAAGTCAGTTATTTTCCCGGCTGTACTCTCCGTACAAAGGCAAAGCAGCTTGATTTTTACGCACGCAAATGCGCCGAAATTCTCGGCGTTGAGCTTTGCGAAATCGAGAACTGGCAGTGCTGCGGCGGTGTTTTTGTCAGCGCAAAGGACGAAATCGCTTCAAAGCTTCCGTCCGTTCGCGCTTTAAAAGCCGCAAAAGACAGTTCTCAGTCTTTGGTTACGGTATGTTCAGCCTGTCATAATGTAATAAAGCAGACAAATCACGCAATGCAGACAGATACCGAATTTGCCGATAAGGTAAACAGGTATATGGCACAGGATAAAGAGCCGTCAGAGGATTATCACGGCGAAACGGAAGTTTATCATTATCTTGAACTGCTCCGCGATGTTGTCGGCTTTGACAAAGTCCGTGATGCGGTTGTAAATCCGCTTACAGGTAGAAAAATCGCCGCATATTACGGTTGTCTGCTTCTTCGTCCCGGCAAGGTCATGAGACTTGACGACGCAGAAAATCCTCATATTATAGAGGACTTTATAAAGGCTCTCGGTGCAGAGGCTGTCGTTTATCCCATGAGAAACGAATGCTGCGGCGGCTATGCTGCTCTTGAAGACAAAGATCTTGTAAAGAAAAAGTCAAACGCCGTAAGCGACAGCGCAAAAGTCAGCGGTGCGGAAATGATTATTACCGCTTGTCCGCTTTGCAAGTACAATCTTGTAAAAAGCGGAAGCAGCCTTCCCGTAATGTATTTTACCGAACTTCTTGCAGAGGCTCTCGGCGTAAAGGAGGATAATCATGCAGAATAAAAACGAACGCCAAAAGGAACAGATTCTTCGTATGAGCGGTGTAAACCCGCGCAAGTGTATGCGCTGCGGAAAATGCTCCGCCACCTGCCCTTCTTATGACGAAATGGAGTATCATCCGCATCAGTTTGTATATATGGTAGAAAACGGCGACATTGACGCACTTATGAAATCCGATTCGATTTATAAATGTCTTTCCTGCTTTGCCTGTGTGGATCGCTGTCCGCGCGGCGTTGAGCCGGCAAAGCTCGTTGAAGCTTTAAGACTGAGCGTTATCCGTGAAAAGGGCGCTAATCATTTAACACCCGACGATATACCCGCATTACTCGATGAGGATATGCCCCAGCAGGCAATCATGAGCGCAATGCGTAAATATTCCAAGTAAGAAAGGAGAAGCAATCCATGCAAAGAATTGGAGTTTTTGTCTGCCACTGCGGTACAAATATTGCCGGAACGGTTGATGTAGCGGCAGTTGCGCAGGCTCTTAAAAATGAACCCGGTGTTGTTTTCTCCACCGATTATCAGTATATGTGTTCCCAGGCGGGACAGAACATTATAAAGGACGCAGTAAAAGAACATAAGCTCACGGGAATCGTTGTCTGCTCATGTTCACCGCGTATGCATGAGGCAACCTTCCGCAAAACGGCGGCTGCCGCAGGCTTAAATCCTTATATGGTGGAAATAGCAAATATTCGTGAACAGTGTTCATGGGTACATAAAGAAATGCCTATCGGTACGGAAAAGGCTATCATTCTCGGCAAGGCGGCTGTTGCAAAGGTTAATCTCAACGCACCGCTTACCCCCGGTGAAAGCCCCGTTACAAAACGTGCGCTTGTTATCGGCGGAGGTATCGCCGGAATCCAGACCGCGCTTGACATTGCCGACGCAGGTTTCCCCGTTGACATTGTCGAAACAAAACCGACAATCGGCGGTAAAATGGCTCAGCTTGACAAGACCTTCCCCACCCTCGACTGTGCGGCTTGTATTCTTACGCCAAAAATGGTTGATGTGGCACAGAATGAGAAAATACGTATTTTCTCATATTCGGAGGTTACCGATGTTAAAGGCTTTGTCGGCAATTTTGATGTAACAATAAAGCGTAAGGCAAGATATGTTAAAGAGGAGGTTTGTACCGGCTGCGGAGCTTGTACCGAAAAATGTCCTCAAAAGAGAGTACCGAATGAATTTAACCTCGGCATGGATAACCGCCATGCGATTTATATTCCGTTTGCTCAGGCAGTGCCCAAGGTTGCCACAATCGACCCTGCTCACTGCACAATGCTGAAATCCGGCAAGTGCGGCTTGTGCTCAAAGGTCTGCACGGCAGGCGCTATCGACTACGAGGCAAAGGATGAATATATAGAAGAAAAATACGGAGCAATCGTTGCCGCAACAGGATTTAATCCAATTTCAATGGATAAATTCGACGAATTTGCATATTCACAGTCAAAGGACGTCATCACTTCTCTTGAACTTGAACGTCTGATGAATGCGGCAGGTCCTACGGGCGGAACTCTTCTTCGTCCGTCAGACGGCGAACATCCGCATACTATCGTATTTGTACAGTGCGTAGGCTCGCGCTGTGAGGCTTGTGCTGAAAAAGGCAAAGAGTATTGTTCAAAAATCTGCTGTATGTATACGGCAAAACATTCAATGCTTATACGCGACAAATACCCCGATACCGATGTTTACGTATTTTATATTGATGTACGTACTCCCGGTAAAAACTTTGACGAATTTTACCGCCGCGCCGTTGAAGAATACGGTGTGCATTATATAAAGGGCATGGTCGGCAAGGTATCTCCCGAAGGCGGCAAGCTTAAAGTCCAGGCATCAGACCTTATCGACGGAAAGCAGCTTCATATAGACGCAGACCTTGTTGTTCTTGCGGCTGCAATCGAACCGGACAAATCGGCACGTCCGCTCGCAACCATGCTTACCGCAAGCATGGATACAAACGACTTCTTCACCGAAGCGCATCCTAAGCTTCGTCCTGTTGAAAGTCCGACTGCCGGCGTATTCCTTTCCGGTGCTTGCCAGGGACCTAAGGATATTCCGGAAACCGTTGCTCAGGCAGGCGCTGCAGCTTCTAAGGTTATAGGTCTTTTGTGCAAGGATAAGCTTACGGGCAATCCCTGTGTGGCTCATTCAAACGAAATGATGTGCAACGGCTGTTCGACTTGTGAAAAGGTATGTCCGTACGGTGCAATTACATATGTTGACAAAGAATTCAGAATGCCCGACAGAACTACAAAGGTTCGCCGCGTAGCAGTGGTAAACGAGGCTGTGTGCCAGGGCTGCGGCGCTTGTACGGTAGCTTGTATGTCCGGCGCTATGGATTTGCGCGGATTTACAAATAAACAGATTATGGCGGAGGTAGATGCGATATGCAAATGAATGAATATAAGCCGCTTATAGTGGCATTCTGCTGTAATTGGTGTTCCTATGCCGGCGCCGATCTTGCAGGAAACAACAGACTGAACTATCCGGCAGACGTAAAAATCATCCGCGTTCCCTGCTCATGCAGAGTAAACCCGATGTTTATTCTCCGTGCATTTCAGAGAGGTGCGGACGGCGTAATTCTGTGCGGCTGCCACCCCGGCGACTGTCACTACACCTCCGGCAACTATTACACACGCCGCCGTATGGCGCTGCTGTTCTCGATGCTCGATTATCTCGGTATCGAAAAAGAGCGTACTCATGTTGAATGGGTCAGTGCGGCAGAGGGCGCTAAGTTTGCCGAAACAATGAATAATTTCGCACAGAGAGTTGCCGCTCTTGGTGAGAATAAGAGATTGGAGGATTTGCGATGCAAGAAATAAAACGTGAAATTCTTATATCAAAAGCTTCCGAAATGCTTGGTAACGGTGCTGTTGACCGCGTACTCGGCTGGAAGATGGGAGAATTTGACTACGATATAACTCCGGCAGTTTTCCGCACGGCAGATGAGCTTGAAAAGGACTTCGTATGGAATGATTTCTGCGGCGCAAACTTTTCAAAATACCTTATAAAGGAAACTGCAAAAAGTGAAAACAAGGTTCTCGTTTTCCTTAAACCGTGCGATACATACAGCTTTAATCAGCTGCTTACCGAACACCGTTTTGACCGTGAAAAGGTTTATGCGGTAGGTGTTCCGTGCAACGGTATGCTTGACGCTAACCGCATTAAAGACAGTGCAGAGGGTATTTCTTCAATACGCGAAGAAAGCGGCAGTATTTTGGTTGATACACTCTATGACGGCACTGTTACACTCGACAGAAACGATATGCTTTCGGAACGCTGTGTGAACTGCAAATCGAAAAAGCATACCGCATATGACGAGCTTCTCGGCGAGGACGGCGAGGTTCTTGACTCCGCAAGATTCGACGAGGTTGAAATGATTGAAAAAATGACTCCCGATGAGCGTTTTGCTTTCTGGCAGAATGAACTTTCACGCTGCATACGCTGTAATGCCTGCCGCGATGTCTGCCCTGCCTGCACTTGTGAAAAGTGCGTGTTTGATAACCCCGAATCCGGCGTTGAGAACAAAGCGGCATCAAACTCATTCGAGGAAAAGATGTTCCATATTATCCGTGCATTCCACGTTGTCGGAAGATGTACGGACTGCGGAGAATGTTCACGTGTTTGTCCGCAGCATATCCCATTGCATTTGCTCAACCGTAAATTTATCAAGGATATTGATAATTTCTACGGCGAATATCAGGCAGGTGCGGAGGTCGGCAGCAGAGCGCCGATTGTAAATTATACAACCGATGACTTAGAGCCGTCCGAAGCGGTGGAAAGAGGTGACGAGAATGCGTAAAATTTCACTTGATAAACTTGACGGTCTTTTTTCCGCAATTTCCGGCACCAATACGCTTTATCTGCCGGTAGATACAAAAGCAGGAGCTAAATTTGAAAAATGGGAAAGCGGAAAAACGCTTTCAAATGCTCTTAATACCGTAAGAAGCGCAAAGGATTTCTTCTTTCCGCAGACTGAAAACCTTATGGATTTTAAGGTTGAGGGCAAAAACATCGAGGTTATAGATACACGCAGCGAATGTGAAGATTTCGTAATATTCGGTGTGCGTGCGTGTGATGTAAAGAGTTTTGAAATTCTCGACCGAGTATTTCTTGCCGAGCCTGTGGACACATATTACAAAAACCGCAGAGAGCACGGAATTATCGTTTCTATCGCCTGTACAAAGCCGATAGAAAGCTGTTTTTGCTCTACCTTCGGCATAGACGCATCAGAACCCGAGGGTGATATTGTCTGCCACAAAACAGACAGCGAGCTATTCCTTGATGCAAAAACCGAAAAAGGACAAACACTTCTTGACAGTTTAAACAGTTTAACCGAGGAGTGTGATGACAGCGCAGTAAACGCACAAAAAGAGCTTATAAAAGAAAGACTTGCAAAGCTTCCGCTTTCTTCCCTTTCCGCAGACGCATTCGGCGACGGAAAAACATCAGAATTTTTCGATGCTCCCGAATGGAAAGAACTGTCCGAGTCATGTCTCGGCTGCGGTACGTGTACTTTCGTATGCCCCACCTGCCAGTGCTACGACATAAAGGATTTCAATACAGGTCACGGCGTTAAGCGTTTCCGCTGCTGGGATTCATGTATGTACTCCGATTTCACGAAAATGTCGGCAGGTCAGCCCAGACTCACTCAGCTTGAACGTTTCCGTCAGCGCTTTATGCACAAGCTTGTATATTATCCCACAAACAACGACGGACTGTTTTCATGCGTAGGCTGCGGCAGATGTATTGCAAAGTGTCCTATTCAGATGAATATTGTAAAAGTTATGAAAAAGTTAGGAGGGCGTGCAAATGGCTGATATGAAAGAAGCGCTTATTCCCGTTGTCGGAGTTGTTACGGATATACGTATCGACACTCCCGATGTTAAAACCTTCCGTGTGGTAACGCCGGACGGCAAAAAAGCGTTTGAACATATGCCCGGTCAATGTGCAATGCTGTCCATTCCGGGTGTCGGAGAAGCGATGTTCTCAATTACCTCCTCCCCGACAAATACTGAATTTATGGAGTTTTCAATAAAGAAATGCGGTTGCGTAACCGAATGGCTTCACTCCATGGAGGTAGGTCAGCAGATTACAATACGCGGGCCTTACGGCAAACCGTTTCCGGTTGACACGGAATTTGTCGGACAGGATATGCTGTTTATTGCCGGAGGTATCGGTCTTGCGCCGCTGCGCTCGGTTATAAACTACTGCCGTCACTACCGCGACCGTTACGGAAAAATTGACATCGTATACGGTTCGCGCAGTATGCAGGACTTGGTTGACTACAAAGAAATAATTGACGAATGGTCACAGGATACCGGCGTAAACGTATATCTCACCATCGACCGCGAACAGCCCGAATGGGACGGTCATGTGGGATTTGTTCCGAACTATGTCAAGGAGCTTGGCTTCTCGACCGATAAAACGGCCATTCTGTGCGGTCCTCCGATAATGATTAAATTCACTCTCGCAGGACTTCAGGAGCTTGGCTTTGACAAAACCCAGGTCTATACAACAATGGAGCTTCGCATGAAGTGCGGTATAGGAAAATGCGGACGATGCAACATCGGTTCAAAGTATGTCTGCAAGGACGGCCCCGTTTTCCGCTGTGACGAAATTGACGAACTTCCGGATGAATATTGATAAGGAGATTTTGAATATGGAAAATATGGTTAACATTTACCTGTTCGGCAAGCAGTACAGTGTTCCCGACGACCTGACTATAATGCGTGCCATGGAATATGCAGGCTATCAGCTTGTCCGCGGCTGCGGCTGCCGTAACGGTTTCTGCGGAGCGTGTGCTACAATTTACAGAATCAAAGGCGACAGAGAACTTAAAACCTGTCTTGCCTGCCAGACAAAGGTAGAGGACAATATGTATGTTGCTACATTGCCGTTTTTCCCGCTTGTCAAGCAGGTTTACGATATTGAAAAAATAAAGCCGACCGAACAGATAATGATGCAGCTTTACCCCGAAATTTATTCATGCGTAGGCTGCAATGCCTGCACAAAGAGCTGTACGCAGGGACTTAACGTTATGCAGTACATTGCATATGCACAGCGCGGCGAATTTGACAAATGTGCCGAAGAATCCTTTGACTGTGTTATGTGCGGCGTATGTTCATCACGCTGTCCGGCAGGAATTTCACATCCGCAGGTTGCAATGCTCGCAAGAAGACTTAACGGAAAGTATCTTGCACCCAAATCGGAGCATCTTGAGAACCGCGTAAAGGAAATCAAAGACGGCACGTTTACGGAGCTTATAGAAAATCTTATGGGCAAGCCCATTGAAGAAATTGAAGAACTCTACAACAACAGAGAAATTGAGAAGTAAGGAGGTATAGGTTTATGTATTCAAAGGAATTTGAAGAATCACTCAAAGCGGTAGAAGCCGCAAGAGAAACAAACATCGCCTATGAGCCTGCGCGCATGACGGCAAAAGAAAAGGATGATTTGCTCGCCGCATATCATCCCGACTATAAAAAAAGCGAATTTTCAACCTTAAAAATCGGTCCTAACAAGGGCGAAAACGTACCTCACGAGCTTTGCGAAATGCTCCAGGCACACAGCCGCATAAGCGCCGATGACATTGATTTGAGCAATATAACCTATGATGTTGACGTGCTGATTATCGGCGGCGGCGGTGCGGGCGCATCGGCTGCAATAGAAGCCGACAACGCAGGCGCTAAAACAATGATTGTTACAAAGCTGAGAATGGGCGACGCCAACACAATGATGGCCGAGGGAGGTATTCAGGCGGCAGATAAGCCTAATGATTCACCGGCTATCCATTTTGTGGACGCATTCGGCGGCGGACATTATGCCGCAAAGCGCGATTTATTGGCAAAGCTTGTATGCGACGCACCGGAGGCTATTCAGTGGCTTAACGATTTAGGCGTTGAATTTGACAAGGATGCCGACGGAACAATGATTACAACTCACGGCGGCGGCACCTCGCGTAAACGTATGCACGCGGCAAAGGACTATTCGGGTGCTGAAATCATGCGTACATTGCGTGATGAGGTTTTAAACCGCGGTATACCCGTAGTTGATTTCACCTCGGCAATTGAGCTTATTCTTGACGAAAACGGAAACGCAGCCGGCGCTGTGCTTATGAACATGGAAACACATGAGCTTATGGTTGCCCGCGCAAAGACGGTTATCATCGCTACCGGCGGTGCCGGACGTATGCACTACCAAGGTTTTCCCACCTCAAACCATTACGGTGCGACAGCTGACGGTCTTGTGCTCGGTTACCGTGTCGGCGCAAAGCTTTTGTATGCCGAAACACTTCAATATCACCCCACCGGCGCAGCATATCCGCAGCAGATATTCGGCGCTCTGGTTACGGAAAAGGTTCGTTCGCTCGGCGCAAAGCTTGTAAACCGCGACGGTAAGGTATTTATGCACCCGCTTGAAACACGTGACGTTGCGGCAGCATCGATAATCAGAGAATGTTCCGACCACGGCGAGGGCGTAAACACAGGCAGCGGCGAAGCCGTATGGCTCGATACGCCTATGATCGAGGCAATCGGCGGAGAGGGCACAATCGAAAAGCGTATTCCGGCTATGATGCGTATGTTTGCAAGCTACGGAATTGATATACGCAAAGAACCGATTCTCGTTTACCCCACACTCCACTATCAGAACGGCGGACTTGATATTAACGTAAACGGAATGACAACAAATGTGGATAATCTGTTTGTTGCCGGAGAAGCTGTCGGAGGAATCCACGGACGTAACCGTCTTATGGGTAACTCACTGCTTGATATAATTGTATTCGGCAGAAATGCAGGTCAAAATGCGTCTGCACGTGCGAAAGACGTTACAGTCGGCAAGCTTACGCTTGACCACATCGCAAAATTCGATGCGGAACGTGAAGCGGCAGGCATTGAAACAGATGCTGTATCGCCAAAGCTTCTTCCCAACTACACAGGTGCAAGAAGTGAATTGGATTAATTAAAAAAATTATAAATTTACAGAGCGCGAGTCTTTTACCGCGCTCTGTAAATTTGAAATGAACATTTTACAGGATGAGAAAAAGGAGTTAATCTCATGAATTTATTTAATGGTGTACTGACAATTTCGGGCGTATCTTATCTGATATTCTCGATTATGGCAATAGTTGCGCTCGGTTATCTGCTCGGACGTATAACAATTAAGGGTGTATCGCTCGGAACAGCAGGCGTATTTGTAATTTCTCTTTTATACGGAGCATTTTTCTATACCGATCTTACCAACGCTATGAAAACAGCGGACATTGCGCAGCACGGTCTGAAAATAGTTGAAAATCTCGGACTTGTATTCTTCGTAACCTCTGTCGGATTTATTGCAGGCCCGAAATTTTTCAAGAACCTGAAAACCAACTTTAAATCATATATACTGCTCGGCGTATCTATAATACTCGCCGGAGGAATTACGTGTGTTATCTGCTACCTTATAGGCAGAAACTTTGAATCGGATAACAATCAGTTTCTTGCTTTAATAGACGGACTTCTTTCGGGTTCACTCACAACAACACCGGGATTTTCGGCGGCAAAGGAAACGGTTAAAAACGTTTATGCCTCCTCCCCCGACCTTGCTAACGAATACGAATCGGCAGTAACCGTAGGCTACGGAATTGCTTATCTGTTCGGAGTTATCGGCGTAGTTCTTTTCGTTCAGATTATACCTAAGCTTGTTCATGCGGACATGGACGAAGAACGCAAAAAACTTGCAAGCGTCAGCACAGGTTCGGCACGCGGCGAAATAGCAGGTCTTATAGATATAGACGATATGGGACTCGGTGCGTTCGGTCTTGCAGCTCTTATAGGTCTTTTAATCGGTAACATTAAAATTCCGTTGACTTCACAAGGACTTTCGGGTACGTGTTTTTCGCTCACTACAACAGGCGGTGCTCTGATCGCTTCACTTGTGTTCGGTCATTTTTCACATATAGGAAAAATAAACATTATGCCCCCGAAAAAAACTCTTGAATGTTTAAGAGAACTTGGACTTATGATATTCCTTATAGGCGCCGGTGTTGCCGGAGGAGCAAACTTTGCAAAATACTTTAAGCCGATATATTTCCTCTACGGCGCACTAATGACGCTTGTACCTATGATTGTCGGATTTATTATAGCCACAAAGGTTCTTAAACTGAGTCTTTTAAATTCGCTCGGTTCTATAACCGGAGGTATGACAAGTACTCCGGCGCTCGGAACACTTATACACGTTGCAAAAACGGAAGATGTTGCTTCGGCTTATGCTGCAACATATCCGATAGCCTTACTTGCCGTTGTATTGGTTTCGCAGTTTATGATTGTAATTTTCGGATAAAAATTAATTAAAAAAGGCGGTAACAATGAAACAAACAGAAGTATCCCGTGCAGCAATCGGCAGAGTTCCGATTTATCTGAAGCATTTAAAAAACGCACACCATAATTCCGAAAACATTTCCGCTACCACCCTTGCAAAAGAGCTGGGTCTCGGAGATGTTCAGGTGCGCAAGGATCTCGGAGCGATAAGCGGAGCAGGCAGACCGAAAACCGGTTACAAAGTCAGCGAGCTGATTGCCGCTCTTGAAGATTTTCTCGGTGTCGGCACAAAAAACAATGTTGTGATTGTCGGCGCCGGTAAGCTTGGACGCGCACTGCTTGACTACGGCGGTTTCGGCGATTACGGTCTGGAAATTAAGGCAGCTTTCGATATTGCAGTAGATGCTCCAGAAAAAAGCGCTTTCGGAAAACCGATTTATCCTATGGATAATCTGGAGGATTTTTGTAAGTCCTCCGATGTTAAAATAGGCATAATTACAGCGCCGGCTGACTGTGCTCAGGAGGTTTGCGACCGTTTTGTCAGGCTCGGAATAAAAGGAATATGGTGCTTTGCGCCGTGCACCCTTTCCGTTCCCGATGAAATAACGGTTCAATACGAGAACATGGCGCTTTCACTCGCCTATTTAAACAAAAAAATTTAACAGTCATTACAAAATTCGTGTATGCAAAAATTTGCATACACGAATTTTTACAAAAAACGCCTATCCCCTCCGATAATTGGGGATAGGCGCAATACATTTTATTTTTTGCTGTAATATTCGTTTCGGATTGCATCGAGGTTCCTGTCCTTCAATCTTCTCATTGCTTCTCCTATAATATGCCAAAGGTACTCACAGCGCGCGCTCTTATACGTATTTGATTCCGCACCTCTGTAACTCCATGTAAGTATGTTTCTCGCTCCGGCATCGTATGCCCCGTCTGCCGCCATGAAAAATTCCTCCTCGGCATTTTCGGGAATACCGAATGCCTGAAGCCATATATTATAATCCTTTCCCGTAGGTTCTACCAATGCTGCTGCCTCCTTTGTAGAATCATACAAAAAGTCATACGGCGATTTTATAATCTTGCCATCCTTAATATTTCCGGTACATCTCCAATAAGGGTCAATACCGAAATTACTGATATTCGGCAGCTGCGCAATTCCCGATGTCTGTTTCAGGGTATGCGGCATTATACAGGATATATTCTCCATTCCCTTTGATGCGGCATAGGTCGTCACTTCATCAAAGTATTTTGTAATACTTTCCTTTCTGAATTCTTCTACTTCTTCTGTAAGTTCATTCGGCATTTCTTTTCCGTATTTTTCTTCAAACAGTTTTTTACAACGTTTACAGCAACAGGTAAATTTATCGCCGTGAGCGGTATAATGATCGTTGCTTTTCGTGTTTATTGTGAAAAAATGCGGCTCGTCCCAAAAAATTTTATCACCGCCGCAGTCCTTTACCGCATCAATCCACTGTTTTGTAAATTCCAAAAAATGCGGACTGTTCAGACAAGCCTGCGTCGGACTTACCTCCCCGTCATTAAACACCTGATGACTGTCCGGATAATATTCAAGAAAATGAGATTTATCCCCCGGCGAACCTCCGAGACCCCAGTTATCTACCCAGACTTCAAGACCGTTTTCTCTTGACAGGTCAAAGATATTTTTCATCACTCCGAGATGTCTGTCCCAGTCGTTGTGCGTGAACATATGTACCACAATATTCATATTGTGTCCCGCAATATCCTTCATGTCCTCTTCTACGTGCCTTAAAATACGGTTTCCGTGGTAGGCAACTCCTGTTTTTAATACTTTTTCTGTCATTTTTTAATCTCCTTTTAAATGTATAAATTTTTTACCATAAGCTTATATATTTTCCTTCATCAAAAAGCCTTGTTAGCGCTTCAAGTATATAGTAATCGCCCCATATACAGGCTTCGTCAATTCCGACATTGTCCGGAATTGAATATACGCCGTGATCCAGAATGGATTCCTTTTCATCGGACGACATATAATTTTTGCAAAGCGATGTCACAATCTTTTCTGCAATTTTGCGGTAGTATCCGTCATTTTCCGAGCCGATAAACGAATCAATTTCAAGCAATCCGCACACCGCAACAGCTGCCGCTGAGGTATCACGCGGTTCATCGTCACCGTCATTAAAGCACAAGTCCCAAAACGAAACGCCGTCCGACGGAAGATGTTCTATAAAATAATCCGCCGCATTTTTTGCGGCATTAAGAAACGCTGCGTCTCCTGTATATCCGTAGCTCAATGCAAAGCCATAAATTGCCCATGCCTGACCGCGCGACCACGTACTGTCATCACTTGCCCCCTGTTTGGTTTTGCCGTAAAGAGGCTTGCCCGTTTCATAATCAAAATAAAATGTATGATATGTTGAATAATCCGGTCTGAAAATATTAGCCATTGTAGTCTTTGCATGGTTATAAGCTATGTCATAGAATCGTTTTTCGCAGGTTTCCCGTGCCGCCCAATATAAAAGCGGAATATTGAGCATACAATCTATTATAAGCCGATAATTCTCCTTTTTTTCAACACTCCCCCAAGCCTGAATACACCTTGCTTCCGGATGATACCTTTCGCACAGCAATTCTGCCGCCCGCACCGCCATATCCCGATATTCGCCGCAGGCTGTAAGCTTAAATCCCGCCACCGCCGACAGCGTATACAGAAAGCCTATATCGTGATGATTCATTCCTCTTTTCTGCTTCATTCGCTGCTTAAATTCAGCCATCTGCATATCAATATTTGCCTTTATGGCAGGGTCTTTCGTTCTCATATAGTCAAGCCACAGCATCCCGACATAAAAGCTGTCCGTCCATGCGCAGCCCTGACTTATTGAATAAATACCGTCCGTTGCAGATGGTGACGGAGAAACGGAATCATATTTTTTTCCGTTTACAAGCAGTTTTTGATGTATTTTATTAAGTTCCTCATTTATCATTTTAATTCCTTTCATTCAGTTATCTTCCGATAAAACCATCGAAAAATACAGTGCAAAATCCTGATCGTTTGCCCATGCGTCGAAAAATCCCCCCTTGTATTTATCAATCTTATACGGATACACATACGCACAAGAGGCGGAGCCGTCCTCCATAAACAGGCACAGACAGCTGCGTATACAATTATCCGCCATTTTTCTGTATTTTTCATTACCCGACACACGGCTGTAATTATGCCATGCTCTCGCCGTTAAACAGCTCCAGTAATGCGGAAAAACATCGGCATACATATCTGATTTTCCAAACCAATAATCATCCCAATATCTTATCGGAATATTATTCAAATGGTAATCCGGCTGTGAACCGCCGAATCTCAACAGGTTTTCCAGATGCTCCTCTGCGGCACAGATATACTTTTCTTCTCCCGTAAGAGACGCCATATCGCATAAAAACGAAACAACCGGCGTTACTATTGTCTGCTCGTATATTACCTCCATTGCCGGATAATCGGTACCGTTCTTTAACATATTATCGGTATGCAGCTTAAAAAACTTCATCGCTTCATCGGCATATTCGCTTTTCCCGCTGCTGCGTATCGTATCTGCGATGAGTTTCATATCAAAACCATTCGGATAAAATTCAGATCCGCCGAGACTGTAATAATTATTTAAAGCCCGATGAATAATCTCTATATACTCCATATCACCCGTCAGCCGATAGAGCTCGGTCATAAACACGATCATCCACGGAGCATTATAAAGTCTTATCTGATTTCTGTTCTTTCCTACGGTATTGAAAACCTCTCCCGTTTCGGTATCGAGAAATTCTCGTTTGACAAACTCAACATACAGCATAAGGCTTTCAAAAAAGCTCTTGTTTTTATGCTTTTGAAGATACCTTGCTATTAATATTCCCATGCCCAGTCTTTCACGGCACGCATTATGGTCGACACGGTCTTCATCAAAATAGTGCGTTTTTTCCTCATTATCATAGATAAGATACGCACCGTAAAGAGCGCTGTCCTTTCGCATATACTGCTGCTTTTCAACAATGAAAGCAATACGGTTATTAATAATCGTATCAAGTGGTTTTACCACGTTCATAAGCACGTGCGTTTTAATCCCGTAAAATTCTATGAAAAATTTATATTCTCCCGTATGCTTTGGCGTATAATTAACCGTTATCATACCGTTGTTTCTTAAAAACGGGACTTCTTCATTGCCGCAGCTTATCTTAACCGCATCCGAATCACACTCAAATCCAAACGAAATATCTTCGTTTTCATAATACGTATACCTGTCCGTTATTATATTTCCGATTCCGAAATGCTTTTTGAACTTTTCTTCAAATTCCTCCGTACCGCTGTGAACAAAAATTTCCCACGCAACGGTTATTGCCTCTTCCGGAACAAGCGCGGCAGCAGCAGGATTTAGGATTATATTTCCTCTTGTTTCGTGCATAAGCTTCTGATTATCACGGTCAATGGAATAACACGCCAGCGACCCCTCCGATAAAAACAGTCCTATATTCAGATTGGATTTTCCCTGTCTTAACGCATTGATCCAGCTTACATTTTCACCGCACCATATATGTGTATTACAGCGTTTAGCAAGGCTTTGCGCCGCCTTTATATACTCGTCGGCAAAAGGGGTATATATCCCGAATTCACCTTTTCTGAAAAACACATCCGAATCGCTGATGTTTTTAAAGGTATATTCTTCTTTGAAGTTTCCGTTTTCGGTAAAGCTTCTGTATACCCTTGTTTCAATTTTTCCGTTCGAAAATATGCTTTCGGCTTTATCCTTATCCTCGCGAAAGCTGATGAGTCTGCTGCGTTTCGGCACATATTTGTTATTTTCATAAACATATCCGCCGCACAGAAATTCGCCCCATTCGTGAGTTCCTCCGCACCAGTTCATGCGATGTCCGTCCTCCGCTATAATCAGTGAAGTCATGTTGCCTGTTTCTGCATTTAATTCTATCTTGAAAATATTATTCTCCATACCCCGACCTCTTTAATTCATCTGTTTTGTTAAGCGTTATTGATTTTGCCAGCGGACAGATATTTTTCATATCCTCCCATACAAACGCTCGAATATCGGTCCATTCCTTGTTTTTCGGAATTAATATTCCGTTTGAAAGATGCCCGTTTTCACCCGTGCATGAAGCGCTCACTTTTACGAGAACTCCGTTATTATACATCGCCGCAAGCATTACGGGTTTCTTTTTTGCGGTATATTCACAGCTTACGCTTACATAAGTTTCCTCCGCGGTTTCTGTTCTGTTGAATTTAAAGTCGGAAATGTTCCGTGAAATATAATCCCCCTCATAGCACCGCACATTATCAACTGCAATAAAGCAATTTTCGCCCGGGGCATCGTAATAATATGCAAGCTCAAGCTTAATCTCTGAATTATCAATATAGTCCTCTCCCATGCTCAGAGAATCGCATATTTTATTTCCGTTCATGTATAAATCATAGGTTTTGTTTCTTCTGTCCGCACTTAAAGCTATCCTTATCCATTTTCCCAAATGCTCCGTATAGCCGCCGAGACCTATATTCGTCCAATTAATTCCCGAAATGGAATTACTATACATATACAGTACCGAAGTATCCGACGACGATATAACTATATACGGAATCTGATTTTGTTTTGCATTGGTTTTGCCTGTTATGCCGTCGAACAGGTCAAATTCGGCAGTGACTATTTCCGAATTGCTTTGCGGAATCGCTATCTTCATTGTATATCCGAATTTACCGCTTTGCGAGCCCTGCTGATTTGCAAAGATTTTATAGGCGTAATCACCTTTGCTCCTGCCGCCGATTTCATCCTCATACGATTGTTTAAAATATCGCTGCGGCTCGGCAACAGCTGTTATTTTCTCCGAATCGCCGCTGTTAAAATCGCACCTGAATAAATCCTTGTTCGGGTTTTCGTCCGAGACAGTAAAGTCAATGCAGGTTTGTTCTCCGATTTTTTTAAAGCCGGAGGAAATATTATTTCCGAAAACTATGCGATAACTCTCTCCAGTTTCAAAACCGTCCTCAGGCGCTATGAAAATGATACTGTCCTCGGCATGAAACCATGCCGAAATCTCCGTTCCGTCCGCTTTGACAAGCGACGCATTTCCGGCAACGCTCCCCGAATCCACAGACTGTGTAAAACGCACCGCCGCACAATCGGCTTCTGATGGAATACGTCCTTCATAACTTTCCGAAAGCTCTCCGTCCGAACGATACATTAATTTTGCCGCCTTAAATGGCTCATAAATGCTGACTTCAATATTATCAAACAGCACGTTGCCCGAGTTCACACACAGCCTTACCACGGAAACCGTACCCGAAAAAAGCTTTTGCGTCCGCACATACTCTCCGCCTATATAAAAATCATATGCACCTTGTGCTGCGTCAAACGCCAGTTCCGCTCTCTGCCACTTTCCCCGCTCAATCCCCGAAACACTTATAAGCTCTGTTTTCCGGTTTTCGTCTTCAAGCTCCGCCGAAAGGCTACCGCTGACAAATACATCAAAATTGAGTTTTATTCGATTTTGAACTTTCCCTGTAAAAATATTTAAAGAAGCTCTTTCGCCGTTTGCCGTCGTTACCGATACCGAAATCCCCTTTTCGGTATTTTGAGGGCAAACCTGACCGTTCGGTGCGGAATATGTAAGAACTTTACTGCCCCATATTCCTTCTGAATTTCCGAAATAGCTTTCAAAGTCCTCTTTATATGTCCTTTCGGCATTGGGGGACGTGTTGACCGCCCCCGCCGCACTTACGCTTAAAAGCAGTACAAATATAACCAATGTAACTGTGAATAATTTCTTATATTTTAACAAACTGCTTTTAATCATTTCTTCACCTACTGTATGATATATCCTTTACAAGCGGACGGATACTGTTCATATTATCAAAAATAAACGCTCTGATTTCCGTCCACTCCGTATCTTCGGAAATTATTATTCCGTTTGAAAGATAACCGTTAATGTTTTTTGAACCGTCATCTTCTCCGACACCTGCGCTCACAAGAACGCCGTTATTGTACATTGCCGTAACCATTACCGGTTTTTCTTCACCTGCATATTCGCAATCCGCACTTATGTAGCCGCCGATGCCTGTGAAATCAAAATCAACAATACCGTTGCTGTCGGCAACCTTATATTCCGCAGTATTAGATCCGTTTGCCGAAACAACTTTAACTTCCATATTTTTTGTAACGGCATCCCCGTCATTTCCAGAAACATACACCGACGCATCGGTTGCGGAGGAAAGCGCTGCTTTAAGTTCAGAAACCGATGTTCCGTTCTCCGCCGTGATTATGTTTTTCAGACTGCCTTTGCCAACCTTAATTTTATCGGTATTTGATGTAATGTTAGTTAAAAGCTTGCTTATATCAGCCGATTCTCTGTTGTCAAATTCATACATTGCAAAATTATCAAACTTGGCTGTTCTCTTTTCACCCTTGACACGATCCAGCGCAATTCTTATCATACTGAGATTTTTGCTGTAAGCGTCTGTTTTTCCCGTTCCTGCCAAAACTCCGTCAACATACATTTCCCACGTTCCGTCTTTGGGGTTAATAATATTCATAAGGTTATACCAGCGGTTATTATACGCTTTACCGTAATTTTTTGAGCTGTCGCCAAGCTGTCCGCCCTCAAGCTTTAAAATATGCAGCCATTTGCTGTCGCCGTCTTTTCCGAGAACCTCAATCGGACCGCTGAGTTTCTCCGCATACATATCGCAGGATATAACCAGAGTTTTTCCGAAAGTCGGAACTGCGTTAAGATAATTTGTGTTTGTATAAAGCTCCAATGATACGCTTTGTCCGCTTCCCGGGTCTGTGTCTGTTTCATCGCTGTAAAACTCTATCACCTTCCCGCGCTCTGCTTCCGTCTTTATTCTTATTTCGCCGTTCGTATTGGTATTCCAACAGCGCCACGGAATTGAGTCTGTGCCTGTTATTTGCCCAATAGCCGTTGCACCGCTGCAATCCCATGACGTTCCTGTCCAACTATCAAAATCGTCATATGCCAGCTGGTTTGAAACATTAAAGCTGTATGTTTTATACTCACCGTCCGTGTTTACAACCTTTGCTACTTTGGTTTTATTAAGTCCTTTGTCTGTGTTTGTAATATCCGTTCCGTTTTTGTCCGTTACCGTTAAGGTACAGCCGTCCATCGGCTCAACGTTATTTATAAATTCAGCGACCGTTGCAAATGCCGGAACCGTTATTACGGCAGTGTCATTATCAACCGCATATCCGTTTGCCGATGGAGCTTTAAAGCCCACCTGCGCCGGAACGTATGCCCCGTCATAGGTTAAAATATTATCCAATGCAAAGAAGCAATTGTCACCGGGCGCATCATACCAGTAGCTCCAGCCAAGCTTAATATATGCTTTATCCGTATAATCACTTCCGAGAGAAACACCGTTTAATATTTTTACACCGTTCATGTACATATCTGCTGTTTTAGCCGTTTTATTAACCGTTAAAGCCATCTTTGTCCAGCTGCCTATATAGCTTGTGTCCGAATTGACATTTTTCCAACTCTCCAATACAGACTGAATGGCAGTCTGCTTTATATAGAGTATGTTTTTATCCGACGCATAAAGTAAAATCGACGGTGTCTGACCTCCTTTCGCTCCGGCTTTTGCTGTTATATTCGAGAACAGATCAAATTCGGCAGTGATCGTATCCGATGTACCTCCCGTCGGAACGGTTACTGTACAACCGAAACTTCCGCTTTGCGAACCTTGCTTATTTGCCGTAATTTTATAAGCATAATCCTGCGCGTCTTTTCCGCCGATACCGCTTTCAAAGCTTTCCGAAAAATAACCTGCGGTGGAGGTGCTGTATGTTATTTCTCCCTTGCTCTGATTGTTGAAATCATACGATTTCAGCGGATTTGACTTATCGGCAAATGCCGTAAATGACGATACCGATACTATCGCCGCCGTTAACAAAACTGATAATAATTTTTTCATGACTTTTCTCCTTTAACTTTTTATTTCAAAATATATGCGTCACAAATAGGTGTTCTGTTTTCCCAGCTGTCAATTAAAATGTACTTTACATCAAGATTTTCCGTGTCTGTGATTTCCACTGCGTCGGCAGTAATAACGGTCGGTTCCTCCGATGCCGTTACAACTGCCCTTTTACTTTTTGCACTCACTATCTTCGCGCCGTTACGCACGAGAAATACCGCCGTAACCGTTTTATCGGTACCCGAGAAATTATACATATCAATAGCTGCGGAAATTTCATCTCCGGCGCTTATATCCGATATCGAGCCGATTTTGCCGTTTTGATTATTCCATGTAATCTTATCGTCCGGCTGCATTATTCCCGCATAGCTTATGATATTGTCAACCGCAAAAAAGCAATCATCACCCGGAGCATCGTACCAGTAGCTCCAGCCAAGCTTAATATATGCTTTATCCGTATAATCACTTCCGAGAGAAACACCGTTTAATATTTTTACACCGTTCATGTACATATCTGCTGTTTTAGCCGTTTTATTAACCGTTAAAGCCATCTTTGTCCAGCTGCCTATATAGCTTGTGTCCGAATTGACACTTTTCCAACTCTCCAATACAGACTGAATGGCAGTCTGCTTTATATAGAGTATGTTTTTATCCGATGCATAAAGTAAAATCGACGGTGTCTGATCCTGTTTTGCATTCGGGTTTGCCGTAATGTTTGAGAATAAATCAAATTCTGCCGTAACAATAGGCTCACTCTCCCCTCCCGTTGGTATTGTGAGAGTATACGCATAGCTGCCGCTTTGCGAGCCTTGCTTTTTAGCAGTGATTTTGTAAGCAAAATCCTTCGCTTCACGCCCTCCGATACCGCTTTCAAAGCTTTCCTCAAAATACACGCCGTTTGACGATACACATTCTATCTCACCTTTGCTCTGAGCATTGAAATCATATGTTTTCAGTGGCTGTGCCTTATCGGCAAATACCGCGCTTGAAAGAGAAAACATCAAAACCGCCGCAAGTATAATGGCTGATATTTTTTTCATTCCGTACGCCTCCTTTCTTTATTTTTGTCTGTTTTTTAATACACGATATATGCTCCGAATTCAAGCACACTCGTCCATGTTCCGGCTGTTGAGCCGTGACCTGTGTAGCGCACAAATCTTGCACGCCCGGGGATTTCCAGTCTTTCAAATTCCGCATTTGTGCCGGAGGAATCTCCGCTGTAAACCCTCTTGTAATTAATGCCGTCCTCGGAATATAATATATCAAAGTGGTTTGCGCGCTGTGTTCCCTCATAAATGGCATATGCAACGCCGCTTATGTTCTTTACCTCACCGAAATCATATTCAACCCATCCGCCGTCCATATCGCTCGCCCATCTGGTTGAGAAATCGCGGTCACTCAGATTGTCCGGTCCGTTCGCTGCCTGCGGAATTGAATTCGAAAACCATGCTTTATGCTGTATTATATTAGCATTTTTTAATCCTGCTTTCGGCGTTACATCATGTAGCTCATCCGTGACATTTATCTCTCTGTTCTGATCGAACGTAAACTTAACATGATATACACCTTTCTTTTTGCCCTCCGCCGTTACTGTTATCTTAGCGCCGTCATAAAGATTATTTCCATATTCAACGGTAACGTTTCCCTCGGGAGCCGATGCCGTAATCTGCGGAAACTCTGTCTGATTTACAGGTACCGCAACATTGACCGTTCTTTCTTTCGGATTAAAATTCTCTATATTTACTCCGTCCGCAGCCACGGAGGAAAGCGTAAGTGCGGATTCTATTTCACCGTCCGGCAGCGTCCATTCATCTATATACGCATCAGAAGCCGGAGTTATTTCGTAATCATCGCGTATTGGCGAAAGCTTAACGGTAATACTGAAATTACCCGAATCAGTTGCCTTTACGGCAAGCTTTCGTCCCGAATTTTGCGCCTGTCCGTTGACCTTCGGAACAAAATCAAACGGTTTTGGATCCATATCCAGCAATTCAAAGTTTTCCGCATCGCAAATCACTTCCGCTTTAAGCTGTTTTCCGGCATATGTTAAAATTGCTTCGTTACCGCTTATACTGATGCTTGCAGGAGTGTGCATAAACCAATATACCGTGCTGTTGTCCTTGCTTAACTCTATTTCATCGCGTATTGTCAGGCTGTGGCGTTCATCACCGAAATAATATCCGCGTGTGACCTTCTTCGCATCTGCCGCATATATATCGCTTAAATCGTATGCAGCCATTGCGGCTTTGGGTTTCGACTCGAAGAATTTCAGCTTTGAACCTTTTCCAAGCTCCTGACCGTAATAATCGCCGCGCGGATTAATAACAAGACAGTTTTCTCCCTCTGTTCTCTTTCTGTAAATATTATATCCCTCGTCTGACCAGTAATTAGGCAAATTATAGTTGTCGTTTCCGTAATCCATAGCCCATCTTATGCCGTCGTCCTCAAAAATAAATTCGCCTACGTCAAGCATATCATGCGGCAGTTTTGTAAATCCGCCGTGAATACCGACAAATGTCGGATTTTTTGTCTCCCACGAATTTCTCATGGTTCCGTATTCCGCCACACGAATGTATTTATCAAGCGGCAGGGTAATGTCGTCCGCATTGTCATAGCTTGCATCATACCACAGCAGCTGCCGCCAGTGATATATATTCGGTCTTTCCTCAAAGCTTTGTGTATACATTCTCTTCCACGCTTTTCCGATTACCGGATCTCCCTGCATTGCATAGTAATACGGAGATACGCTGTTTTCGGGCGGATCGTCTGCATCATGGAAGTTAAACTTTCCGTTCGGCGTCACGCCGTACAGAAAAGCATAGCCCGACGTCATAATTCCCGGTATTGTGTCAAATCCGTACATATTGCCGCAGCTGTTCTGCAAACATTCAAAGAACAATGTCAGGTATTCCTGCGAAAACATCCAATAGTCAAGTCCCTCGTACCATCCTCCGTCAGGTGCAAAAAACGGCGCTGTGTATTCAAGGGTTTTCATTACATTTTCCAAAAGATACTGTGTTTCGTCATAGTTATCTTCCTCATCTGCAAGCGCAAGAAGAAGCGTCATATAGCCGCTGCCGATAACAATTCCGAAGTTATCCAGAATGTTATACCATCTTAATCCCACACCCGACTCATATGTAGAAACAAGATTCGGGTATGCAAGAGCATAAATTCTTTCTCTCCATGCGGCAAGCTTTGCTTTTCCGGCTGATGATGCGTTAAGATAATTATATGTTATATCATATCCTAAACCTACCGCCGCCGACCAGCTTCCGGTTGCCAGAAGCGAAGTCCACTGTCCGAGCGTATCGTACGCGCACAAAATATCTATAATATCTGCAATTGTATCGAGATATTTTGTATCTTCGGTTACACTGTAAGCAACGCTCAGAATTTCCACTGCATTCTGTGCCGCTCCGCCCTGACTCTGCTTATTGCTGTCGGGAGTATCCGATTTGAAATATGCTGACGCTCCGTTTGTTACATATTCATCTGCTCTTGCCAGTGTTTTTGCATAAATCTCTGCCGAGGTCTGATTATTTTCTATAAGGTTTTTGATATGCTCCGCCGCTGAATCCGTATACATCAGCCGCGGATGTCCGTTATTCGGATGAATATTCTTAACGGTCTTAATCATTTCCGAACCGCTCGGTCTGTCAAACTGCATATAACGATATATCTGATCTATCGGCTCATATGCCTTATAGAAGTTTTCATCATCGGTATATTTGAATTTTCCCTCCGAAATGATCGCAAAACCTCTGTCGTCCCACATAATACTCTTTCCGAGCATATCCGTACAAATGCTGCGCATGGGCAAATACAGCGTTCCGTTTATAAGCTCTGCCGGCTTTGACAATTCAATTGTTTTTTCTGCCGATACCGCATTTGCAGACCCCGTTTTTATCGTCCACTTTCCGTTTATCACCCCTTCGCCGCTTGTATTATTCCAAAGGCTCTGACTTCCTGTGATTTCGTCCAGCATCGTAAGAGGAATCATAAACACTCCGTCGCCCGTAATAAACGGCTTGTTTGCCGCAAGAGTATACGACTTTTTCGCGCCGTTTACATACATCGTCTCATTATTTGGCATAAGTATTTTGGCATTCCCTATAAGCGGCTTGATGCGTTCCTCGGTATCCATTACCGTACCGCGTGCGGTAGTACTGTTTGAACCGACATCCTCTTTTCTGACGTCTCTTGGCTTTGTTCCCTGATACGCTTTTACATCGTCAACATCAAATTCTATGTTGCTGCCGGCATAAACCTGCGCACATATACGGAACTGTGTCGGAAAAAGCGTATCATCTGCGGGACTTGCTTTAAGAACCTGTTTCATTTCTCCGCCGCCCGTACTCATCCATGCGTCAACCGTTCCGGCAGGTATATTATAGCAAAGCGCCAGCCTTACCCATTCGTTTTTTGACCATTTGCCGACAAACACGCCCGTACTTCGCATATAAATATTTCCGTCCGATGCAAAATATGCGCCTATTCTCCACCCGTTACGTCCCGAATCCTTTGCGTCCATAAACTCTATTCTTGAGCTTCCGACAATATCCTTGATCCGAATTTTTGCCTCAACCACATATTTGTTTTCCGTTGCAAGCTCAGGAAACGTTGTATCCATAAACGGGTCCTCGCTCGTAAGCGCCTTTGTGCTGAAATGCATACACTTATTTCCCGTATCAGCCTCAACCCAATCCCACTTTGACGATTTAGGCTGTGTTCCCGATGCGGCGGCGTCATTATAGTCATATACTCCGATGACCTTTGACTGTTCCGGCATCACTGTGGTTTCTTCAAATTCTTCACGTTCATTGTTTAACGGTTTATCCGGAAATGCAGAATCTTTGAGAAACTCACTTCCGCCGTAAATTTTTACGTTATCCATGTAAAGACACGATGTCCCGTCATCGGGCGGCGCTATATCCCATACAGCTTTACCGGGCGCATTGTATCCTACCGACGGCAGATACCAGCCCGAAATATATTCGCGTCCGTCTACATATATATCCGTCAGACCTGCGTTTAAATTTACACGTGCGGCTATTGTCGTCCATTTGCCGTATCTTATGCCGCATATTTTTTTGCCATCGTTTAAAGTCAGCACATCACCGTCTAATTTTAAGAGCGTAAGTGTTTTTGAACCGCAGGTAAGCGAAAAGAGGTTTCCCGATGTACTTTCTCCCGTTATCATTATGTCCGCCTGCAAAATCATACGCTCCGACGAAGCTGTCAGATTTGCCGTCATCTTTGCTTTTTCGCCCCATGCCTTTGCAAAAAGAGCTTTGTCGCTGTCGCTGCGTTCAACCACTCTCGCATCAATTCCGCTTGCCGAAACAGTTCCCGCCGGACTGCCGTTTGTGGCATAATCGTCAAATGCTTCATAAACAAATATATCGGAGCCTGCCGCGGCAGCAAGCATCGGCATTGCCGACATCGTCAGCGCAGCGGCAGTTAAAAGCGCCGTAATCTTTTTTAACATATTCAATCCTCCATTCAGTCTACGTAAATTGCAAGCGTTCTCACCTTGCCGTATTCGGTTTTGACGCATACGTAGCTTGCGCTCTCTTCCCCTGCTTCAAGTGCAGTTACAACGTCGCTCAGTCTTGCCGGCTGACATTCCTTAGATGAGCGTCTGAATTTTACTATATTGGTTACATTCAAGCCGACAGTCATAAGATTATCTACTATATCCACCGAGCTGTTTGTACGCTTTGTATCGCCGAGTATCGTGATTGAGGAAGAACCCTTTGCAAACGCTTTTCCGCTTATATATGTACGATATGTAAACGAATCGTCCAGATAATTTTTAATTTTTACGGTACCTGTTTTTTCGTCATATTCCGCATCAATCGAAATTCCGTACACCTCGTCGGTATTTTTAATCGTCAGCCGGACAATATCTCCCGGTTCCGGCATTGGTATATTGTTTACCTGCATTGCTTCTTCTATATCCTTTGAAATGTAGTAGGACTTAAACGTTCCTCTATCCACAACCGTAAGCTTTTTTACAATTTCATCATCTTCGTTTATTGATTCGCATATATTCTCTACCACACAGCCTTCATACCAAATCAAAGGCTCTATCAAGGATACCGTCCCCTCGGCAACTGCCTCTTCGCTGTATACCACAGCCACCTGCGGACACATTGCCGAATTGAAATCATATCCGTCAAATTTATAAGAGTGATGCTCCGTAAGCGAACTGCTTGTTCCGACAGTAAAGCTCCTGTCACTGAACTTCGTGCCCGGTGCAAGGTCTTTCGGAACCATGAATAATATCGTTCCGTCAATCGTGCATATCGGCGAAAGCGCTCTGCCGGAGCTGTATGCACCGGTTACTCCGCTGACGTTCATTACAAGGCTGTCATCGCCGTAATCGTCCTTTTTCCATTTATCTGCAACGTTTGTTCCCGATGGTTTTTCCGCCGTATCTATTGCCGATATTTCGCCGTTATCGTTAACCTTGTATCTGATAATCTGATATTTTGCCGTACCGCTTTCGTATAATGCCGTTTTAATCGTATCGGAAACGGCCTTCATTTTTTTGCCGTCAAACGTCACCTTTTCATCAAGCTTATATCGCACCGAATTTCCGTCTGTTCCGACAAGCTTTAACCATACCTCCTCCAGATTATCGTCTCTGCCGTACCCTATCAGAAAAGCATACTGCATTGAACTTGTATTGTTTTCAGCCGCATATGCAATTCTTCCTGTTGAATCAAGACTGAAATCATACATTATATTAAATTGCAGCTTTGTCTCATTTTCACGGAAATATTTTGTGGTTTTGTATTCCGTTCCGTTTATTGTAAGGCTTTCGGCGCTTTTTCCGGTGATTTTTCCGCGGAGAGGATTTTTCACCGCCGTAAAGTTTATCAATTCGCCGTCATCGCTCATTTTAATTTCCAGCAGTTCACCGTTTTCAATTTCTTCAAAGGTCATAGCCTCTGTTTTCCCCGACACCGCATCAAACAGAAATCCTTTGTAGCTGAAATTTCCCGTTTCTTTAAAGCTGTACGCACCGCCGCCGAATTTGTTATATAATATTCTTTCGGAAAAATCCACCGTTCCGGCAACAACGTATTCTATTACCTCTGCCAGCGCAATTTCATACACGTCGTCCTTATCATTGTCAATAAGCGTTATCTTTCCGCCGTCAAATATAAAATCTTCCGCCGTGTGCGCCGTCAGTCTGCCGTTTCTGACAAAGCTTAATGCTTTGTCAGTCTTATACTTATCTCTGTGCTTTCCGTTATAGACAGTAATTTCACCATTATGTACCGTATCTATATCTTCAGGCAAAATAACGGCTGTTTTATTGTCATGCGGCAAAATCGTCCGCACCGTTCTGTCCTCATCATAGTATAAGTCCGCTTTTAAACCCAGATATTTTTCTTCATTATATATACCTGTTCCGAAAATTTCACCGTTCATGCCAAAGCCCGACACCGTCGGCGCATCGCTGTTTATTGAGGTCATTCCTGCAGATGTTATAACTCCGGTGGTTTTCTCAAGCTTATAGTTTTCCGTAAGCAGTGTTTTTCCGCTGTCTGAAACAAAACTTACACTCTTCTCCGTACCGTTAGGGGCGTCCGCCATATCTGCGGTGAGAAAATTATACATAAGCTGTATCATAGTATTTCCGTCAATATTACGGACACCTCCTATTTTATCAAGCAGCCCTATACTGTCCGCAATGCTTATGTAGGCATTCGGATAACCGCCGAGCGTTTCCGCCGCTGTGGAATATCCGAGCGCGGAAACAAGTATTTTTAACGCCTCGTTCAGGGTAATTTCCCTGTCCGGCTCAAAAGCTCCATTCGTATTGTCTATATATCCTGCCGCCGCCGCAGACGCAATATAAGAATAATATTCATGATTTTTATGTAAGTCCGAAAATTCAGTTTCCGTTTCAAGCAAAGGGAACTGCGCCGTATTTATTGCAATGGCAAGGAATTTTGCTCTTGTAATTTCTTTCGCATAAGCATTGATGCCGATTTCATCAAAGACACCAAGATAATCCAGAAACTCATAAACCTCACTTCCGGTATCTATGCTTATTTCTGTTTCCGCGATGTCCTCCGCATACACCGGAACAGATCCGCTGCATATTGAAACAGCCAGAATTGCCGCTGTAATCATATTCCGAATTTTTCTCAACTCTATCGCCTCCTATTTCAATATTTCAAACAGTCTGCAAATTATACTTACGCTTTCAGCTCTTGTGATTTCCTTTTTGGGCATAAACATTCCGTTCCCGAAACCGTTTATAATTCCGTTTAATGACAGCGCCGACACCGCTTCTGCCGCATAATCCGCTACCTCCGCACCGTCCGTAAAGTCAGATTTATCCCCTTTTGCAAGCTTTTGCGCACCTATGCGGTATACAATTACCGCTGCGTCCTCACGTGTAATATGGCTGTTCGGATTAAATTTTTCGCCGTCGCCGTTAATTATTCCGAGGGAGCTTGCAGTCCCGATATACGGCGCAAACCAGTCCGACTTTTTTACGTCAGCAAAGTTTTCGTCATATTCACCGTCCGCAGTTCCTCCGAATGCCGAAATTACAAGCTTTACAAATTCGGCGCGGCTCACGCTCTCCTCCGGTCGGAATGTTCCGTCATCATATCCGCTTACAATGCCTTTTTCTGATAATTTTTCAATATCTGCCGCACACCAATGTGTTTTTAAAACGTCCTTAAAGCTCTGCGCCGTATCGGTGTTTTCTTTTACGTTTGATTCCGGTTTCGGTGCAGCCGAACTGCCGCCTGCCAATCCCGACACGCTGCTTTTGCCCGAGCCGGAACCCGAACCGCCGCCTCCGCCGCCCTGCGTACGCTTAGGTTCTTCCGATTCCTTGTCATATTGTCTTTTTATCGACGAATCCAATATATCCGCTATTGAGGCTGCCGACGTAAATCCCGAACGGTAACTCATCATGTCAATAAATACTGCGTCCTTTGATTTCAGTGCCGTATACTTGCTGCTTTTGAGCTTATCCGCAAAAATTTCATAGTAATCCTCTATTATTAGATTTCTGACTGCCAACCAGCTTTCGGCTTTTTGGCACAATGCTGTTATAAAAAAATCATCAAGGACTTTTTTAAAGTTTTTGTCTTTTTTTGACGCTATCTCGGCATAATCACACTTCACAACGGCTTCGACAATATCATCTTTTACCTGTTCGTTAATCCTGTCGGCCCAGTCCGCCTTGAAATCCAATCCGAGCTCCTCGGCGTATTTTGAAATAAGCGTTTCCACATCGGATTTATCCGCACCGCCGAGCTGTGCATAAATTTTTGCAACAGAATAGTTCTTTATAATATCCTCCGCGCTGTTGTTTTTAAATGCATACAATATACGTATAATTTCACTTCCGTATTTAACATGAATATCATCCTCATAGTCAAAGCCGAACACTCCGCCGTTTTTCTCCATTACCGGGCAGAATTCCTCTTCACTTTTTCCTTTAAGATTATTTTCAAAAAATTCCTGTGCCGCTTCGTTGCTGTAACATATAAAGGTACTGCTTGCCTCCCCCGAATATGACGTTGCCGAAACAATATATTTCTTTGACAATTCACCGTCTGAAAAATCAAATGTATATGAATACTTTCCGCCCTCCGGCGAGACATACTGGAACTCGTCCGGCTGCGAATCGTATAAATCGCTGTATTCCGTACCGCTTTTTATTACGGTAATGACAACGTTCTCCTCCGAATTTCCGCCGACTGTCAGATTTCCGTTCAATGGGTCAAATACAGCTCTGACGCTTATATCCGCCGCATTTGCTTTTAGCGCTGCCGCAAGCATAAACACACCGCCAAGCACTATTGCCTTTTTTAAAAATTCCTTTTTCACAAGCATTCTCCTTTTCAAAAAAATCATCCCTTGACCGCACCGACCATCATGCCTTTGACAAAATATTTCTGCAAACACGGGTACAGCAGCAACACCGGAAGCGTTGACACTATGATAACCGCATACTTTACCGATTCGCTTATTGATTCCTGATCGCTTACGCTTGCTCCGCCTGTCATTGCCGCCACATCATTTGTCATAAGCACTCCGCGCAGTACAAGCTGAAGCGGATATTTCTCTCTGTCACGTATAAATATCATAGCATGAAACCATGAATTCCACTTATCAACCGTATAGTAAAGCAGCACCACCGCGATTGTTGCCATTGCCAGCGGAACCATGATCCTGAACATAATCGTCAGTTCTCCGGCGCCGTCTATTTTTGCCGCTTCTTCAATGGAATCTGGAATTGATTCAAATCCCGTTCTCATTATAATCAGGTTAAAGGTGTTCATTGCCGACGGAATAATCAGCGCCCATATGCTGTTTTCCAGTCCCAAATCTCTTACCGTAAAATAAAACGGAATCATTCCGCCGCTGAAAAACATCGTAAACAATATCATCAGCATTATCAGCTTTTTGAACATAACATTTTTTCTTGAAAGAAAATATGCGCCGAGTATCGTAAGGAATATGCTTAAACCTACTCCGACCAAAACGACAAAGAGAGTATTTGCATATCCTCTCAGTATCATCGGGTCTTTGAATACGCTTCGATACCCCGCCAGAGAAAATCCCTGCGGACAAAGCATTATTCCCGAATGTGCAATCAGTTTGCTGCCTTCGCTGAGCGAGCCGAACAGCACATGAAGCATCGGATACAATGTTACTGCTATTACCAATGTCATGAGTATGTAAAGAAATATATCGAATATTACAGAGCCTGCCGAAGCCTTTATTTTATTTTGACTTTTCATTTTTTATTCCTTTCCGCATTAAGGTTACCACAGTGATGTATCGCTTACCTTTTTGCTTATATGGTTTGACGCAAACAGCAGTATGCAGTTTATTACCGAGTTGAACAAACCTACCGCCGTGCTGTATCCGTAATTTCTGCTGACAAGACCCTCTCTGTAAACGTATGAATTTATAACGTCCGCAGTGTTATAAGTTGCAGGATTATAAAGCAGAATTATCTTTTCGTATCCAACATTCATCATACCGCCTATTGCCAGAATCAGCATTATTATTATCTGTGGCAATATTCCCGGAATTGTAACGTACAAAACCTTTTTAAACCGCCCTGCTCCGTCAATGCTTGCCGCATCGTAAAGCTCGGTATCTATTCCCGTAAGAGCCGCCAGATATATAATTGAACTCCATCCGACATTCTGCCATATATCGGATAAAATATAAATAGGCACAAACAGATTCTGATTATTCAGCATAGTCTGTCTTTCCATTCCGAACATAACCGCTATATCCGTTACAAAACCGTCGCTTGACGTAAATTCCTTTACCATACTGCACACAACAACCAAAGATATGAAATGAGGCAGATAGGAAATCGTCTGCACACCCTTTTTAAATTTTTCTCCTCTCATCTCATTAATCAGCAGCGCTAATATGATAGGTGCCGGAAATGTAAACAATATATTTGACACGCTGATTACCAGGGTGTTTTTCAAAACACGCATAAAGTACGGGTTTGTAAAAAACGCCTTGAAGTTATCGAATCCTACCCACGGACTGCCCATAATTCCGAGTCTTGGCTGAAAATCCTTGAAGGCTATAAGCGTTCCGTACATAGGCTTATAATGAAACAGAATGTAAAATGCCAGAACGGGCAGAACCAGCAAATACAGAACACCGTTTCGCCTGATATCCTGTTTTAACCTGAAAATCAAGCTTTTTTTCTTTTCCATCCGAACTTATCCTCCCGCATTTTATCTATGCATATAACGTTCATACGCTTTCTGGTACACCTCGATAACCTTATTTATTCCCAGATCCTCAAGTCCCTTTAAGTAACTGTCAAAGCTGTCGATATTTTCCGCACCGGTAATAAATCTTACGGTATGCTCGTCAACATACGTCTGAATACTTGTCAGCAGTGAGGCTGTTTCTTTGCTTTCCTCTGAGTTAAGGGTGATTTTTGGCAGACTGTTTTTGTCTGCGTCGCTCTTTGCCCACACCTCCAGAGCCTGCTTTTGATTGGGATTGCTGTAATACTGTTCTATATATCTTTTATCCTGGATAAACGGGCCGCAGTCTGCCGCCATTGCATAACTGCTTAAAGCCGCCCCCATCGACAGACCATCCGGATTTTTTAATATCTTATCGGTATATGTCGGATAACCGTCCTTCATGTTATAGCTTTCACCCTCAACACCGAAGTTAAAGAGCATACCTCCGTCCTCTGAGTAGCCGTAATCAAGCAATCTTGCCGCAAGCGACGGATTTTTGCACGACGTGCTTACAGCGACCGCACCTCTTGACACATACCACGTATCTTTCTGACCGAATTTAGGCGTTTCGCCTTTGTTGAGTACCGGATGAGAAACAGGAACAAATTCCGCATTCGGGTCTTTTGACGCGATAGCATTCTGCCATCTTCCGATACCCGCTCCCGAATAATAAACCGTTGCTCCCGATTTTGCATTAAGGAAATTAGTGTCAAGCGATTTTGCGTCAACACTTGCAATATCCTTATCAATCAGTCCCTCTTTATACCACTCCGAAAAGGTTTTTAAAAACTCTCTATATCTCTCATCATACGGGCCGTACACAACCTTGCCGTTCTCAACGGAAAAATCCTTCTTAACTCCGTATGCTCCGACAAAATCACCCAGACTTAATATGTAGGTCTGCATTGTCAGCGGTGCGGCGGCGCCTTTCTTCTCCTTAAACGCTTTCAGAACCGTATGCCAGTCGTCCATTGTCTCCGGCATATCAAGTCCCAGCTCATCAAGCCAGTCCTTTCTGATTATCGGGCCGCAGGACACCAAAAGACTCTCATCTCCCCTCAGAAACGGGAAACAATAGTAATCATTGTCATCATCTTTTACCATTTTATCAATTTCCGGATGCTCGTCAAGATATTTTTTCAGATTCGGCGCATCCTTTGCAATAATGTCTGTCAGCTTCATGATTACCTTTTCGTCTATTGCTTTTGATGGGCCTCCCGCATATTTGTACCATTCGTAAGATATAAGATCCGGCAGTTTGTCTGCGGAAAGCATAATGTTAAATCTTTCCTCCTCCTGACCTATCGGCGGATGCTCGTACTTGACCTTTATTCCTGTTTTCTTTTCCAGCTCCTTTGCAAACGGTGTGCTTTCCATAGTCGCTGTAACCTGCGATAATTCCTGACTCAAGGGCATATACCACGTGAGTGTTTCATCCGTATTTACCGGATAACCCTCAAAATTAAGCGTGCTTGTTTTTGTTGCAGATTCTTTCTTTTCTCCGCATCCCGACACCGCTGCGGTACACATAATCAGCGCAGCTGCAAATGATATACTTCTTCTGATATTGTTTTTCATAAAGTCTCCTCCGTTCATTTTATTATCGTCATATAATTGATTTGTTAATTGTGCCCAAACTTAAAATGCAAATTTTATATCTTTTCCGCTTCACTCCTTTGTAAAAGCTTAAAACATAGCATTGCTGCTTTAATTATCCTATCTATCCGATTATTGGATAAATAATTTATCTTAAAATATATTTAATTTTCTATTAATATTATATTGTATTTTTTTAAATTGGTATATAATTATTTTAACTATATTTTATAACTCTATTGACATTTTTGTGAATTTTGACTATAATAAAATCATAGGAGGTGTGTTTGATTGTTAAATAATCGTTTTATACAACAATATACCACAATACCGATATGTACATACAAAAGCGGAATTTTAAATTACCAAACACGTGTTCCCGCGCCTCTTTCAAATCATAAGGATTTTGAAATAATTTATATAAAATCAGGCAGCGCTATGTACACAGTAAACGATTCCAAAGCCGTCGCACATGAGGGCAGCATGATATTTCTGAGTCCGTATATGGTGCATACACTCGACTCCCTGCCCGATGTCGACCTTGAGTATTTATGCCTGTGCTTTGACCCGTCGCTTATTTTAAACAAAGCGCTTGTGGCCGATTTGGAAAATAACCGTTTTTTCATTAAAATTCATATCGAGCCGGACTCCGTACACTATAACACGTTAATAAATCTGTTTAATGAAATTTGCAGTTCCACGGAAACCGCCAAGCCGTTTTGGGAAATGAACGTCATGGGTAATCTTAACCTTATGTTTGCTTACCTCATGCAAAACAATTTGTACTTAAAAGCGTCGCAACCCTCCAGTACAACAGTGTTTTCCAAGAATGTTATTAACTACATTGAAGAACATTACCATGAATACATAACCTCGCACTCAATAGCTGATGATATGCACTATCACCAAAGCTATTTTTGCAGACTCTTTAAAAAGGTATTCGGACTTTGCTTTAATGAATACCTTTGTCTGCTGCGACTGGAAAAAGCCAAAGTACTGCTCATAAATTCTCCGGACATCTCAGTCACCGACATTGCGTTTGAGGCGGGATTTTCAAATTTAAGCTATTTTTCAAAAAAATTCAGAGAACAGTACAAAATCTCTCCGAATCAGTTCAGACAAAACAATGCCGGTGATACAATACGAAAGAATAGCTAAAAGCCGCCTTTTAGCTATATTCCTTCGGCAATATCGTTATATGCGCAGAATGTAACATCTGTATGCTTCTGCAAAAGCGTTGCCGGAATCTGCGGCTGGATTTTATCAAACAGCACGTGTTTAAAAATCCCATGCTGCCACGGACGGTTCAGAGCAATATATATACGGCGCGACGCCAATATCTGTTTCATTCCCACCGTTATGCACCATTTCGGTATACCACGTAAATCCCCTCTCTGATACCCGTACGCATTAATAGTTTGCGTTTCGCGGCTTATCGGCAGAACTCTCGTTCCCAACTTGGCAAATTCTTCGGCGCTTATCGTATCGTTTTCCTCCGCCGCCTCATTAAATGCAATATGACCGTTAATTCCCAAACCGCCGAGACACAAATCGGTGCCGCCGAGCTTTTCTATCATCTCATCGTATTCCGCTTCATGCCCGGGCTGCGGAAAATGTCTCTGCGACTCCGGCATGGCAAGCGCCGGCTTTATCCTTTGATAAAACTCCGTCTGCATTCTGTGATAAAAACTCATATTATGGCTGCGGTCAATACTCTCCGTTTCACTGACAAGGTATTCGTCCATATTAAAGAAATGAACGTTTTTCAGCGATACATTCAGCTGATTTATCAACCGCGCCAAAATAGGGTACTGCTGCGTCGGGCCTACCGGCACAATCATAACCGTGCTTTTTCCGGCATTATTGTTTTTCATAATCTCGTCCAGCATTACAAGTGCCATATCAAAATATACTTCCCATTCATCACCGACGGTTTTAAGCGCTATATTTCCGAATTTTCTGTTCATTCAAAAACACCTCCGATATAATTTCCTTTTACCAAATCCCCCAACAGCTGAGTTAAAAGCATAAATGCCCTGACATTATGAAACGGCCCTTTCCAGTCACTGCCCTTAATCTGCGAAATCGGCGTACCGTCACGGTGAAGATGACCGTACCACTCCGGATGTCCCAGGTCTGCAAAATGCTTTGATATGTAGTCAAATATACATTCAAATCCCTTGAAATACTCTTCATTGCCCGTGTAGCTGTAAGCATACACCAACGCTATCATCGCTTCACAGTGTACCCACATCAGCTTCATATCCCATTCAAGGCTCAAAACAGGCTTATTATCTGCGTCCATAAAATAATAAATTCCGCCCATTTCCTCATCCCAGCCGCGTTCAAGCGACCAGCGGGTAATTTTGATTGCCGTTTCCATCAATTCTCTGTCTTTTCTATGTATGGCCTCCTGCATCATAAACCATGCCGTTTCCATACTGTGTCCCGGGTTTATAAAACGTCCCTCCGGTGAATCCCAAAAGCTTCCGTCGGCATTTACGGTTTCCATAAGCGCCTTTTTGTCCTCTTTTACGAAATCATTTAAAAGCGTATCAAGGCAAGTGTCTATCATTTTATCATAACGCGGATTATCATCTATTTCACGCATAATCTGAGATACATTCATCATTATCATAATTATGCTGTGCCCTTTGGTTTTTCTCGTTTCGGGATTTACCTTAGGCGGAAAATAACAGGGCGTTGTGTAATATTTAAGCATCAGACCGTACAATTCAACAGCTCTTTGGCGCACCTCTTCAGTTCCCGTTGCCTTATAATACTCGGCATATCCCATAACAGCAAATGCTTCGGAGAAAAAATACCGTCTTATTACCAGCGGTCTGCCGTCTCTTGTTACACGAAAATACATATGATGGTTTTCGTCAAAACAGTATTTGTTTATAAAATCATATCCCGATTTTGCGGCGTCGAGCCAAAGCTGTTTTTTGCCGAATTCATTGTACAGCTTTGAAAACATCCACAGGCTGCGCCCCTGCTGCCAGACGGATTTATCCTCATAAAACAATTCGCCGTCTCTGTCAAATCCGCAGAGATAACCGCCGTATTCCTTATCGACAGATACACGTTCCCAAAAAGACACAAAATCTTCTTCAAGAGTTTTTTTAATACTGTCGTAGTAATTTTTTAATATTTCCGTTTTCATGCTTACCTCCTTATGCCATCGTAACACATTGTCTTTTTCCGACTTTTTCAAGTATGCTTTCGTAATCTTCGTTGCAGTTCCACATAATCTGAGCGCACAGCGCCTCCGTAAACCAGATGCCGCCGTCTAATGCGCCTGCCATGTTGATATTTACGTTTCCGCCTGTTTTTTCGGCTATATGCTTTGTAAGCGTATACACATATTTTCCGCTGTTAAGCCATTCTCCCTGAAAGCTTTTCCAAATCGGCTTTAACATTTCGACATCGCTTTTCTGCAATTCCTCCGATGAAACACCCATGATATACGCTCCGCTCTGATGCACGAATTTTGTCCAGTCCATGGTCATCATACCTTTGTAAACAAATCCGTTTGCGCCGTTCTCTCTTAGGTTTATAATTTTGTCTGTAAATTTAACGGTATCTTCAAATTCTTTTTCATTCTTTACGGAAGGCAGATAATGATACGGGAACGAACCGCAGTCCTCCCATACTATCTCCACTCTCTCATCGACGCGTGCAATATACTCCATATGATTTTTAACCGACGACGCGTGCAGTCCGAACTGAATGTGCAGCTCTGGGCGCAACTCGAATAAATCATGCGAAACCTTATTTACAAAGTCCGAAACTGCTTCGGCAACCAGTGTATTTCCTATGCTGTCCTCCTGCATTTCGGTAAATGACTGAAAATATATCCCGTCGCCGGACTTATCATAATCCCTTAAAAACACCTCCACCACTTCTTTTCTGAGCGCATCAAGATTGTTTAAATCTATATCCCTGCAGTCTGTCCCCCAGCCCCATGCATAGCCCCAGATAAGCTCTATACCGTATTCGTGAGCGCAATCTACTATATCATTAGCATTAATCGGAAGAAAATCATTCCAGACAATAAGCTGATTGATTTTCAGTCTTGCAATGTTTGCAATATATCGCCGATAATCATTTATCGGATGCCCCCATGTAAAAATGCTTCTCGTTTTTACTGTCGGAGCAGATGAATATGTAAAATCGGGAAGCTTTTTATCAAACACCTCGCATGGTGTTCTTAAACCTCCTGCGCCCGAAACAGGCGCAAGTCTCATAAGACAGTCGTCGACAAAATCCACCGCACCGTAAAACAGATTTCGGTCTGTATGAGCGGTAATCACCACTATTTTGTAATCGGTATTCGCAGGATTGTCAACGGCTTTTATTAAATAACCGTCCTGCGGAATTTCATTGCTGTTTACAAATCTGCAAATATCACCGTCAGAATATTTTCCTATCATAACCGCATTTTTATCGGCTTTTGCTCCGAGTTTTTCACACGGCAGAACGTGCAGTGTATACACCCCCTTATCCCGGTTTATAATTTTTCCCATTTCCGCACTGAGCAGTTCAATGGCTTTTTTCTGCATTCCGCTGTAATCGGAATAAAGTATTTTCCAGCTTCTTTTTTCCATCTTAATCCTCCGTTCCGCCGCCGTACGGCGGCACAAATCGCAGCGTGAAAAATGCACGGCATATTTTCACGCTGATCTTCTGTTTCCTTAATAATATTATATATTGCTCTCATGTGATTTTCAATAAAAAGATACGATAAAAATATAATAAAACGATACAAATATTTAAACCTATATACAAGAAATAACCGCATACAGCCTAATGTTACGCACAATTTTATTCGATATATTTCAGGCATATTTCAAAACAAAATGTTTTATTTCAAAATGGTAATCACCCTGTTTTGAGAGGTTATCAATCCCTCATCGCGCATTTTTTTTATTTCGCGCATCATTGCGGTTCTTTCTGCGCCTATGTAATACGACAGCTCCGTCATAGTAAGCGGAATTTTAAATTTTACGGATTTCTTTTCTTTTCGCTGCTGTTCAAAAAATTCGCACAGCTTGCGGCGTATGCTTCGATTCATCACCACCGCCGTATGCTGCATTATTTTTTTGGAGGTTTCTTCATACAGCCGAAAAATGTTATTTAACACCTTGATTGCACTATCTCCGTTTTTTAGCTTATCGCGTCTTATATATGTCATTTTTGTGTCTTGTATAATTTTTATGTAGCTGTTCGTATTCGCCGCAAAGCCGAAAAGTCTGTCGGTTATAATATCATTTTTTTCGGCGTACAGCAAAATATTTTCGTTGCCGTCATCGTCTACGGATTTCAACTGCACCATTCCGCTGTCGACTATCAGTATACCGCTCTCAATATCCTTTTTTAAAATTTCTCCTTTTTTAAATGACAGTTCACTGATGCCGTTATCGGCACAAATACTTTCTTTTTCCTCGTCGGAAAGCCCTTTAAATATAAATTCGTTCAAGAAAATTACCCCCCTTATATAGTTTGACATTAAAACCCACATCACAATATATAGTATTTTATCACAAAATCGTTGCAAATGCAACAGTATATTTTAAATTGTTGTGCTATACTAACTTATAATGAAAATAAGTAGGATAAATAACCCAATAAAATATTTTTAAGGAGAATTTTTATGAAAATCATAAAGAGAAACGGCTCCGAAGCTGAATTTGATATAGAGAAAATACGCGCCGCAATAACGAAAGCAAACAAAGCCGGCGGAAACCTCACAGAACTTACAGACGAATGTATATCTGAAATTTCCGATTCAATAGAACACCACTGTGAAAAAATGAACCGCGCTCTTTCGGTTGAGGAAATTCAGGAGCTGGTCGAAACGCGTCTTATGGAGCATCAGGCTTACGAAACGGCAAAGCGTTACATCAGATTTCGTTTCACCCGAAATCTGATAAGAAAAAGCAATACTACCGACAATCAGATTTTAAGCATACTCGAATGCGTTAATGAAGAAATAAAGCAGGAAAACTCTAACAAAAATCCTACCGTGAACAGCGTTCAGAGAGATTACATGGCGGGCGAAGTCAGCAAGGACATCACACAGAGAATTTTGCTGCCCCAGGAAATCGTTGACGCTCACAAACGCGGAATAATACATTTTCATGATATGGATTATTTCGCACAGCATATGCACAACTGCGATCTGATAAACCTTAAAGATATGCTTGAAAACGGAACGGTAATAAGCGAAACGATGATAGAAACTCCGCACAGCTTTTCCACCGCCTGCAATATTGCAACGCAAATCATCGCACAGGTTGCAAGTAATCAGTATGGCGGACAAAGCATAAGCCTTGCGCATCTTATTCCGTTTGTCGACATTTCGAGAAAGTCAATATATGAAAGGGTTTTAGATGAATTTGATTCCGCCGGTATTACTGCCGATGACGAAATAATAAAGCAAATTACCGAAAAACGCCTTATGGAGGAAATACAGCGCGGTGTACAAACAATTCAGTATCAGCTTGTGACGCTGATGACAACCAACGGTCAGGCTCCGTTTGTTACTATTTTCATGTATCTTTCCGAGGCTGAAAACGCACGCGAGAAACAAGACCTTGCGCTTGTTATAGAGGAAATGCTGCGTCAAAGAATACAAGGCGTAAAGAACGAAAAGGGCGTTTGGATTACACCGGCATTCCCCAAGCTTATATATGTACTTGAAGAAGATAATATCCACGAGGACTCAAAGTACTGGTACTTAACCAAGCTTGCGGCAAAATGCACAGCAAAACGAATGGTTCCTGACTATATTTCGGAAAAAATAATGCTGCGCCTTAAAATCGATAAAAACGGCGATGGGCATTGTTATACCTGCATGGGCTGCCGAAGCTTTTTGACGCCGTATGTGGACGAAAACGGAAAGCCTAAGTATTACGGCAGATTTAACCAAGGAGTTGTTACGATTAACCTTGTAGACGCTGCCTGTACCGCAGCAGAAAACGGCGGTAATCTGGATAAGTTCTGGGAGGTTCTCGATGAGCGGCTGGAGCTTTGCCATAACGCTCTGCAATGCCGTCACAACAGACTTAAAGGCACACTTTCCGACGTTGCGCCTATTTTGTGGCAACACGGCGCTTTGGCACGCCTGAAAAAAGGTGAAAGCATAACAAAACTGCTTTACGGCGGATATTCAACGCTTTCTCTCGGATATGCCGGATTGTGGGAATGTGTTTATGAGCTGATACATAAAAAGCTTACCGAACCTGAGGGTGAAAAGCTTGGACTTGAAATAATGCACGCCTTGAATAATGCCTGCAAAAAATGGAAGGACGCCGAAAATATTGACTATTCGCTTTACGGCACACCGCTTGAATCAACTACATACAAATTTGCAAAATGTCTGCAAAACCGTTTCGGAATTATCGAGGGCGTGACGGATAAAAATTACATAACTAATTCGTATCATGTTCACGTTACTGAACCGATTGACGCTTTTCATAAGCTTGAGTTGGAATCAAAATTCCAGGAGCTGTCCCCCGGCGGTGCAATAAGCTACATAGAAGTGCCGAATATGCAAAACAATATTCCTGCCGTTCTTGAAGTGTTAAAGTTCCTTTATGACCATATCATGTATGCGGAGCTTAACACAAAAAGCGACTATTGTCAGCAGTGCGGATATGACGGCGAAATCAATATTGTGACCGATAAAGACGGAAAGCTTTTGTGGGAGTGTCCCAATTGCGGTAACCGAGACCAGACAACCATGAACGTTGCGCGCCGCACCTGCGGATATATCGGAACACAATTCTGGAACCAGGGACGCACACAGGAAATTAAGGAAAGGGTTCTGCATCTGTAATGAATTACTGCGAAATAAAAAATTGCGACATTGCAAACGGCGAGGGCGTTCGTGTTTCTTTGTTTGTTGCCGGCTGTACGCATCACTGCAAGGGCTGCTTTAACAGTGAAACATGGGATTTCAACGCAGGCAAACCTTTTACCGCCGAAACGGAGGAAAAATTAATAAAGCTTCTTGAACCGTCATATATAAACGGACTTACGCTTCTCGGCGGCGAACCGTTTGAGGTACAAAATCAGCGTTGTCTGCTGCCGTTTTTGAAAAAGGTTCGCAGACTTTATCCGCAAAAAAACATATGGTGCTACACAGGATATACATACGAAACGGATTTACTCGGCGAAAGCCGCGCGAGATGCGAAGTAACAGACGAGATGCTGTCGCTTATAGACGTTCTTGTGGACGGAGAATTTATAGAAGATAAAAAAGATATAAGCCTTGCGTTTCGCGGTTCGTCAAATCAGCGGATTTTAAGACTTAAATAATTTAACCGGCGCTGCCATTTCGGCAATGCCGGTTTTTCAAAAAAATTTTAAAAATAAATGAACCGTTTTATATCCCAATACATCTAATTAACGTAAAACAAAATTATCGGAGAGGTTTAAGCATGGATAAGAGTACATTTCAAAACAATGTTCTTGAAGCCGAAACCACTATGTATCGCATTTCAATGTCAATGCTCCAAAGCGAAGCCGACTGCGCCGACGCTGTATCGGAAGCCATTTTAAAGGCATACGAAAAGCTGCCGTCGCTCAGGAATGAACGTTATTTTAAAACATGGCTCATTCGTATTCTGATAAACGAGTGCAACAAAATCCTGCGTTCAAAACAGCATTTTGCTCCGCTTGATGAAGAAACAGGATTTTGCGAAAACGATTATTCGGACTTATATGAAGCATTGAACAAGCTTGATACGAAAATCAGACTCACTGTGACGCTTTACTACATAGAGGGTTATTCGGTAGAAGAAATCAAAAATATTTTAAAAATACCTGCCGGAACGGTAAAAAGCCGTCTGGCAAGAGGCCGGAAATTACTCAAAGCTCATTTGGAGGTGTAACTATGTATAAAAATTCCTTTCCCGAACCAAGCGAAAAATTTCATCAAAGGGTTATGGACACATTATCTGCCCTGCCCGAACAAAAGGAGAGTTCTGTTATGAAAACGGTTAATTTCAAAAAAAGTATTATTATTGCTGCGGCGGTTATTCTTACGGTCGGCTGTGCGGCGCTTGCATCATCAAAAATAGCAACTATATACGGTTCATCAAATGCCAAACCGGAATATACTTCTATGCCCTCCGCTGCCGAATGTGAAAAAATTGTTAAAACCGAACCCACACTTCCCGAACAATTCAGCAACGGATATGTTTTCTCCGACTGCTCGGTAAAGAAGAAAAAATACGAGGATGAAAATGAAACAATCAAATTTAAAGGGCTGAATTACCGTTACAAAAAGGACAACAGCCGCATAGAAATACACATACAAAAAAGCGGCATATATCCCGATGAGAAAAACACACCGCCGACATATTCACAAAACGGCGTAGATATGTATTATGTTCAATCGGATATGAAATTTGTTCCCGAGGGTTACGCTCTGACTGATGAGGATAAGGAAGATGAAAAGTCGGGAAAATATATTTTCAGCTATGGTTCGGATTCTGTTGAAATTCATCATACAGAAAGCCTGACGTTTGATTTCAACGGTACAAAATATTGTATTTTCGCTATGGACAACACCGAAGCAAATTCCGAGGCGCTTTACCGTATGGCGCTGGAAATTATTAACTAATAACAAGAGGGGATATAAAAATCCTCAAAAACAAGAAAACTCTTTGAAATAAATACATTTTGCACATTTTTATTCAAAAAAGCAAAAAAACTTCTTGACATTTTAAAAAAAGTAGTGTATAATAATCAAGTAGTCATTTTGACACGGTCCGGTAGTTCAGCTGGTTAGAACGCTAGCCTGTCACGCTAGAGGTCGTGAGTTCGAACCTCATCCGGATCGCCAGATTAAGAGATAACAGAAAATTATCTGTTATCTCTTTTTTGTTGCTTTTTTGCCCGATTTGACAATTGCGATATTTTTTGGTATAATGAGAAAAAGACAAGTTATGATTTGTGCTGCCATACGGCAGCGGAATGGAGATTAACATGAAAAAAATAATTTCTTTGGCGCTCACTGCCATTCTTGCATTTTCAGCAGCAGCGCCTGTGTCGGCGGCTGAAAGCTGGCGCGACGCATTTGTCACAAGGCTTATGAAGCTTATGTCTACGGACAATACATATTCCGAGGTTGTTCTTACCGACCTTGACAAAAACGGTATTCCCGAAGCATTCGTGCTCCGTACCGGTCTCAACGGCGGAATTTCACACGGTTTTACTTTAAACGGCAGTACCATTTCCGAAATTAAAGTACCGCAGAATGTTATAGGCGATTGTCTTACGGACATAACAGTTCACCAGAAAGAAGGCAGAGATATTTTTGTCGGTAAGGAAATTCCGAGATATTCCTCTGTTATTGCGTACTATAAACTGGAGCTTGACGGCTCTTCCCTTACCTGCACAAAAATCAAAAAAAGTGATGTAAGCCCGTACCCTACAATTCCTTATGTTGATATGTACGGCAAAAACTTTATGACTAACGGCTATCCGAACAGAACTCTTATTAAGCAGTTCATAGACAGTTATGACGGCGTAAATCCGCTTACGGCAAATAATTCGTCTTCGCGCGTTACGGTTAACGGCAAAGCCGTTGATGTCGACGGATATTCCGTTAACGGTTCGAACTATTACAAAATCCGTGATATTGCTATGGTTTTGCGTACTACAAAAAAACGTTTTAATGTTGAGTGGGATTCATCGCTTAATGCCATATCCGTTTCAACAGGCGTTAAGTACGTTATAGAGGGCGGAGAGCTTTCAGAAAACACTTCAACAATATTTGAAATAAGCGAAAATACCGCTCCGATATATGTTGACGGCGTGGAAACCGATTTGACCGCATACACCATAAACGAGGCAAATTATTTTAAAATACGTGACTTGGCGGATATTGCGGGATTTGATGTTTCCTGGGACGCAGATACGGATACAGTGGTTATAACAACCGAATAAAAAAACGCGGAAACATTTTCCGCGTTTTTTTACTACGCTGCAGACACTGCACTTAACTTAATCTCATTACCGTTTCTGTCTGCCGTAATTACAGTGTTGTTTTTTATCAATCCCTTTATAGACAGCATTGACAGCTTATCCTCTATCAGCTTCTGAATTGAGCGTTTAAGCGGTCTTGCACCGTATTTCGCATCGTAACCGTCCTCTAAAATCAGTTCTCTTGCGCTATCGGTGATTACAAAATCCGCACCTCTTTCTTTAAGCTTATCAACAATATCTTTAAGCATCAGGTCAATAATTTGTCTTAACTCCGGCTTGGTAAGAGGTTTAAATGTGACGATTTCATCTATTCTGTTCAGAAATTCCGGTCTGAATAGCTGTTTTAAGCTCTTATCCACGTTATCGGACAAAGCAACTTCTTCATCTGCCATAAAGCCCGACGCGGCTCTTTTGAACTCCGAGCCTGCATTTGTCGTCATTATAATTATTGTATTCTCAAAGTTCACAATTTTACCATGGCTGTCAGCAACACGGCCGTCGTCAAGAATCTGCAAGAACAGATTGAATACATCGGGGTGTGCCTTTTCTATCTCATCAAGCAATATTACCGAATACGGTTTTCTCCTTACCTTTTCGGTCAGCTGTCCGGCATCGTCATATCCTACATATCCCGGCGGCGAACCGATAAGCTTTGAAACCGAATGTTTTTCCATATACTCGGACATATCTATCCTTATCAGCGCGTCCTCCGTATCAAACATGACCTCTGCAATTGTTTTCACAAGCTCTGTTTTTCCCACTCCGGTAGGTCCTGCAAATATGAACGAAACAGGACGCTTTTTCGCGGTAATATCCGCTCTGCCGCGTCTTATTGCTCTTGACACCGCACCAACGGCGTCCTCCTGACCTATAACGCGTTTATGAATCCTGCTTTCAAGGTCAATCAGCTTATCAGCCTCGCTCTCGGTCAGACGATGAACAGGTATTTTCGTCCAGCCCTCAATTACAGCCGCAATATCATCATATGTTATCTCAGCCTTTGCCGCTTCCGCTTCGGCTTTTGCCAATCTTTCATCAAGCTGCAACTTCTCTGTCCGCAGATTTGCCGCTTTTTCAAAATCCTGCGCTTCGGTTGCTTTATCTATCTCAGAATCTATACTGTTCTTTCGCTCTGAAAGCATCGAAACGTCATATATTGCCTTTGTACGCAAATTTACTCTCGATCCCGCTTCATCAATCACGTCAATCGCCTTATCCGGCAAAAATCTGTCGGTAATATAGCGTTCGGAAAGTCTTACTGCCTCTCCTATCACTTCTTCACTTATTTTTACATGGTGATATTTCTCGTAATAATCCTTTATACCGTTAAGTATCTCTATGCTCTCGCTGACAGACGGTTCATCAATAAGAACAGGCTGAAAACGTCTTTCAAGGGCGCTGTCCTTTTCAATAAACTTCCTGTATTCCGAAAGCGTTGTTGCGCCGATGACCTGAATTTCACCTCTTGCAAGCGCCGGCTTTAAAATATTCGCCGCACTCATCGCGCCCTCTGCGTCGCCTGCCGCAACAATATTATGAATTTCATCAATCACGAGAATCACATTTCCGGCTTCTGCCGCTTCATTCAAAAGATTCTTTAAGCGCGCCTCAAACTGACCGCGGAACTGTGTACCTGCAACAATTGCCGTAAAATCAAGCAAATAAATCTGGCAGCCGAAAAGCTTCGGTGGAACCTTTTTCTCAAAAATACGGCAGGCAAGCCCCTCCGCTACTGCGGTTTTTCCCACACCCGGCTCGCCCAAAAGCACGGGATTGTTTTTTGAACGCCTGTTTAAAATCTGAATAACGCGTTCAATTTCGCCGTCGCGGCTGATTACTCTGTCAACCTTGCCGAGAGCTGCTTTTGCGGTTAAATTCGTTCCATAGGTGTCAAGCAGACTTTTTTTGTTTTTCTGCTTTTTCCTTTTGGTGTCCGTTTTAGTGTTTCCATCACCGGCTGCATCTGCACCGAACATATTTCCGAAAAATTCACTCAAAGGCGCAGTTGCCGCACCGCCCTCGTCATCCTCGCCGCCGCTAAGCTCCTGCATAAGCTCGTTCATATTTCCGTCCATGTTCTTCATTCCGCCGAGATTTTCAATAAATTCGGACATCTGCGTATTGAGAGAATCTAATTCTTCGTCCGCAACGCCGAACTGATTTATCATATTATTAAGCGGCGCTATGCCCAATTCCTTTGCGCAGCTCAGACACAAACCCTCGCTTGTTGTCTTTCCGCCCTCCATCTTGGTTATAAACAAAACAGCCGGATTTTTTTTACATTTTGCGCATAATTCCATACTATAAAATCCTTTCACTGACTATATTCACGTTTGGTACTCGATTTTGTACCGTATTAGATTAGTATATCATAAACGCCCGATAAATAAAAGCTTTTTCACGGGATATTTACAAAATGTTTTTATTTTGCCGTCTTATTCCTCCGCACCGGCAAGCTTTGCAGCCTGATCTGCGGTAATCAATGCGTCCGTAAGCTCATCAAGCGCACCGTCAAGAATCTGTTCAAGCTTATACAGCGTAAGGTTAATCCTATGATCGGTAACTCTGCCCTGCGGAAAATTGTAAGTGCGTATACGCTCACTTCTGTCCCCGGAACCAATCTGCGATTTTCTTGCGTCCGCAATATCCTTGTGCCGCTCTGCCTCCATCGCGTCATATATACGCGAACGCAGGATTTTCATTGCCTTATCCTTATTCTTAAACTGTGATTTCTCATCCTGGCACGAAACCACAATACCTGTCGGTATATGAGTTATTCTAACTGCGGAATCAGTAGTGTTTACACACTGTCCGCCCGGACCGCCCGCACGGAACACATCAATTCTCAAATCGTTCTGGTTGATTTCCACTTCAACCTCCTCCACCTCCGGCAACACGGCAACGGTTACTGCCGAGGTGTGTATACGTCCGGCTGATTCCGTTTCCGGAACACGCTGCACGCGATGCACGCCGCTTTCAAATTTCAGCCTTGAATACGCGCCCTGCCCCTCTATCGAAAAACTCACTTCCTTATAGCCGCCTATATCTGTAGGATTGGAATTTAAAATTTCTATCTTCCAATGGCGGCTTTCCGCATACATCGAATACATACGCATCAAATCGGCAGCAAACAGAGCCGCTTCATCTCCGCCCGTTCCGCCGCGTATTTCCATGATAACGTTCTTTTCATCATTCGGGTCTTTCGGAAGAAGAAGAATTTTAAGTTCCTCCGAAATTTTTTCTACATTATCCTCTGCCTCGGACAACTCAAGCTTTATCATTTCCTCGAAATCTTTATCTTGTCCCTCTTCAAGCATTTCCTTATCATCCGCAATGGTTTGTTTTGCCGTCTTTAATTCGCGGTATTTTGCCACTATCGGAGTGAGGTCGGAATGTTCCTTGCAATATTTTCTCCAGATTTCCTGATTGTTTATAACCTCAGGGTCGCTTATTTTTTCACTTACCAGCTCGAAGCGTTCTTCAAGTGCGTCTAATTTATCAAACATTTTAATCTCCGTTCCGCTGCATACGCAGCATAAATATAATACGAAAAAAAACGCAATCCGATTAAACGGCAAATACGTATTTTTCATATTAGAAATCCTATATATTTTATACCATTTTCTTTTGTATGTCAATATATAAACACTTTTTGAGTTTCCTTATTTTCTGTAGTTGCTACTTCTTGACATTTACAATACGGCTGTTGACTAACAAACTGTGCTTTGGGCTTAATAATTTTAATAAAAAGCGGAGCATGAAATATCACAAGATAGCTGTTTCGTGTCGAGCAAATTTGGCAAATTTATCAACATATTTCAAGTATCCGAAGCGGTCAGAACACTGATTTATACACCGAATGCAATAGAGGGATTTCTTAAAGGCTGAAGACCGAAATCCGGCTTTCAGCCTGCAAAAGTTACTTAGATTATATTATCATTTTGGAGCCAATTTTGAGATTTACACAAAATGAGGGATTGCCCCTCCTTATGTGGCTGTCGCTAAAGCTGCGGATTTTTTGTTATTTTACATCCATTCTTTAATTGTGTTCCAGAATTTGTCTGCAATTTCTTTCATTCCCAAATCGTTTGGGTGGTTAAAATGACCTCTCGCTTCTTCTTTTGTTCTGGTCTCACCCATTTTGATATATGTATCTCCGAATTCTTTTGCCGCTTCTTCTCTTTCGCCGTCAATCTTGGAAAGCATATAAAATCCCTCCATGTGTGCGACTTTCGCATTGCCGCTTTTATCAAGAGCCTTTCTCAGTTCGCGATATCTGTCCCCGAACCGCACCGGGTCATCGGTTGAGGTTCGGTATTCTTTCGGAACATTTGCTCCGAACAGCATTGTAATTATATCTGCGTCAAAATCTATTGCGGCGCGATAGTTGTTTGCAATATCAAAGCTTTCAAACTGACGCTCAAAATCCGCAACCTGCAAAATCGCAAATGACGCATCGGGATGAATTTCACGTATACGTTTTTTTAATATATGCACGTAGTCGTTTTCTAGCGCCGATGCTTCCATACCGCAGTCATTATTCCAGCCGACTTCCGGTTTCGGAGCGTGCTTGGTTATGGAATTTCCCACAAAAAGGATGCGTATTCCCTTATTTAAATCCGGAAAATAGCAATCTTCATTCTGATGCTCCGCCGGAATGTTATTTTCTTGTAAATCTTTCATTATACATTTCTCCCACTGTTATTCTCTTATCTGACCATTGCCGTAAACTATATATTTTACGGACGTAAGCGCTTCAAGACCCATCGGGCCGCGCGCGTGCATTTTCTGCGTGCTTATGCCAATTTCCGCACCGAATCCAAATTCAAAGCCGTCGGTAAAGCGAGTTGACGCATTCACGTATACCGCAGCCGCATCGACTTCACGCAAAAATTTCTGCGAATTTTCATAGCTATCGGTTACAATTGCCTCCGAATGTTTTGTATTGTATTTATTTATATGCTCTATTGCCTCGTCCACGCCGTCAACCGTTTTTACTGCGATTATGTAGTCATTGTACTCTGTATAATAATCATCCTCCGATGCATCGTTAACATCAGGATAAAAGCTTTTGGATAATTTATCCGCACGGATTTCAACATCCTTCTTTTTAAGCTCGTCAAATATGCGCGGAATAAAGCTTTCCGCAATCCTTTTATCTACCAAAAGAGTTTCAGCCGCATTGCAGACCGACGGACGCTGAACCTTTGCATTCATTACGATTTTAACCGCCATATCCAAATCCGCGTCACCGTCCACATACACATGACAGTTTCCGGCAGCAGTTTCCACCACGGGAACTGTTGCATTTTCCACAACACTTTTGATAAGTCCTTTGCCGCCGCGCGGAATAAGCATGTCTATGTAACCGTTCATTTTCATAAGCTGCGAAGCCGTTTCGCGGCTTGTGTCCGTGATTATATTAAGTGCTCCCTCCGGTATTCCGGCGCCGTATGCCGCCTCCTGCATAATCTTCATTATTGCAATATTTGACCTTATCGCTTCGCTGCCGCCCCTTAAAACACACGCATTTGACGTTTTAAGGCATAACGCCGCTGCATCAACCGTAACATTCGGACGCGCTTCGTAAATTATCGCGATTACACCCATAGGAACACGTTTCTGACCGATTTCCAATCCGTTCGGGCGCGTCCACATCCGTATAACCTCGCCTATCGGGTCGTTTAAAGCTTTTACCTGCCTTACACCCTCCGCTATATCTTCAATCCGTTTCTCCGTCAGCCTCAGCCTGTCAACCATTGCGGGACGTATGCCGTTATTCAGCGCATTTTCAATATCTTCTTTATTTGCGGCTATAATTTCTCCGCTTCTTTCGCATAATGCCGCCGCAATAGCTTCAAGCGCTGTATTCTTCACTTCCGTGCCGATTGACGCCATTTTATACGACGCATCTTTTGCAAGCGTACATTTTTCCTGTAATTCCGTCATTTATACCCTACTCTCTTTCAAAATTTTTTGAAACAAACAGTGTTCCCACATTCTTACCGTCAAGAATATCATACAGCACGCCCGTATTTTCACCGTTTACTATTACCATATTTATTCCGGCATTTACGGCAATTTCCGCCGCGTCAAGTTTTGTAATCATTCCGCCGGTTCCAAGCTCTGTTGCCACGCCTCCGGCAAGAGGACGCACATCTTCAATATCATAGACCATATGTATCAGCTTTGCGTTTTTGTCCTTATGAGGATCGCTGTCGTACAAACCGTCTATATCCGAGAAAAGTACCAGCAAATCCGCATCCAGAAAATCGGCAACTACCGCCGAAAGGGTATCGTTATCGCCTATTCCCATTTCTTCTGTTGTTACCGTATCATTCTCGTTTATAATCGGTACTATATCCATTTCAAGCAGCTGTGAAATTGTATTCTGCGTATGACGTTTGCGTCGCGGTATAGATATGTCGCCGCGCGTTAAGAGAATTTGAGCCACCGTTGTGCCGTATTCCGAGAACATCTTATCGTACAGGTGCATAAGCTCGCACTGTCCCACTGCCGCAAGTGCCTGTCTTTTTCTCACATCGGACGGTCTTTCTTTCAGACCGAGCTTGCCTATCCCTACTCCGATTGCACCCGATGATACCAGGATTATCTCCTTGCCCTGATTGTGTAAATCGGACAAAACCATTGCCAGACGGTCTATTCTCTGTAAATTCATCTTCCCTGTTTCGTATGTAAGCGTAGACGTTCCCACCTTGACGACAATCCTGTGCGCCGCCTTAACGTCCTGCATTATATTATCCATATGTATAATTCTCCTCTGTTCATAATTACTTCTATTATAATACGCCACGCGGATATTTGCAAGTAAAAATAATCATTTTCTTACAAAAAGAACAAAATACCTCTACATGAGGTATTTTGTATCATATCCGTGCCAGCTCTGCGGCAAGCTTTTCAAGACATTTTTTCTCAATCCTGCTTATATAGCTCCTGCTTATTCCGAGAATCTGTGCGATTTCACGCTGTGTTTTTCTTTTTCGGTTATTAAGTCCGTAACGCCAGCATATGATGTCGATTTCATTCGGTGTAAGCACATTTTTCATTGCTTCGTGCAGCTTTTTTGACTCCATTTTGGCAAAGACTTCTTCGGCAATATCACCGTCCCTGTCCGAAAGTATATCCGAAAAAGTCATGTTATTGCCCTCTTTGTCTGCACCTATGCTATCGTCAATGGACACCTCGCCGAGCAGCCGCTTTGACGATCTTAAATACATTAAAACCTCATTTTCCACACACCTTGAAATATACGTACTTAATTTCTTTGCCTTATCGGGATTAAACGTATTTATACCCTTTATAAGTCCGATTGTGCCGATTGAGATTAAATCCTCGGCATTTTTTTCATCCGAATATTTTTTTGCAATATGTGCCACAAGCCGCAGATTATGCTCTATAAGCATATTTTTTGCTTTCATATCGCCCTGCATATACTGCTCGATACACTTCTTTTCTTCTTCGCGTCCGAGCGGTTCGGGAAAAGCCGCGCCGCCCCCGACATAGCCTGCCATTACAAGCGCCGCTTGCAGCCATTCCATCAGCATTGATCCGAAAAACATAAAAACACCCCCTTATATAATATGCCAAAGGCAATAAGGAAGTGTCCTTAAAATTCATTTTTGTACAAACTAAACTATAACGGGAGAGGTTGTAAAATCGCGCCCGCCTTTTTTTAATCCGTTTTGCGGTGCACACAGCGAAAATGCGTCTGTGGCGCGTATTTCCGCTTGAAACATTGGATTTTCACGGTCAAAGTCCGCTGTTTTTGTCACAATAGGATATTTACAGCATTTTTTTATTTCACTCAAAAGCTTCATTCCCGTTGTGTTCATTCCGAGAACGCGGATATAGGACGGTTCGCTTGCACACAAATCTTTTGTAAAATCCAAAAGTGCGGATATAAGCACACGGTTTATTCTCGTGCGTGTATACCGTTTTGTTTTTATTCCTTCCGCAAGCTCATCTATTGACGAATACTCCATACAAAGACGCTTTATTCTGTTTTCCAGACCCTCATTTACATCATTTATCTGCTTTAATTCATCGATACTCATGGTTCTGAGCTTATAAATAAGTGCGCTGTCAAGCTGTGAAAGTTTATACGGCAATTTGTATTCCGCACCTATGGGAACATATTCACTATAATCCCTGCCGTTTAAAATCATATTTCTGATTGCAGCCGCCGATGCAAATTTTCCGTTTGTTTTTTCATCATGATGACCTGCTCCGGTTCTCTTTGCCGTCACGGGAATTATCCCGCTTTTAAGCTGCTTTAATGCGATTATATATTCAAGCGCAAGTATATTATTCGGGCTGCTCAAAATGCCGCCATCTATCAGTCCGCCGTATGCTTTTTCACGTGCCGACGGATAATTCATTCCCTCCGAGGTATATTTCTTTATTTTTTCCGAAACCTCTGCCGGTTCGTTCTTTAAAAGCTGTGCCGCTTTTAAAAGCGCATCGGTATTTCCGACCTCCGACCCGAAATGCAATTCGTCAACCATTCCCAGCGAATTTATGATATTTACACCGCCGTATGCAAACTGCTGTGCGGTATTTACGGCATACACCGCCGGAAGCTCTATCACCAAATCGACACCGTTTAAAAGCGCCGACTCCGCACGCTGCCATTTATCCGCAATCGCCGCGTCCCCGCGCTGAACAAAGCTGCCGCTCATCAAGGCGATTACCGCATCGGAGCTTTCGTGCATTTTTTCGGCAAGGAATTTATGACCGTTATGAAAAATATTATATTCCGCTATAACCGCACTTACCCTCACCGCAAATCTCCTTTCACTGCTGTTCCGTTACTCTTTGCGCTGCCGACATAATTCCGAGCTTTGCGCTTTCATACGTAAGTCCGCCCTGCATATACACCACATATGGCGGACGCATCGGTGCATCTGCCGAAAGCTCAATGGACGCACCCTGTACAAATCCTCCGGCTGCCATAATAACCTTATCCGAATACCCCGGCATTTCCCACGGCTGCGGCTTCACAAAGCTGTCCACCGGAGCGCCTTTCTGTATTCCCTCACAAAAAGCCGTGATTTTTTCGGGACTTCCCAAAATCACCGACTGTATTATATCATGTCGTTCATCCTTTGAGGACGGCGAAACCCCGTATCCCATTTTTTCAAATACCGCCGCACATAAAAGAGCGGTTTTTATCGCCTGCGCCGTTGTATGCGGCGACATGAAAAATCCCTGGTACATATTCCTTGTCATGCCGATTGACGCACAGCTGTGTCTGCCTATGCCGACAGCCGTAAGACGGTATGCGCACAGTTCAACGTACTTGCTTTTTCCGGCAATATATCCGCCCGTAAGCGCCAGACCGCCGCCGGGATTTTTTATAAGAGAGCCCGCCATAAGATCCGCACCGAAATCTGTCGGTTCTTTCGTATCGGCAAATTCGCCGTAGCAGTTATCCACAACACATATTGTCTGCGGTGAAACGTTTTTTATAAAGGAAATTAAATCTCCTATTTCCTCCGCACTGTATGACGGACGTACTCCGTAACCTCTCGAACGCTGTATTTCCGCCACCTTAATTTCATTTTCGGTAAGAATCTTTTTAATTTTTTCCAAATCCGGCTGACCGTCGGCTTTTAAATCCGCCTGCATATACTTTACGCCGAAATCCTTTAATGAGCCGTTTCCGTCCTCACCGGAAATACCGATTGTTTCCTCCAGCGTGTCATACGGCTTGCCCGTAACCGCAAGCAGCGTATCCCCCGGACGAAGCACAGCAAACAGCATCGTTGCAAGCGTGTGTGTTCCGCTCACAAAGTTATGCCGCACAATTGCGTCCTCCGCACCGAATACCTGTGCGTAAACCTTATCAAGCGTATCGCGTCCCAAATCGTCCTCCGCATAACCCGTTGTCGGAACAAAATGTGCCTCCGACACCTTATTGTCGGCAAATGCTTTCATGACTTTAAGCTGATTAAATTCCGCTGTTTTATCTATTTTCTTAAATTGTTTTTCAAGGTCTTTTTCGGCATCTCTCACAAGCCTTACAACCGCCTCGGAAATCCCGAAGTTTTCCGATATATATTTATTATACTCCATTTTTATCTCCCCAATCAAATTCTGCGCGCAAGCTTTTCCGTATTTTCTTTTCTGAATTTCTCAAATCTGTCCTCTTCAATTGCTTTCCGTATCATTTCCATAAGTTCGTTATAGAAATACAGATTGTGCATAACGCACAGCCGCATACCAAGCATTTCCTTTGCCTTGAACAGATGACGTATATATGCGCGCGTGAAATTCCGGCACGCCGGACAATTACATTCTTCATCAATCGGACGTGTGTCCAGCTCATATTTTTCGTTAAGTAGATTCATAGTGCCGTTACGTGTAAAAATAAATGCATGGCGCGCATTTCTCGACGCAATAACACAGTCAAAAAAGTCTATTCCCCTTGCAACGCTTTCTATAATATTTGACGGTGTTCCCACCCCCATCAAATAGCGCGGCTTATCATAAGGCGCATACGGCAAAACCTCGTCAAGTATATGATACATGGTGTCCGTGCTTTCGCCGACTGCCAGACCGCCTATTGCATAGCCCGGCAAATCAAGCTCCGCTATGCGTTTCATATGGTCAATACGTATATCATCATATGTTCCGCCCTGGTTTATGCCGAACAAAAGCTGTTCTTTATTAATCGTATCGTCGAGCGAATTAAGACGCTTCATTTCCGCCTTGCAGCGCACAAGCCAACGATATGTTCTGTCCACCGATTTTTTTACGTAATCATATTCGGCGGGGTTTTCTATACATTCGTCAAATGCCATTGCGATTGTCGAGGCAAGATTTGACTGTATCTGCATACTCTCCTCCGGCCCCATAAATATTTTTCTGCCGTCTATGTGCGAACAAAAATGCACGCCCTCCTCGGTTATTTTTCTCAGACCTGCAAGCGAAAACACCTGAAATCCGCCGCTGTCGGTAAGAATCGGTCTGTCCCAATTCATGAATTTATGCAAGCCGCCGAGTTTTTTTACTATTTTGTCACCCGGTCTTAAATGCAGATGATAAGTATTGCAAAGCTCCACCTGGCAGCCGAGTTCTTTTAAATCAAGCGAGGATACCGCACCCTTTATCGCCGCAATCGTTCCGACATTCTGAAAAACCGGGGTCTGCACCACTCCGTGTACTGTGCGAAATTCACCGCGCCTTGCTCTCCCGTTTGTGTGTAAAATTTTAAACATCAAAAATCTCCTAACAATCAATAAATAAACATGGCGTCACCGAATGAGAAAAAGCGATACTTTTCCTTTACGGCTTCATTATATGCCCTAAGAACGTTTTCTCTGCCGGCAAGCGCACTGACAAGCATTATCAGCGTTGATTCCGGCAGATGAAAATTTGTGATAAGCGCGTCAATAACATGAAATTCCTTCCCGGGATAAATAAATATATCCGTCCAGCCTGTCTTTTCAAAAAGCGTTTCACTTTCCGCGCCGACCGTTTCAAGTACTCTTGTTGCAGTCGTTCCGACCGAAATAACACGTTTTCCCGTCGCTTTTGTTCTGTTTACAAGTTCTGCCGTTTCTTTGGGCAAAATATAAAATTCCGAGTGCATTTTGTGATTATTTACGTCATCCACCTTTACGGGACGAAATGTTCCCAAGCCGACATGAAGCGTTACATATCCTATATTTACGCCCTTTGCTTTGATTTTTTCAATAAGCTCCGGCGTGAAGTGCAATCCGGCGGTAGGCGCCGCGGCACTACCCGGATTTTTCGCGTAAACCGTCTGGTATCTGTCCTTATCCTCCAGTTTTTTCGTAATATACGGCGGCAGCGGCATTTCGCCCAATCTGTCAAGCACTTCTTCAAAAATGCCGTCATATTCAAACCGCACAAGCCTGTTTCCGTCATTTATTACATCAATTATTTCAGCTTTCAGCTCGCCGTTTCCGAATACGAACCTTGCTCCCGGCTTTGCACGTCTGCCAGGCTTCAATATTACCTCCCATGTGTCAAGCGTATGCTTATGCAAAAGCAAAAATTCAATCGCTCCGCCCGTACCCTCCTTGACACCGTAAAGTCTTGCCGGAAGTACCTTTGTATCGTTCATTATAAGCGTGTCGCCCTCATTTAAGAAGTCCGCTATTTCATAAAATCTTCTGTTTTCCGTTTTTCCGCTGTGCTTGTCAAGCAGCATGAGCCGCGAGTCACTTCTGACCTTTAACGGCTCCTGTGCTATAAGCTCCTGCGGCAAATCATAGTAAAAATCCGATGTTTTCATTCTTCTGTAATCTCCGTTCAGTATTTACCGTTAAGGTATTGTTATGTCCTTAACAGTATTCATAATTCCCTCGGCAATGCCCTGTGCAACCTTGTACTGGTATTCGTCCGAACACATATTTCTAAGCTCGTCCTCGTTTGTTATAAACCCTACCTCCACCAGAATTGCAGGCATTTTGCATCTTTTTGTTACGGCATGATCGGCGGTTTTTATGCCGCGGTTTTTTGAGCGCATATAATAAAGCATACGCGTAAGAACATTTTCCGCCAGCTCCTCGCTTGTCGCTCCGTAGCTGTCTCCGTTGTTCAATACGGAATAATACACCTCTGTTCCGCTTGCCTCCGGTGCCTCATTAACCGAATTTATATGTATGCTCACAAAAGCCGCGGCATTTTCTTCATTAGCCTGTGCCGGAGGCTCGGTAAGTTCAAGAAAACGGTCGTCCGTTCTTGTCATGTCGGTTTTATATCCGTTCTTTTCAAGGACTTCCCTTACTTTTTTTGCTATACTTAATGTCAAATCTTTTTCATATATCTGCTTTCCGTCAAGTATTCCGACAGCGCCGCTGTCCTTGCCGCCATGACCCGAATCTATTACAATAAGCTTATCCTCTTTCGACGCGGCAGGTCTTTGGGTCGGTTTTGCTGTCGGTTTCGGCGTTTGGGTTGGTTTCGGTGTTTGTGTCGGCTGCGGCGTTGACGATGTAGTTTTAACTGTAATCACAAGCTCCGTATCCGATACCTTTTCATAGCTGTAATCCTTTATTTCTCCGTCAACATCAATAACAGCTCTTGCGCGTTCCTCGTTCTCGCCGAGTCTTACCGCACTTACTCCGCACCGATCTACGTTTATTTTTTCCGTATCATAAACCCTAAAGCCTGGTATATCCGCTACTATGCGGCTCGGCTCCGTCATATCAAACACCGAATAATCGGATATGTCCGAATCGGCATTTATATGTATTTCGATAGTATTTTTATTCACCTCATTGCAAGAAACACTCTCTATTTTTCCGTTTTGTTCAGAATTGTTATCATCAAAGCTGTAATTTTCCGAATTAACCAATATCGCCTCATGCTCCGAGCTGAAATCTATCGGTATTCCGACATTTTCGCTTATAAATCTTAACGGCACCATGGTTTTTGTTTCTCCTCCGTCACGGCTTATAAGCTTCGGCACTATTCCGTCGGGAATGGCGCAGCGTTTACCGTTTACGTATGCCGTATTATCATTAATATACATTCTTATATAAGTTTTTCCGTAAGTAACCTCTACGCGTTTTTCCGCTCCGTCATACGAAACCTCCGCACCCAATTCCTCAAATATTTCACGTATCGGCACAAGCGATCTGTCATTGAATATAATAGGCGGCATCGGCAAATCTGTCAGAAGCCTGTTGTTTACCACCAAATTAAAAACTGAGCCCGCATATTCATGAACCGCATTATCATATGTAAGACTCATTGCTCCGGCGCTCACGGTGTTTATTATAAATATAATTACCGCAGCCAAAAGCAGTCTTGTTTTTCTCATTGCTATTCACCCTTATTCTATAAACCTAAATCCAAAATGCTCATAGGCATTTTTTGTTGCAATCCTTCCGCGCGGCGTTCTTGCAATAAAACCGAGCTGCAAAAGATACGGCTCGTAAACGTCCTCAATCGTATTCGGTTCTTCGCCGATTGTTGCGGCAATCGTATCAAGACCGACAGGACCGCCGTTAAAGTTCTCAATCATGGTCGTTATAAGCCGGCTGTCGATTATATCCAGTCCCAGCTCGTCCACCTCCATCATTTTAAGAGCCTCCGCCGCCACCTGCCAGGTTATTTTTCCGTCATGCTTAACCTGTGCAAAATCACGCACGCGTCTTAAAAATCTGTTTGCAATTCGCGGTGTACCCCTTGAACGCGACGCTATTTCCGCTGCACCGTCCTCGTCAATTTCCACATCCAATATTCCGGCGCTGCGTATAACAATGGTTCTTAACTCCTCCGGAGTATACAGCTCAAGTCTTGAAATTACGCCGAAACGATCTCTTAAAGGAGCAGTTAATAAGCCTGCACGTGTGGTTGCGCCTATGAGAGTAAATTTCGGCAAATCGATTCGTATTGATTTTGCCGCCGGACCTTTTCCTATTATTATATCAAGCGCATAGTCCTCCATTGCCGGATAGAGAATCTCCTCCACCGTTCTTGACATTCTGTGAATTTCATCAATAAACAGAATATCGTGTTCCGACAAATTGGTAAGTATCGCCGCCAAATCTCCCGCCTTTTCGATTGCAGGACCGGAGGTTATACGTATATTTACTCCCATTTCCTTTGCAATAATTCCGGCAAGGGTTGTTTTTCCCAATCCCGGCGGGCCGTACAAAAGCACGTGATCCAAAGCCTCTTTTCGCTCCAATGCGGCTTTTATATATATTTCCAGATTATTCTTAGCTTTTTCCTGTCCGACGTATTCTTCAAGGCTCTGCGGTCTTAAACCGCTTTCAATTTCCGCGTCCTCGCTTATAAATCCGCCGCTGACAAATCTTTCGTTCTCGTCAAACAATTCTTAACCTCCTAAATCAGCCTTGCAAGCGCCTTCTTTATAATTTCCTCAACACTCATGGAGCTGTCCGCACCGCTTACCGCCTTTTGCGCCTCATTTGCCGAATATCCGAGCGCAACAAGCGCAGCAGCCGCTTCGCTGAAACTTTCGCCCGAAACGCTTTCTTCGCCTGCTTCCTCAAAGCTTGTACCGAGACCGGCATTTTTTATTCTGTCACGCAATTCAAGTATAATTCTCTTTGCAAGCTTAGGCCCTACGCCCTGTGCCTTTGTAATGGATTTTACATCATCTGTTATAATCGCCGCAGCAAGCTTTGACGGACTTACCGCCGTAAGAATCGAAACTGCCGCCTTAGGGCCTACTCCCGACACAGCAGTCAGCGTAAGAAACATTTTGCGTTCCTCCTGCGTGAGAAATCCGTATAAAATATGTGCGTCCTCGCGAACGCTCAAATACGTATACATGGTTACCTCACTGCCCGTTTCGCCTGCTTTTTCAATATCCGTAAGCGTTGTATAAATTTCATAGCCCACTCCGCCGGCTTCCACGACAACAAAATTCGTGTCTTTATAAACCAGCTTACCTTTTATATAATAGTACATCAAAAATCCCTCTCGCAAGTCTGAAATATTCCTATCCATACTATATAATACTACAATTTACTTCCTGTGTCAACCGCACATCACTTATTTTACCGAATTTAAGCCTAACATTTTATTCATTTTATTGGAGTGTGCATGGCATATTGCAAGCGCAAGAGCATCAGCTGCATCATCCGGCTTCGGAATTACATTAAGTCCCAGTATCATTTTCACCATTTGCTGAATCTGCCCTTTCTGCGCCCTTCCGTAGCCCGTCACGCTCTGCTTCACCTGCAAAGGCGTATACTCGCTTATTGGTATATTTTTATTTGCGGCTGCCACAAGCAACGCTCCCCTTGCCTGTGCAACATTTATCGCTGTTTTTTGATTTGAATTAAAGAACAGTTCCTCTATCGCAATCGCATCGGGTGAATATTTTTCAATATACATTGTCATTTCATCGTATATTTTTTTCAGCCTGTCCACCGTATTCATTCCGGCAGGCGTCGTAATAGCGCCGTATTCAAGCGTTCTGAACTTATTTCCGGCATATTCCGTAACTCCGATTCCCACTATCGCATACCCCGGGTCAACACCTATTATAATCATTAAAAACAATCCTTTCCGTACCGCAGTAATAATTATTCATCATTTTGTATAAAAATTCACTATTTATACAAAAAATTTATTTAAACTTGCCTATTGCATAATCGGACATATTATTGTATAATATATCTTGAAAGTGATAATTCACTCATATATTTTATACCATTTTAGGAGGAATTGCAACTATGGATAAAGAAAAAGTTGTATTGGCATATTCCGGCGGGCTTGACACGTCGATAATTATATCTTGGTTAAAGGAGAATTACGACTACGATGTAGTATGCGTTTGCGGTGATGTCGGTCAGGGTAAGGAAACGGACGGGCTTGAAGAACGCGCAAAGAAATCGGGCGCATTGAAATGCTATATTGCCGACTTAAAAGAAGAATACGTTAAGGATTACATATTCCCCACCTTGAAATCGGGCGCAAAATACGAGGGCAAGTATCTTTTGGGAACATCTCACGCAAGACCGATAATTGCAAAGAAGCTTGTTGAAGTTGCTCACAAAGAGGGTGCGGTTGCAATTTGTCACGGCGCTACCGGTAAAGGAAACGACCAGGTTCGTTTTGAGCTTGCTATAAAGGCTCTCGATCCGTCGCTTAAAATTATTGCTCCGTGGAGAATATGGGATATAAAATCACGTGAGGATGCTGTTGATTATGCAGAAGCTCACGGTATAGAAGTACCCGTTACAAAGAAAGATTTATATTCACGTGACCGTAACGTATGGCATATCAGTCATGAGGGCATGGATTTGGAGGATCCGTGGAACGAGCCGAAATTTGACACACTCTTAAAGCTCGGCGTATCTCCCGAAAAAGCTCCGGACAAGCCGACCTATGTTGAAATTGATTTTGAAGCAGGCGTTCCCGTTGCAGTTGACGGCGTTAAGATGTCACCGCTTAAGCTTGTAGAAAAGCTTAACGAGCTCGGCGGCGCAAACGGAGTCGGTATTGCGGACATTACAGAGGACAGACTTGTAGGAATGAAGTCCAGGGGTGTTTATGAAACTCCGGGCGGAACAATTCTTTACACTGCTATCGAAGAACTTGAATATCTCTGCCTTGATCGTGACACACAGGCGTTTAAGCGCATGAGTCAGACGCAGTTCTCACAGCTTGTATATGACGGAAAATGGTTTACACCGCTCCGCGAGGCTATGAGCGCTATGTATGACGAAATGGATAAATACGTTACAGGTACTGTAAGATTAAAGCTCTATAAGGGTTCCTGTACACCTGCCGGTGCAAAATCGCCGTACTCACTCTATAACGAAAGCATCGCTTCGTTCGGCGACAGCAAGGAGCTGTACAGCCATAAGGACGCTGAAGGATTTATCAATCTGTTCGGTCTACCCTTAAAAGTTCGTGCTATGATGAAGAAGTCAAACGGACTTGACTAATCATTTGAAAAGTTTTATAATATAAATATGGCTGCTGCTTGGTTGCGGCAGCCTGTTTTTCGTAAAGAAAGGATTAATCGAAATGGAAAAATTATGGGGCGGACGCTTTCAGAAAGCAACCGATAAAAAAGTAGATGACTTTAATTCCTCCATACGCTTTGACAAGCGTATGTACAAGCAGGATATACGCGGCAGCATTGCTCATGCTTCAATGCTCGGCAGACAGGGCATAATTCCGAAAGAGGATAGCGAAAAAATTGTTGCGGAGCTGAAAAATATTTTAAACGACATAGAAAACGGAAATGTAGAATTTTTAATTGATGCGGAGGATATTCATATGAATATCGAAAAAATTCTGACCGACCGCATAGGAGAAGCAGGAAAACGTCTGCATACCGGAAGAAGCCGCAATGACCAGGTTGCGCTTGATATTCGTATGTATTTAATGGACGAAACAAAGGAAATTAAAGCTATGCTCATACATACGCTTAACACCCTTTTATCGCTTGCAAAAGAGCATACGGATACTATCATGCCCGGCTACACGCATCTGCAAAAAGCACAGCCGATAACCTTTGCGCACCATTGCATGGCTTATTTTGAAATGTTCAAGCGTGATCTTCTGCGCCTTTCGGACTGCCAAAAACGCACAAATGTTATGCCATTGGGTTCAGGGGCGCTTGCCGCGACAACATATCCGCTTGACCGTGAATCTGTTGCCGATGAACTCGGCTTTGACGCAGTGACGCTCAATTCGCTTGACGGTGTTTCGGACAGGGATTTTGTGATTGAGCTTGCAAGCTGTCTTTCGATGATTATGATGCATCTGAGCCGATTCTGCGAAGAACTTATTTTGTGGTCAAGCCATGAATTTTCGTTTGTGGAAATGGACGATGCGTATTCGACAGGTTCTTCCATCATGCCGCAGAAAAAAAATCCCGATGTTGCCGAGTTGATACGCGGAAAAACCGGCCGTGTATACGGTCATCTTATGGGGCTTTTAACTACCATGAAAGGTATTCCGCTTGCATACAACAAGGATATGCAGGAGGACAAAGAGCCGATATTTGACAGCATTGATACCGTTAAGCTGTGTCTGCCCGTATTCTGTGACATGATTGCCACAATGACCGTTAAAAAAGATAATATGCTTAAAGGTTCAAAGGGCGGCTTTACAAATGCCACCGATGCGGCGGACTATCTCGTTAAGAAAGGTATGCCGTTCCGTGAAGCACATTCGGTTGTCGGCAATCTCGTGTTTTACTGTATCGAACACGATAAAGCGCTTGACGATTTATCGCTTGACGAATATAAAACATTCTCGGATATTATCGAAAATGATATATACGATGCAATCAGTATGGAAACCTGCGTAAATGACCGTAAAATCATAGGCGGACCCGCAAAGGATACCGTACTGCGTGCTATTGAGCTTTCGGAAAAATTTCTTGAAGATTTCAATGATTAAACAGTAAGTACGCCTCTGCGCTTTTGTGCAGAGGCAAAAAGGAGCAAACAATGATGCCTTTTCTCGATATACTTGAACTGGTGAACTACGGACTGGTTACAATATACGGATTTTTGCTCAGCATTGCCTTTTCCGGCGGCTGCAAAGACTACAAGCAGAAATACGCATCTGTTTGTATGCTCGTGCTTTTTATAATTGTTCAAATTCCGTTCCGATGTATAGGCGGGGTTGATTTTTCAAAAAAGATTTACCCGTTTTTGGTACATCTGCCGCTCATTCTGATTCTTGTTTTTGCACAAAAAAAGAAGATAGGCATCGCAATCGTAAGCGTATGTACGGCATACTCCTGCTGTCAGTTTCCGCGCTGGGTATCCGTAGCTGTTTCGGCTCTGACCTCGTCGCCCCTTGCAGGTGAAATATCATACACTGCCGTGATTATTCCGATTTTCATTTTACTGTACAGATTTTTTGCTGAATTTGCATATGCGGCTATGACTTATTCAAAACGTGCATTGTTTCTTTTCGGAACACTTCCCGTAGCATATTACATATTTGATTACACAACAACAATATACACAAAAACCCTGTATTCCGGCGTTTATGCAATAAGTGAAGCGCTGCCAACGGTATGTATGCTGTTTTATGTAGGATTTATCTCGATGTATCATGCGGAGGTACAGAAACGCACCCAAGCCGAATTTGAAAACTCTGCAATTTCTCTGGAGCTTAAACAGGCAGAAACGGAAATCACGGCAATGAAAATGATTCAGGAACAAAACGCCGTATTCCGCCACGATCTGCGGCATCACATCAATTTGCTCTCAACATATCTCGAAAATAATGACATTAACGCAGCCCTGGACTATCTCCGGCAAGCACGTACCGACGCAGACAAAATAACGCCCACAGTATATACAGACAACAGTATTGTTAATTTTACTTTGTCATACTATGCGATCAAAGCCAAAGAAAACGGCGTTTCTCTGCAATGTACGGCAAACGTACCGAAAGAAATAAACCTTCCCGACACAGACTTGAGCGCTGTTTTATCAAATGCGGTTGAAAATGCCGTAACTGCCGCTTCAAAATGCGAAAATTCCGAAACAAAAACAGTAACCGTTATGCTTGCAGTTAAGAAAAACAAGCTCCTGATTTCTGTTTCAAATCCGTACAGCGGCATAATAGAAAGCAACGGCGAATTACCCATAAATACAGCAGAAGGACACGGCTTCGGTGTAAAAAGTATAAAAGCAATAGCTGAACGGCATAACGGAATTTGCTCTTTTGAATGGAACGATAGTATATTTACAATTCGTATTGTTATGAGTATTTAGGGGATGTAAAAAAAGTCCAGACCACAAACTGAAACATTTTTTCCTATCCCCTTAAAAGAATATGCAATTTTTTAAATTTTTTTCATTAAATCATAGCCAAATCACCTATTTTGTGGTATAATATATAAAAGAAAGGTGTGATTTTATGCAGCCTAAGACTTTTTACGACTCAACTGTGTCACTGTCACAGGTTGTACTGCCGTATCAGTCGAACCCTGCCGGATATATTCACGGCGGCGAAATAATGAAGCTGATGGATTCAGCTGCCGGTGCATCGGCAATGAAATATTCCAAATCGGATATTGTAACCGCACGAGTGGACGAACTTTGCTTTAAAACTCCGATACGCATAGGCGAGCTTGTAACCTGTACCGCAAATGTGGTTTATACCGGATATTCCTCAATGGAAACCTTCGTGACGGTGGAATCGGAAAATTTGCAGACAGGCGAAAAGCATATTGCTCTTACAGCATTTTTTACTATGGTTGCGCTTGATTCAAAACGCCGTCCGGTACAAGCGCCGCCGATTGAGTTTTCCGATGACGCATATATTAAAAAGCTATACGCGGAGGGCGAAAAACGCTATCTTGACCACAGCAAACGCAAAAAATAATATCGAAAGACGAGGTGTTAATTATGCCCGAGAAAAAAGATAATATCAAGATTGTTGCTCAAAACAGAAAGGCGCGTCATGAATATTTTATTATAGAAACCTACGAATGCGGAATTGAACTTTTCGGTACGGAGGTTAAGTCTATCCGCCAGGGAAAGGTTAATATAAGCGAAGCATATGCTTCTATCGACAACGGAGAGGTCACAATTAAAAGCATGAATATAAGCCCGTTTGAACAGGGAAATATTTTTAACCGCGACCCGCTCCGTGAAAAAAAGCTTCTGCTTCACAAAAAAGAAATCCGAAAGCTTATAGGCCTTATCAATCAGCAGGGATATGCTCTGATACCTCTTTCGGTATATCTTAAAGGCTCATTGGTAAAGGTATCTCTTGCTCTTGCCAAAGGTAAAAAGCTCTATGACAAGCGTGAGGATATTGCAAAGCGTGACGCCGCGCGGCGCATAGACCGCGCAATAAAAGACCGAATGAGATAATCAGCCGTTAAGCAGATAAATCATAAGGCTCAGATACCCTGCAAATGTAATCCACAGCAAATACGGTATCTGAAGCCACGCTGCTGCGGGGCTGATTTTTTTGAATTTTACAATCATTGCAATAACCAATACCCACAGTAATATAAGCCAGATAAACGCAAACAGATAAGCCTGCATATTAAAAAATATCAGACTCCAAAAGAAATTTACAGCAAGCTGCAATGCGTATACTTTAAGTGCGCTTTGCACTTCTTCCCTGTCTGTGCCGTTTTTGTATATAATTGCACTGCTTATTCCCATAAGGATATACAAAACCGCCCATACTATCGGGAATACAACCGACGGCGGCGAAAGCGGCGGCATATTTATTTTTTCAAAAATGTTCATATTGTTTTTCGTAAGCAGTGCGGAAACTCCTCCGACAGCCAGCGCAATTATTACGGATATGATATACGGTTTTAATTTTTCCGGCATTTTTATATTCCTCTTTTCTTATAAAATCCTTTTTTGTATTTTATGTTTTACCGCACTTAAAAATGTACAATATCGTTTTATGTTTTTATTGGCATAAATTGAAAATAAAAAGGCAAAAATTTCACTGCATATAAATCCGCATAGCCGTACAAAATAGGAGTGTAGTCGATTTAATTCGACAACAAAATTTAGATAGATTTATAGGACTATGATTTCAGGAGGGAAGAAATTATGACAGTACCCGAAGCAAAACAGGCAATGGAACAGTTCAAGATGGAAGCTGCAAGCGAAGTAGGAGTTACTTTAAAGCAGGGCTACAACGGTGACCTTACAGCTAAACAGGCAGGTTCAATCGGCGGCCAGATGGTTAAGAAAATGGTAGAAGATTACGAGAACAAAATAAAGTAAGCTTCTTGCCGAAAAACGCGCTGTACTAAACAGCTCAAAAAAAGACTGTTGTATTTATGTGAAAAACATATATACACAGTCTTTTTTTCTATATTATTTTTCAGCAAGCTTTTCTTTTACTTCACTCACCGCACGCATAAACTGCGTATCCTCATCTCGGGGTATCTCTGAGGCATAATATAATTCTCCGCTGTATTTCTCCGGCAAATCCACTTCGTAATTAGGCTCAATTCCTGTTCCGTGAATACAAACACCGTTCGGTGAATAATATTTTGCCACTGTCAACGACATTCCCGAACCGTCTGCAAAAGGATATACGCTTTGCACTATTCCCTTTCCGTAGCTTTTTTTACCGATTACAACCGCTTTTTGATAATCCTTTAAGCAGCCGGTAAGCACTTCGGAGGCGCTTGCGCTGTTCCCGTTAATCAGAACAGCCATCGGCACATCAATTTCATTACTGTCCGATGTAAAGGTTTCGCGTTTTCCGTCTTTATATTCCATATACGTTATTGTACCCTCCGGTACAAGCATATCCGCAATATTGCACACTACTTCAAGAGAACCGCCAGGATTATCTCGCAAATCTATAATCATGCCCTTCATGCCTTGATTTTGCAGTTCTCCTACCTTTTCTTTAAATTCGGTATATGTGTCCTGAGAGCTGTTTTCCTCTGCTGCATTAAATGCAGTAATTCTTACATAGCCTATATCATTGCCCAGCATTTCCGTCTTTACCGATTCAGCTGACACATTTCCTCTTTCAACCTCAATCTCAAACGGTTCTCCGCCATCGCGCACAATAAGCAGTTTTACTTTCGTTCCTGCTTTATCGCCCTTGATATAGCTCACGGCATCCTCCATTTCTTCACCCGAAAATTCCTTGCCGTCCACTGCCTTAATTATATCACCCGGCTTTATTCCCGCCTTATAGGCATTGGAGTCCTCAAAAGGAGAAACAACTTCTATTTCGTTATTTTTATTCATGCTTATAACAACACCGATACCGACGTAGCTGTCCTGCATATGTGACATATAGCTTGTGAATTTCTGCGGACTGTAATAGTGGGTATATGGTTCGTCAAGTCCCTCGACATATGCGGTAATTGCATCCTCCGTAAGCTTGGTTTTGTCAACATCATACAGATAACGTTTATCAAGCGCTTCATTTATGCAGGCTATCTTACTGTTTAAATCGCTTTTTGGCGCAATCAAAGGCATATAAACCGCTATTTTTCTCTGCACAAAAGCTGCGAGCGGAGCAGTAATAAGCGCCGTTATAATTACCGCTATAACAATGTTGCGCTTATTATGATTTTTCGGCGGTTTTGCCGATGATTCGTTTATGGATTGAAGCTGTTCTTCTTCCATTGTCACACTTCCTTATCGATATTTTTATACCTAACAACAAAAGGACGCATCAGCGTCCCTTTATTATCAATTCAATTCGTGCATCATATCTTTATAGGGTTCGACGCCAAATATTTATGCACCATCATTGCAACTTTAAATACTATTGCCTGGTCAAATTTTCTCAAATCCAGTCCCGTCAGCTTATAAATCTTTTCCAGTCTGTATACAAGAGTGTTTCTGTGTACAAACAGCTGTCTTGATGTTTCACTTACGTTCAAATCATTTCCGAAGAATTTATTAATCGTAAGAATTGTCTCATCGTCAAGCGAGGTTATATCGCCTTTTTTGAATACTTCATGCAAAAACAACTCACACAGCTTTATGGGAAGCTGATAAATCAGTCTGCCGATACCAAGATTATCATAATTTAAAATATACTTTTCTTCATCAAATACCTTGCCGACTTCAAGCGCAATCTGCGCCTCCTTATAGCAATTATTAAGCTCATCTATATTCGATGCCGGAGAACTCAATCCGATAAGCACCTTATTCATCGTTTCCGAATTTATCGTATCAAGTATTGATTGTGCAACAGCTTCAAGTTCCTCCGATGAAACAGCCTCTTTAAGCTCCTTTATCAGTACAAGATTGCTGCTGTCAATATTTATAACAAAATCTCTTTCCTTGTCCGGAAATATATTTCTTATAACCTCATATATACCCGACTCACCCTGTTCCGTAAGCTTAATATAAAATACGGCTCTTGGCGTATCTATATCCACGTGCAGCTCGCGCGCCTTCTGATGAAGGTCAAAGGAAAGAAGGTTATCGAAAATAATATTCTGCATAAAGTTAGTTTTATCATACTTTTCATCATAATAATGTCTTACGTTATTTGCTGCAACAGCGATTGAATTACAGCAGTATTTGGAAATTTCATCCGTTCCCTCAACGTATACGACATATTCCGCATAAGGCTTGTTCGACATTGATTTTACGGTATATCCGTTTTTAAACAGTGTTTTTTCGCTGTTTGTAGCGGCATAGACCAAATCCTCCATAATTTCCTCATCAGGCTCCGCTCCGTTGTATGCAAGCACCAGTCCGTGAGAATCGGCAATACCGAATTTTTTGGGGAAAACGTCAGCCATCTGAGTTACTATCGTCTGAAACGCTTTGCTTATCATTCTCTTCTCCTCCAATTACACCTTAATACAATTATTATACTACATTTTTTTTATGATTTCAATAATTTTTTGTAAAATAATTTATAATATTCGTGTTTTTTCGTCAAAAAAGCGGTAATATTTACAAAATATATGATCAATTCATAAATTAGCCTTATTCTTTAGCGGCATACTATCGAAACCCAATCCTTACGGCGGTCTGTCGATACAATTTCAAAGCCGTTTTCCAAAAGCGCAGCTTTTACATCTTCTTCTCTGTCGCTTATTATGCCGGAGGTTATAAACACTCCGTTCTCTTTCATATATTCACGCGCTTTCGGGGCAAGCGCAATAATAACGTCTGCCACTATATTTGCCGCTACCACCTCATATTTATTCTTGCCGATTTCACTCTGTATATCCGCATCTGTCACAACATTGCCGGAAAATACGTGGTATCTTTCCCTGTCAATATTGTTCATATCCGAATTTTCGTATGCCGTATCTATTGCGTTCGGGTCAATATCCACAGCAACTGCCTGTTCTGCACCGAGCAGCAGCGATACAATCGACAAAATGCCGCTTCCGCATCCCAAATCAAGCATTTTGTCGCCTTTTTTTATGTATTTCTCCAAGGCTTCAAGACACAGCTGCGTTGTATAATGTGAACCCGTTCCAAAGCTCATGCCTGGATTTATGTTAAAAACAATTCTGTCGCCCGGCTCGGTTACGTCCTCCCACACCGGCTTTATCAGCAGCTTTTCTCCGACCTCCATGGTATGATAATACTTTTTCCAGTTATTCGCCCAGTCCTCTGTATTCATGCCGTCCGCCTCAACTGCAAGACGTCCGAAGCGTTTTTCATCGTCAACAGATTTCAGTTCACATATACTGCCCTTAATTGCCGACAAAAGCTCGCGTCCGTTTATATCGTCGCTGACATATGCCTTGACGCAGGTTTCGCCCTCTTTTTCCTTTATAAGTTCTTCATCTACATAATCCCAATACTGCGTATTGTTTTTGAGAAAATCTTTAAAATCTTTTTCGTCCTCAATTTCCAGACCGGTAATTCCCAGCTGATACAATCTGCCCGTTACCGGTTCTATCCCCTCCGAGGTTGTATAAACAGTTACTCTAAGCCAATCCAAAATAGTTTGTCCCCTTTTCATTAATCAAGAAAATCTTTAAGCTTTTTGCTTCTTGACGGATGTCTCAGCTTTCTTAAAGCTTTTGCTTCAATCTGACGTATTCTCTCACGCGTTACATCAAACTCCTTGCCGACTTCCTCCAATGTTCTTTGTCTGCCGTCATCAAGACCAAATCTTAATTTAAGCACCTTTGCCTCCCGCGGAGTAAGCGTTTTTAACACATCCACAAGCTGTTCTTTGAGCAAAACAAAGCTTGCCGCCTCCGATGGTGCCGGCGCGTCGTCATCGGGAATAAAATCTCCCAAATGGCTGTCCTCTTCCTCGCCTATCGGCGTTTCAAGCGACACGGGTTCCTGTGAAATCTTCGAAATCTCGCGCACCTTGTCTATTGACATATTAAGTTCCTTTGCAAGTTCATCCGGAGTGGGCTCGCGTCCCAGCTCCTGCACCAGCTGACGCGATACTCTTACAAGCTTATTTATCGTTTCAACCATATGCACGGGTATTCTTATCGTTCTTGCCTGATCTGCGATAGCTCTTGTGATTGCCTGACGAATCCACCATGTGGCATAGGTTGAAAATTTATAACCCTTTGTATAATCAAATTTATCAACAGCCTTTATAAGCCCCAGATTACCCTCCTGGATAAGGTCAAGGAACATCATTCCTCTGCCGACATATCTCTTTGCGATGCTTACGACAAGCCTTAAATTTGCCTCTGCAAGACGTTTTTTAGCATACGCGTCACCGTCTGCCATTCTTCTTGCAAGCTCCGTTTCTTCATCTGCCGACAGAAGATCTACCTTTCCGATTTCCTTTAAATACATTTTTACATGGTCGTCAATGTTTATGCCCTCGGGAACGGATAAATCTTCCAGTTCCTCCTTGGAAACCTCAATTTCTTCAAGCTCCTTGTCCAGATCTTCGGTAAGTTCTATCCCCTCTTTTTCAAGTCTGTCGTACAAGGCCTCCTGTTCGTCCGCAGTTATATCCGTCTCAAAAAAGGCGTCTGTTATTTCCTTATACGTGAGATAGCCTTTTTTCTTTCCTTTTTCGACAAGCTCTCTCTTGATTGCCTTTTTTCTTTCCTGCATAAATTCATTCCTCCCAAGTGTGTTTTTCTTTAAGCTCCTTCTGAGCCTTAAACAGCTCGTTGAGCCTTAAAGCGTCAGTTTCACCGGCTATTTCCATATTTAACTTCTCAAGCTTGATAGTGTATACCAAATCATTGGCAGTCTTGTCATCAGCATCATACTGCTCAATGTTATAAAACACAGCGCTTGCCTCGTCCTCCTCGGCTCTGTTTCCGCTGAATTCGTTTAAAATCATGCTTTCCTCAATCGGCTGACCGCTTTCATACAGCTCGTACAGCTTTTGCGCTATACGTCTGTAAACTGCGGTTGAAAATTCATCGGGCCGCATTCTGTCCTTAACCGACTTGTAAATACGCTTTCCCGTTGCGATAAGCGCAAGCAGACGTTTCTCTGCCTCTATCAGATTGTTCGGCACACGCGTCTTTTTTTCGGGTACATCGGTTCTTTCAATCGTTATGAACTCCTGTTTTGTAGGAACTTTTGCGAACCTTGTCGGCGATTGTGCCGTTTTTTTCTTAAAATCACTGTAAATTGCGTCTGCACTTATATCGTTTTCCTCGGAAATTTTCTTGATATAAGCGTCAATCTCCACTGCGTTGTTTACACCTTTAAGCGCCTCCGTTGCTTCGGATATAAAGCTTATTTTACCGTCAACCGTCGCTGTATCATACTTTCCCTTTATAAGCTTAAGCTTAAATTCGGTTGACGGCAGCGCTTTTTTCAACGCTTCCTTAAATGCTTCAACGCCGTTTTTATTTATGTATTCATCAGGGTCTTTTGCGCCCTTTAATTGTATTACTCTCGATTTTCCGTTTACCGAATTGATTATGTCAATCGCCCTCAACGCTGCTTTTCTTCCGGCTTCATCCATATCATAGCAGATTAAGATTTCCTCTGCATAACGCAGCATAAGCTTTGCCTGATTTTCCGTAATAGCAGTTCCGAGCGTTGCGACAATGTTTTTGACTCCCGCCTGATACACAGATATTACATCCATATATCCCTCGCACAGGATTATTGATTTTGCTCTTTCATTCTTTGCCAGATTAAGCGAAAACAGGTTTCTTCCCTTGTCAAATGCCGCTGTTTCGGAGCTGTTGAGATATTTGGGAATTTTATAACCGTTTATCTCTTTTATATCATTCATTATACGGCCGCCGAAACCTATAACGTTTCCTCGTACGTCAATAATCGGGAACATTATCCTGTTCCTGAATTTGTCCACAATTTTTCCGTCACGCTCAACCGCAAGACCGCCGTCAATAATATCTTTTTCGGCATAGCCGCTGTTTTTAAGATGCTCCGTAAGTCCGTTTTTCGTCTGCGGAGTACAGCCTAAGCCGTATGTGATAATTGTTTTTCGCGATAATCGGCGTTTATTGAAATAGTCTCTTGCTTCGCGTCCCGCCTTTTCATCGGTTAAGCAGTTATAAAAGAAACGCGCCGCTATTTTATTCATTTCAAGCACCCGTCTCTTTTTTTCATGAGCTGCATCGGAGTTTATTCCGTTTTCGGGAATAACTATTCCGGCACGGTCTGCCAACAAATGTAAGGTTTCCACAAAATCCAGATTTTCGGTACGCATAACAAACTGAACAAGATTTCCGCTTGCACCGCAGCCGAAACAATGGAACAGCTGTTTTTCACCGCTTACGTGAAAGGATGGTGACTTTTCATGATGAAACGGGCAAAGTCCGCTGTAATCGCGGCCCGTCTTTTTAAGCTGAACATATTTCGATACGTAATCCACTATATCGTTATTCGCGCAAATCTCGCTTATAATATCGTCTGAAATATATCCTGCCAAAAGCCGTCACCTCTCCTTTCTTGTTTTTAAATTATTGTTCTTCCATTATACGCTTTGCAAGGCTTTTTGCCTGCGCTATGGCATATTCGTCTTCCGCTGCGGGTCTTTGCGCCGACAATCCGAAATGTCCCATTCCGTATTCCGAGCTGTTTCCTATAACTGTCATACCCGACACAAGCGCACACGAATGAATCGCCTCCAATGTGCGTTCCTGTCCGCCGTACTTCGACGCGCCCACAGTCACCCCTGCACACTTTTTGCCTTTCCAGAGTTTATTTGAGCGTGCATCACGCGTTTTGTCAAAAAAGCATTTCAGCTGTCCAGTCATACTTCCGAAATACACCGGACTTCCAAACAGAACAAAATCCGCCCTTTCCACCTTTTTGAATAATTCTTCAAGCTTTGTACCTTTATAACATTGCTTCGAGCAAGGTGTTGAGCAATTCACGCAAAACGGCAGCTTTGCATCGGAAATTGCCTCATGAACGCTGCATATTTCTGTTTCCGCGCCCTCCTCCTTACAGTATTTAAGCGTTTCGTTAAGCAAAAACGCAGTGTTTCCGTCATTATTATGACTTCCGTTTAAAGCCAGCACATACATATATTTACCCCCTGTCGCTAATTTTAAACATTTTTTTTGCCGTTATATAATATATACTGCAAAATTGTTTAAAAATCCTCTTATTTTTTAGCTCAATTGGGAACTACCGTTCCTATTATATCATTTATGTCGGATATTCCGCGGATATTCATATAGTCCTCTATTCCCTTTTTAACTTCAAATATCATATCCGGCTTTACAAAAAGCCCTGTTCCGAGCGCAACCAGTTTTGCTCCCGCTATCATCATCTCGATTACATCCTCCGCACACATCACGCCGCCCATTCCTATAATAGGAATTTTCACCGCATTATACACCTGATAAATCATTCTTACAGCCACCGGTTTTACACAAGGACCGGACAAACCGCCCATATTGTTTGCCAATATGGGACGTCTTGAATTAATATCTATTTTCATTCCGAGCAGTGTATTTATAAGTGATACGCCGTCCGCTCCGCCGTCCTCCGCCGCTTTTGCTATATCCGTTATCGAGGTCACATTCGGCGAAAGCTTTACGACAAGCGGTTTTTTTGAGCGTTTTTTCACCTCGCTCGTAAGATGCCGCACCGTTTCGGGATCTGTTCCGAATGCCAGTCCGCCATGCTTTACATTGGGGCATGACACGTTCATTTCAATTACAGCCGCATCGGTTTCGGAGAGAATTTCCGCCATTTCGCAGTATTCTTCGACCGTGTTTCCCGACATATTTGCAATTACATTTGTATCGTATTGGCTAAGATACGGCATTATATTCTTTGCAAACACCTCAACACCCGGATTTTGTAATCCGACGCTGTTTAAAATCCCCGATGGGGTTTCCGCAATTCTCGGCGGCGGATTGCCCTCGCGCGGGAAACGCGTAAGTCCCTTTGCGCCGAATCCGCCGTATTCTTCAAGAGGTGCATATTCATCATATTCCATGCCGAAACCAAATGTTCCCGACGCCGTAACAATCGGGTTTTTAAATTCCACACCGCAGAAATTAATTTTTGTATTAATCATTCAGCGTCACCTCCGTCGAATAGAATACAGGCCCGTTTTTGCATACTCTTTGGTATCTGTTCGTACCTCCGTTTACCGTTTCACAGCTGCAAACCAGACACGCACCGATTCCGCAGCCCATTCTTTGTTCAAGCGAAAGCTGACACAAAATATTTCTGCTTTCGGCAATATTTTTTACAGCTTTTAACATCGGCTTCGGACCGCAGCAATATATTATATCGCATTTGTTCTTTTCAAGAAATTTTTCCATAGCCTCTGCGGCATAACCGTTATATCCGTAACTGCCATCATCCGTACCGACCGTCAAAGAGTTTGAAACATTCTCAAACTCATCCTTCATAACCACCATATTACGTGTTCTGAATCCCAAAAACACATCCGCTTTGATGTTTTTTGCAAGGTTATACAGCGGAAATACACCTATTCCGCCGCCGATAATCACGGCATTTTCAAATTCCGGCTTTATTTCAAAACCATGTCCCAAAGGTCCTAAAACATCTATAAAATCATTCTCGCAAAATTCGGAAAGAGCTTTTGTCCCCTCGCCTTTTAGCTGAAAAACAAATCTGATTTTATCATCGTAAACATCGCATATACTTATCGGACGTCTTAAAAATGTGCTGTGACCGCAGTCTATATGGAGAAATTGTCCGCACTTTGCCTGCTGCGCAATTTCGGGACATTCTATCACAAAATCAAATATATTTTCCGATATTTCTTTTTTTGAAACCAATCTGCACTTATATGTCTTTTTCACGGCTTTATCCTTTCTTATATTATGCTTGTCAGTTCTTCCCTCATTCTGATTGCTTCCGTTCTTGCCGCTTCGGCAAACCTTTCCTCCGCCATGCCGGCTTTCTTATAAGCACACATTATTCCTCTTGACGAATTTACGATCGCTCCCAGTCCGTCGCTGTTAAAGCTTTTCTTAACGTCCTTTGCCTTTCCGCCCTGTGCGCCGTAGCCCGGTACGAGGAAGTATGATTTCGGCATGATTTTTCTTAAAATTTCAGCCTGTTCGGGATAAGTTGCACCTACAACCGCACCTACCGCACCGTACCCACATTCACCGATTGTATCGCTATTCCATTCGTTCACGCGCTCGGCAACGATTTCATAAAAATGCTTTCCGTTTATTTCTATATCCTGAAATTCTCCCGATGATGGATTCGATGTCTTTACCAGTGCAAAAATTGCCTTATCATACTTTTTGCAGTCGTCTATAAACGGCTTTATGCCGTCCGTTCCGAGATACGGATTTACCGTTACGCAGTCAACCGGGCAAGCGTCAAGCTCCTCGCCGTCAACCTCTGCCTTTCCCAGGTATGCTCTTGAATACGCTTCGGCAGTCGAGCCTATATCGTTGCGCTTTACGTCAAGAATTACATATAATCCCTTTTCCTTTGCATAACTTATCGTTCTGTGCAGCGTTTCCTCGCCGCACAATCCGTACATTTCATAAAATGCGCTCTGCGGCTTAACCGCAGGTACAACATCATAAAGTGCGTCTATAAGTCCTTTGTTAAATTCCCATATTGCTTCGCACGCACCTTTTAAATTTTTTCCGTATTCCTTATATGCCTTTTTCTTTATATACTGCGGCACATACTCTATTTTCGGGTCAAGTCCGGCAACCGACGGGTTTCCTTTTTCTTTTATCTTCTTTACAAGCAAATTTACAGACATTGTTATTTCCTTTCCTAACCGCCGGTTACATAATTTCGCCGCGGTTCAGCTTTATTTTTCCGCCCACAAGCACATATTCCGGCTTTCCCGAAAGCTTGTAGCCGTCATACGGCGAATTTTTACTTTTTGAATTAAACTTATTAATATCCACAATCCATTCCTTATCGGGATTAAAAATCGTTATATCCGCCGATTTTCCAACCGAAAGACTGCCCTTGCTTATACCGAGTATTCTTGACGGATTAAGCGACATTTTTTCGATAAGTTCACTCATTGTCAGCGTTCCCGTCTTTACAAGATATTCAATTCCCAGTCCCAAAGAGGTTTCAAAGCCGATAATTCCGTTCTTTGCCGCACCGAATTCACAGTTTTTCTCATCATGGTGGTGCGGCGCATGATCCGTCACAATACAATCAATCGTACCGTCACGAAGTCCCTCTTTAATAGCCTCCACATCGTCCTCCGTTCTGAGCGGCGGATTCATCTTTGCATTGGTGTTGAAGCCTTCGCAGGCTTTTTCGGTCAGCGTGAAATAATGAGGGCAGGTTTCGCACGTTACTTTTACTCCGCGTCTTTTTGCCTCTCTTACAAGCTCTACCGTTCCTCTTGTGCTGACGTGCGCAATATGAACACGCTTGTTTTCAGTTTCCGCAATTACTATATCGCGCGCTGCCATAACCTCCTCGGCAGACCTCGGAATACCTCTTAATCCCAGCATTGCCGAAGTTTCTCCCTCGTTCATGTAACCGTCGTTTGCAAGGCTCATTTCCTCACAATGCGATATTACCGGAATATCAAACATATCCGCATAAATCAGCGCACGGCGCATAAGTCCGCTGTCTGATACGGGATGACCGTCATCAGATACCGCAACCGCTCCGGCAAACTTCATAGCGCCGATTTCCGCCAGTTCCTTGCCGTTTAATCCCTTTGAAACAGCGCCTATCGGAAATACATTTACATATCCCGCATTTTTCGCTTTATTCATTATATAAGAAATAACCGCTTCATTATCCGCAACGGGACTTGTATTCGGCATACACGCAACAGATGTTATACCTCCTGCAAGCGCAGCCTTTGTTCCTGTTTCTATATCCTCTTTATATTCCTGTCCCGGATCTCGCAGATGGCAGTGCATATCAACCAGCCCCGGCGCTACATACATACCCTCCGCATCGATTATTTCCATTCCGATGCCCTCAATATCGGGATTTTCGCCCGTTTCGGAAATAATTCCGTCCTCTACGAATATATCCATTACTTCATCAATTTTATTTGCAGGGTCAACCACATGACCGTTTTTAATTAAAATTTTCATATCGGCGTCCTCCCTCAGTTAAATTTCAGACTATTTGTATTAAGCAGGTGCATAACCGCCATTCTGACGGCAACGCCGTTTGTTACCTGTTCGTTTATAACGCTGTGTTCTCCGTCGGCAACCGAAGAATTAAGCTCAACCCCCCTGTTTATCGGGCCCGGGTGCATAACAATTACATCGGGTTTTGCAAGCTTTAAGCGTGTTTCGTCAAGACCGAAAAATCTGTTATATTCGTTTATCGTCGGGAACAATCCGCTGTTCTGACGTTCAAGCTGTATTCTCAAAGCCATTACAACATCCGCGTCAACGATTGCTTCATGAACCGTATTAAACACCTTGACGCCCATTTTTTCCATGCCGTACGGCATAAGAGTTGCAGGGCCTCCCAAGGATACCTCCGCACCAAGTCTTGTAAGTCCGTATATATTTGAACGAACCACTCTTGAATGGTACACATCGCCGATAATTGCCACTTTAAGTCCCTTAAAGCCGCCCTTTCTTTCAAGAATGGTAAGCATATCCAAAAGCGCCTGAGTGGGATGCTCGTCCATTCCGTCACCGGCGTTTATAACTGACGCGTCAAGCAGCGGCGCAATCAGATGCGGCGCACCGCTCATGCTGTGGCGGATTACAAGTATATCCGCAGCCATGGCATTTATAGTTTCCGCTGTGTCTATAAGAGATTCTCCCTTTTGTACAGACGAACCGCTTGCCGTTATATTTGCCGCATTTGCACTCATGTACTTCGCAGCCAGTTCAAACGACAGCCTGGTTCTTGTCGAGTTTTCATAAAAAAGGTTTACCACTGTTTTTCCGGAAAGATTGTTGATTTTCTTATCAGGTGATTTTACCACCTTTTTCATCTGCTTTGCCGTTTCGAGAACATTCATTATCTCTCCGGCGCTCAGATCCTTTAATCCCAAAAGATTTTGTTTCATCGGCTTTCCCCCTCAAACGTTAATCGTATTATTTTTGGACACTATAACACATTCTGTATTATATACCAATCTTCCGCATTTGTCTATACAATATTAATATTTTTGTTATCTATTTTAAAAATACTCCTTGACTCCGCATAAATACTGGTATTTCCGTCCAAACATTTTTTACCAAAATCGCTTTTGACATACTTTTCAATCCCAAACAGCTTTAACCACTTCATTAACGCTTTACTTAACTGTTATCCCTCTTCCAAGACGATAATGTTCACCGTATTTATCGTAGTAAATGCTTATATGTCTGTTCCCCATGTATAAATTATCAACCATAAAATATTCCCATTCCTCCGGAATCATCGGCTTTAAAACAATCTCCGAGTCAACAAAATTGATTCCTAAAAGCCCTCTCAGCACAATATCGCAAAACGCAGAATGGTTATAATCCTTGCCTCTTTCATAGCCACCCGTGTTTTTATCCCATTTTTTACTTTTCAGAATTTCCCGTGCCGTCCATTCGCCCGTAAACGGATCTGAAACCTCGTCAATCCAACATACCGTTTTGCCGTCCTCACGCGTTCGGAAATGACACTCCGCATATTTTTTCAGCATATTATAAAAATCTTTTTTTGATATAATTTCCTGTTCGTAATTGTTAAGAAGATTTATAACCGCATTGAGTGTCTGAGATGTCGCAAACGGCCAGACATATCCGTTCCATAAACATTCATGCTCCGCTTTGTACATAAACCGTTTATGCCGCATATCGGCGGTTGTCAGCCCCTTCGGAGCATTAAAGCACTGTTCATCCTTTAAATATTTAAACGCATTTTCATATCCTGACGGCGCTAAATTAAATTCCCACGGAATATATCCTAAAAGCTCCATAACATTCCTGTCCGCCGCAAGTTCATTTACAGTCGGAAATTTGTTGCGATTTTGGCTGTGAACGGCTTTAAAAAAATCCCCATCCCATAGCAGCTGCGTCATTTTGTTTACTATTTCTTTCGCCTTTCTTTCGTAAAGCAATTCAATTTCCGTATTCCCTGCTTTTTTCGCAAACGCCGATATTGCTTTTGCATTTGCCGCCATATATGAATTAAGCGTAGGTCTGATTCCGCGTTCTCCGCGCAATTCCGAATTAACTCCGCTTATACTGAATTCCATTGCGTCTTTGGCATCAATAGACCAGAATAATCCCGTATCTGTTTTGTGTTCCTTTTCCCACCTGCCGTATATATAAATAAGCTTATCAAGATTACCAATGCCTAAAGAATAATCATTTGCAAATTCCGAATATTCATACAGAGCATAAATAATCCAGTTACTGTATGAATATATATCCTCATTTCCGTCAAGCCAAAACATTACATATTCCTCTATAAGCTTTTTTCGGCATTTAAGCCATTTTGCCTCCGCAATATGATGTCCTACCGGAGCGGCAATTGCATTATGTCTGCCGCTCCACGGCACTTCGGGAAGAAATTCGGTAATAACATATCCGTCGCACGTATTTTTTATATGCTTTCTGAATGTCCACCACCTAAAATAATAAATCATTTCAATCGTTTTATCCGGGCATTCAATCAGCGGTATATTCTCCGCCATCCACTTATATGCGTGTTCATTGTCTATATCGTTTTTATAACATTCTTCATCACTGCCGTTAAATTTATATACATATTCCGCCAGCTTTTTTTGTATATTCATTTTCCTCATTCCTTTTTATGTCAAAAGAGCCTGCAAAAATCATTTGCAAAGCTCTTCTGAATTATTATTTATACACGACCGCCATACGTATGTTTTCAAAATTTGTATTTATTACAACAACCGAAGCTGTTATAATATCCGAGTATGTTCCTACTCTTATTTCGCCGTTTTTACTTTCTGTATCGTATACCAGAACAGGAATATTCGTCAGATTGAAAATCTCATCATAGCTATCCTGCAAGGTTGTGTCATTGTACCGTATTTTCACAATACCGCCCGTACGGTCTGTCACTCGTGAAATAACGTGCCTTATACCTGCATTAAAGCTGCCGTCGCTTTTAAGTATCGGTTCGTCCGACGGTCTGTAATAAAGGCTGAGATTTGTAACTTCACCCCTCCTGTTTGTTGTAGCCCTTACAACATCTCCGCTCCCATAGCCCTTGGCAGCCGCATCAAAATCCGCCGTACACACAAGCTTTACAGCCGTTTTCCCCTGATAGCCTTCTATATAATTTACAGCTTCGTCATCTTCATTTATTCCTATTGTAATATCCTCTATCAATATGCTTGCTGCCCAGTTATTCTGCGTTCCCCAGCTATATCCCTCAACAACCAGCGCATCTGTCGCGGCGGTTTTCTGTTTGTCAAGCACATACGAACTTGCCGAGTAGTAAGCATCATTTTGCAGATCCGATACCTTTTTAACGAAAAATTCATCATCGCTTGCAGTATCTATATCAATACGCGACGGTATTGCAAAAACCCTGGTAGAGGAATTCAAGAGAATTTTCGGTCCCAGCTTCATCGTTGCTGTTTTGTAAGGCAGATTATCGCTCCTCACAACAGTATTTTCCGGCGTAAGTATTTCCATTCTTGTTACTTCACCGTTACTGTTAAGCCTGCATTTCACAAGCTGTCTTACGCCTTTAAATTTCTTGATAATCTCGTCAGAATTTGAGTATTTCTTTTCATCAATCGTTATTTTCTTAGCCGATGCATAGTTTTTAATTTCTCCGCTTTCATTCAATGCTTTAAAAATAACATTATCCTCCGGCTCGTCCGCTTTCATTATTTTTATAATAAATGCCATAATTTCATCGGAGCCGCTTTCTTCAACGCCGTAAATGTAAGAAAATACATTAAGATAGACTTTTACACGTTTTCCGCTTTTCAGCTTGTCATACAACTCGTTTCGCCCGCACAAATACTCCGTATTATCAATAACCGCCGCAAAGCGTCCTTCTCTTTTTATAACAGATGTCACGACGCCCTCTGCCTGTTTTTTTGAAACCAATACTCTTACCGTATTTCCCGACTCCGATTTTGCAATCGAAATTATGTCTTTTTCGGCAATATCGTCAAAGTTAATGCTTGTCATGCCGCTGTCGTAAAAGTCTATGTAATCGGCTTTGCCCTCATCAAGCGTATATGTTTTCTGATTATCTCCGATAACCCTTCTGTTTTCTTTATCTACTCCCTCAACAGAAAAGTCCTCATACTGCATTACTATAATAATATTATATTTATTGTCATTTTTCGAAGATATAACTCTCAAAGTGTAACAATCACCGTTAAACAGTTCAGCAATATCACCTGTATAATTTTCACCGTTCTTTATGAGTACGGCGTTTTGAGGAACAGTGTATTCCTTGTATTTGTTATCATCTCTGTATACTTTAATCTTCATTGTGTTTCTGTCAAACGCACAATTGCCGTCATGCACAAATACATCTGAATAATCGCTGTTTTTTGTCGGTCTTGCCCAGATAACGGTTCTTTCATCGTCGCTGTCCTCGGAATATATAAAATTAATTTCACGTCCGAAATAATCCTCCATACCCATATCGGCATAATTATACGAAACATCATCAATATTCATAACATTTCTTTTCAGGCGTTCCTGCCCGTTCATACCCATGTTTCTGATGTTTGTAACAGTCCCTTTATCGTAGTATGAATCAAAATATACCGACAATATTGTGTTATCTCCCGAATGATACTGCACTGCTCCGTTTTTCATGCCGTTTGCCTCCATCATCGGAGCAAGCATGGCATTTTTAAGCAGCGGCAGAAGATTTCTTATTGTCAAACCGTTGCCCGTACAATTTTTAAGCAATTCCAGATTTACCGCAACAGACTGATATCCGTCCGGATAATCTCCGTATGCCTCTGCCAGACTTTGATACCCAAGCAGCTTTAGAATAACCACACACGCATCATTCAAGTTCATTTCCTCATCGGGACTGAATTTGTTGCCGCCACGGCCTGTCAGAACTCCTCTGTCAACCAGCGCTGCAACAGCAGAACATGAATAATGATTTTTAGGCACATCATAAAAGTAAACCTTATCGTTGTTTTCAGCCGCTCTTATGAGTCTTGACGCATATACCGCAAACTCCCCTCTTGTTACCGGCATTTCCGGATTCAGCGTGTTTTCATCCAGATCTCTCAAAATATCAAGAGCGCTTAACATATCCAACGCCTCTTTCTGCGGTTCGGTCAGCTCTGCATTGCTTTCGGCAGCGTAGAATGACACCGTCATTCCCATAAGCATTGTCACACACAGTATTACAGATATAAATTTACGCATTCTAATCTCACCTCTTATCTCAAAAATTCCAATACGCCGTACAGCATTTTTGCCGCTTCGGCCCTTGTTGCATAGCCTTGCGGATCAAAGCTGCCGTCATTTCTGCCGTTTATAATTTTATTTGACGCCAAAGCCCTGACTGCTTCTTTTGAATAATCCGCTATGAGATTTTCGTCCGTAAACGTAATCTGCGCTTCACCCGATGGCATTTTCGATGCATTATACAGAATAACCGCTATGTCCTGGCGTGTAATATTTTCCCCGCTGCCGAACAGATTTTCCCCTATACCGTTTATCAGACCGTTGACAAACGCGGTATTGGCATAATCCTTAAACCATGCGTCCTCCGCAACGTCAGCAAAAGGCGAATCTGTTTTTATCAGTTCAAATCCGCACGCGGTAACCGCCATTTTCACAAATTCTTCACGAGTTATACTGTCATCAGGATAAAATCTCTCTTCTGTCCTGCCGTTAATAATTTTTTTGTCATACAGTGCGGTTATTGCTTCGTTTGCCCACGCCACTCCGTCAATATCCGTGAATTGTACATTGATTTCTCTGTTGCCGCCGGTTGTATTATTGTCTGTTATCGGCTTTTCCACATACGGTACGCTGCTCTTTGGCTGTGATGTACTTTCGCCTCCACCGCCGCCTCCGGTATCCTGTGTTGTTTGGCTCAAAGCCGCTTTGAGAGCGCTTTTTGTGTTATAGCTCTGTCCCGCGACCCGTTGTGCCTGCGCAAAAGATACCGACGCTACTCCTATAAAGTCTTTGTTACGGTTTATTATATCCCTTGCATTTTCCGCGCCGCCGGCATATTTTACTATTGAAAGTATCATTGCTTCACGTATGCTGTCCGACAGTTCCGGCAAGCTTTCGGGTTTGTTATAATTAATAATGTTTACCGCATATGCGCTCATATATTTATTTGCTTTTACCTTATCTGCATCTCCTGTCAAATCATGCGGCAAGCTTAAGCCCTCCGCAAATGCCGAAAACTCCGAAAGCTTTCCCTCCTTTGCCGCCTGTATCACAATAAAGCCGTTATATGCGTTTTCCGGTTTTATTTCATTGCTTATTGACAGCGGATTGTCTTTTACATATCCGCAGAATAAATTCATGGCATTTCTGAAATTAATTTGAGATTCCAGATATTTTACCGTTGTGCCGAGCCAATCCGCTTTTTCGTTTATTTTATTGTAAAACGCATCGGTGTCACCGTTTTTTGCAGCCAAGTTAAGCGCATTTATAAATTCGGTATAATCATCCTTGTTTATGTACGGTATATCTATTTCGATTTTTTCATTTCCGCAAACTATATATGCTTTATATATCCCGGATTTACACTCATCACCTAAGCGAAACGAAAACGAGCATACTCCGTCCTTTGACGAAATTATCTGATCGTTGAATTTTATAATTTCATTTGAAATGCCCTCGGTAGTTAAATCTGACCATTCCCTGCCCTGATTGAACACCGTTACACCGTATACCGTATCCGACTCAACATTTTCATTTACGGTTATTGTTCCGCTTGTGTAATCCTCACGTATCTCCGCAGCATATACTGCCGGACAAAGCAATGCGATTAACGCAGCTGCCGTAAATATCATATTGATAAGTCTGTTCATATTGCCACCCCTGTCTTATTACTCATTTTCTGTATTTAACGTTTTGATGTCAGCGGAACAATATTTTCATCAAGCAGATAAATGTTCATACGATCCCCGTCCGACAATGCTTTCATTTCCACCTCGGCAGCAACTGATGAATTATCCTGTGCAAGAGTTGCCGATGAAACGCTTTTCAACACACCCTTGTCATCGTACACTGCGCCGAATAAGTTTCCCTTCTGTGTTGAATTAATTATTTCCGCCCGAACATTAACCACATCGTTTGCCTTTACGCTGCCGATTGAATTTACATTTATGCCGTTCTTTTTAATTGTCACGGCAATTCCGGACCTTCCGGTTAATTCGGTATTTTTCTTATCACCGTCAAAAACATACATCATATACGCATCATCGTCCGGCAGCTTAAAACTGAACGAATAATGCCCCTCCGAATCTGCATTTGTCTGATCAATATATGCCGCATTTTCAAGTGAATTATTCTTTTTTACAAGATATACTGCTACCGGAGTATCAGCTACCGCAACTGTTCCGTTTAATTTAAAGCTGTTATCGCTGTCAAATCCGAAGCTGTATTCGGGTGTGGGATTAACCTGCGGTTCTTCATAATTATCGCAGACTATATATGTCGGAATACGATTGATTTTTGTATCGTTTATGTCAATCTTATTGCCGTAAGCATTATAGACCGTTATCTGCCTGTTTTTATTTTCCTCCGCAATATCCACCGTAAGATTGCTGCCGTTAAGCTGCGCGCTTAATTTCGGCGCTGTATGTTCAAGTGATAAATTATATGATTTTTCACCCTTCGCCCACACAACAAACACATTCTTCTCATTACTTTTAAACCGATATATCCCATATCCTCCGTTATAAAAAGTGTCTCCGATTTCAAGCGTTCCGTCCGTCTTTGTGTACGGTTCGGTATTTACGTTTATCCTTTCGGCAAACTTTGTTCCGTACAGCTTTGCATTCATCACCGCAGTCATATAATACGACGGTTTTATGTCGCCGCTGCTGTTAATGTATCCCATAGCGCCGTCCGAGGTATCTTTAAATTCATAGTGGAACAGCTTTGAAAGTCTGCCGTCAGCTTTTGTCATAACCAATGTCCTTATGTTGTATGCCGCCTGAGTTTCGGGACTCCGCGTCCATGTTTCACCGCTTACTCCCTCAAGCGGATATCCTGTTTCCGTCGCCCATACCGGCATATCCGCACAGCTGTATTTTTCAAGAATCTTTGTAACCTCATTCATCTCCCATATGAAATCATGTTCTTTTTCATCGGAGGGTTTTTCCGTCCATGTGTACGGATGAATGCTTAACGCGTCCATATAATTACCGCCGCCGTTTCGTAAAACCTGTTCGATATAATTTACGCTCTGAGCCGCTCCGGCGCCGGACACTCCCAAAACAACCGCGTCGGGATTGGCTTTTTTTATCGCCTCATACGCAGCTTTTAGTACCTTTGCATATACGGTTCCGTCACCCTTTTCATTATTGGCATTATTATTGAACAGAACATTATCCGCCTCATTCCAGATTTCAAAATGATTTACTCTGCCTTTGAGAGTTTCCGCCATAAATCCGCAGTATTTCGCATAAGCCGCTATCTGATTATCCGTATACGGCAGATTTGTCCAGTGGCTTTCGTCCTTGCATCCGTTTTCGCATCCGGGTTCTTCGCAATAATATATGTGCGAATAGGTAAGCGGCATTAAAATGTTAAGTCCTTTTTTCTCCGCATATTCAATGCACTGTAATATATTCTGCGGCAGTCTGAATGTTCCTTTCGGATATTCCACCGTGCCCCATGTACAGTCGTTGCGAATCCATTTTGTTCCGCCGTTTTTAATCAGCTCCATATTATCATATTTATAATTCTTCCACGATTTTTCAAAGTGTGTACATACGCCTAAGCTGTCATCCGAAACATTTTTATCATTAATAAGGAAATAACGGCTTATATCGGCTGTATATGAATTATCAAACACAACAAATGCTCTGATTTTATAACGTCCCGTTTGCAGATTATCGGGGATAAGCTTCTTTATCATCCCTGTGTCCGCACCTATGGTGAATTCCTTTGAAATATACCATATACTGTTTTCGGAATAATCCGTCACCCTTACATACATAACGACAGGAACCGCCTGATTTGTGTTGTTTGTAAGTTTTAAATCTATGCTTACTCTTTTATTTACATCAAACATAAAATTCTCGTCAAGCTTTAAAAATTCAACCCCATAGGATTCCGCACCCGATGCCGATGCCTTCATAGAAAAATTCGGAATCACGCATAAAGCAAATGTCAGAATTATACTTAATACCCCTACTATTTTTTTGTTACTCATAAAATTCCTCCGTATCAGCTGTCACTGTATGCAGAGTGCTTCCGCACTCTGCATATCCTTAAAAAACAAGATTTTCGGCAATCGGCTGTAATGTTTCATATCCCTGCCACAGGAAAACCTTGACTTTTGAAATATCCGTCATGTTTCCGATTGTTTTATTTATTTTGAGTCTGACATTATTTACTTCATCACCCGAATTAATGTTATACGAGTCTATTGCTTTCAAGATATTTTCACCGTAATAGCTTACAATCATATACATCTCATTGTTGTTAAACGTTGTATTGGTATAATCAATCGTAAATGTGACGTCCGTACCTTCTGCCAGCTCCGTCAGACTGCTTATTGCAGATGTCAGAATTCCTTTCTGAGCGCCTTTTCCGGTATGAATTTCGGTTGAAACCGTCTGTGCGATATTTTCCCCGAAAATATTTTTTGCCGAATTATTTATCTGTAATGTATAAACCGTATCTCCCTTTAAAAGTCCCGGAAGCTTAAGCGATACAACTCCGTTTTTCTGCGTCATTGTAAAATTAACGTCTGTATTATCATCCGCTTTCAGTGTGACTGCATCAGCCAAAGCCGCCATATCCATCGGGGAGTTGAAATTAATGTCAATTGTTTGAATTTCCGGCTCGGCAATTGCGTCATCGACAATCTCGCCTTTTGTATTATACAGTGTAAGCTGAGGTTCTTTCAGCATTTCCGCACCGGCAGTTTTTATAACAAGGTCTTTAAATTCCGCATTGCCGACAGCGACGGCGCTATTTTTAACATGAAGCCACTTAATATCGCTGATTGCGTAACCCGACCATATATCTTTGGGATCAAAGCTGATTTTTTTTCTCAGAGTTTCTCCGCCCTCCGGAGTTACCTCCGCAGAAAGAACCTTTGAATCAAAATCCAGCTTTAACGACACATCATACCATACTCCCGTTGCATCATCGGTTGAAAGTCTGTAATTTTCGTCACCCATACCCTCGCTTCCGACTGCAATACCGTCGTTTGCAAAATATGTGAGCGGCAGCGAATTGCTTGTTTCCGAGCCGTTAACGGTAATCCACGTTTTTGCACCCGTATCTGCTTTTATTTTATAACTGATATTAAGCGCTCCCGTACTTATTCCGGCTGTTGTAACGGGCTTACTGCATATATCTTTTCCCGGCTCTGCCGTTACAACGCCTTCGTCTGTTACCGCCTCCGGCGTATACCACTGACTTGCCGAATTTCCGTAAAATTCTATTCCGGTTTCAGCAGGCGAATATGAATACTTGAAATTATCAATGTACAATTCAGTATCCGCTCCCTTATTTGCCGCACGGTTTATACATATTCCGGCAATCTTCGGTTCGTTCATAATCTGCATCTTACCTTGACTTTCACCGTCTATAAAGATTTCTCCGATTTTTTTATTCAAATTTGCCGTAATTTTATAGTTAACCCATTTTCCGCTGCCGACAGGCTTGTTCCACTCATTACCGTTGACAAAAAATCCTGTTACAGGTGCAAATGTGCCGTCTGTGTCGCCGCCTATCTGCATATACTCGTATTTGGTAATGTCATAACCGTTTGTCATGAACAATCTCAGCTGTATTTCATCATTTGTCTTGTATGCGTCAAACGAATATTCTACCGTACCCGATGTTATGGCTGTTCCCTCGTCATTTCTGCTTTCAAACACCACTCCGGACATTGACTTATCGTTATAGCCGATAGAAAGCGACTGTCCGTGTTCTTCGTCAACACTTCCCGGCTTTACGCACGGATAAAGCAGTGAACGGTCAAATCCGTCCGGCAGGCTCCACGCATTTCCGGTTTTATATTCCGAAAAATCCGTCCTGAATACCGAGCCTTCTTTAAACGCTGCCTTTGAACACTTAACAACAAAATCATCAATGCTTATCACACTCGACGGAGCAGCCACTCCGAAATAAAGCTTTGACAAAGCGGCAAGATTTTCACCCTTATCCATCCATGAGGCGCTGTCTTTGATGTAGCTGACGCCGTCCCATCCGGTTGTGGTATTTGCAAGTACGCGTTCGCCGTTTATATATAAATTTATCAGTCCCGTACTTCCGATTATTTCAGCCGAAAAGTCAAACCATTCGCCCGATTGCGGCGCCGTAAATGTGCCCAGCTGCTGTCTGTCCGACCACCAGCTGTTTACTTTTCCATCCGCAAAGTTTATAAATAATTTTTCGGGGCTGTTTCCCGCTTTATTATCCATACCGAAAATTATTTTTGTATTCTTTTCGTCGTATTTAAGCTTCGAGCTTACTGTCAGAATTTCATCTGAGTTAAGACCTCTTTCAAGCTGTTTTTTGAGACCGACGCTATACCCCGACGGAGTTGAGATTTTAACGCCTCCGCCTCTTGTGCCTGCAACTCTTTCAAACGAAACATCAACTCCGTCATATACCCATTTTTCAAATCCCGACGGAATTTCTCCGTTTACATAGTTTTCAAAGTTCTCGTTTATGAGGTAATCCACCTCGCTGATGCTTTTTGCCTGTACCGGCATTACTGCTGCTCCCGTCAAAAGTGATGCTGATAATACTGCCGACATTAGTTTCCTTAATTTCATAACATTATTCTCCTTTCATACTTTTGCCTATAATATTATATAAATTTTGTTATACAAAATTTATTTACAATGAACGCCTGTTATTTTATAAATGTTATTTTGCCGAACTGTGTATAGTCTTTTCCCGATCCGATTCCGCTGTTATATTCTATCCAGCCGCGTCTGCCGTTTCCGTCATTATCATTAAACAATATCGAAAAACCCACCTGTGAACTTGTATCGGGAGTATATCCCTCATAGAAAATCTCCGACCACGGTATTGCAGCTTCATATACAACTCCGTCCGACGTGCGCTTTACCGCTGTTTTTGCATTTTTTATCAATCCCGCCTCCGAAAAATAGTAGCAGGCGCTTCTGTACAGCTGTACGCCCTCTTTTGTCAGACTCAGACAAAACGGTGTAAATTGTGCGGTATTATGAATGTTTGCCGGAATATCATTCAATCCGAATTGCATTGAATCACCGTTCCACACCGCATTATTTACATAATCCTGGCTGAATACATCATCCTTTACCGCAGCTGCCATATAAAGATTATCTTCGTCCCACATAAGATTTCCCGAGAAACTTAAATCATTCACACCACGCCAATCCTTAATATTCTTTACCATATCCGCTTTATCCGCTGCAAACCACGAACCCGTCCACTCGTTTTCTCCGATAATTCCGTCGATGTCGGGTTTCTTTGCGGCATATTCGGCAGTAGTAAAATCCGCTTTTTGCTCACAGCTGTATTCATATCCGCCGGTTGTTTTTACTTCTGTCTTTATTTGCATCGGACGTTTTTTTACCATTTCCGGCAATCCGATTTCAAAATCCATACTTTTCTGCGGCGGTATTTCCACAAATCTCACCGGAACATTAAGCTTTATATCCGAATTTGTTTTAGACAGGCTTGCCGTTCCAGAAACAGGATTTGTTTTTCCGAGGTTTTTTATGGTCAGAATTGCCTTTGAATAGCTGTTATTTACAGATTCAAAACGCAGCGAGGTTTCAATCGCATCAATCTTCAAAATGCTGTTTGCCGCATAGCAAACCTTATCGCCGTTATATGCTCTGACAAAAAATCTCTCGCTGCCGCTTCTGTCCGACGGAGCCTTTATCACCGCTTTGCCGTTTTCATTTGACACCACGTCAAGCTCCGTTTCTATTTCAAGTCTGATTTTATCCTCCGGCTTTCCTTTGACTTCAAATGTAAATTCTTCGCCCAATCCTGCGCTGTACGGCCCGTCAGTTACGGTTATGCCGCCCTGCGCCTGTTCAAAGCTTTTAAAATCACCTGTATAATATACAGGTTTATCCTCTGCCGAGAGTACAAAAACGCCGTCATCGGAAGTAAGTGTTTCCAGCTTGTTTCCGTAAATGTCAAGCTTAGCTATTTCGTTTGTATCAAGCCTTACGCTTATTGCTCTCGTTTCGCCCTCACTCCATGCGGCTATGACGTTTTTTCCGTCTTTCCTGTCATATTTGTACAGACAGCTGCCGTCATCATTTACAATACTTCCGTTCGGCAGCGCTGTTCCTATCAGCTTATTCATTGCGGCATAGGTCACATATCCGTCCTCCGCCGCAAAATCCGTCACTTCCCCGTTTGTAAATCTTATCAAGCCTGCATTATGAGCTGATGTATACGGATTGATTCCGACATTCTGAAAACAGTAATGCACATATCGGTCGTAAATATGCTCGCTGTCATTGACTATATACGCTTTTACGGCTCTTATGGCGCGGTCAATCGGCGAACAATACCAGTTTGTTTCCGTTCCCGACGTCCAGCCAAGCTCCGTACTCCATACAGGCAGCTCTTTGCCGTGATTTTTCATTCTGGTTTTAAGCTCATTCGCCTCCCAGCGGAAGAAATTAAAATCCCATTCTGTTGACCACTGATACGGATGAACGCTTATCGCGTCAAGATAATCGAGCACACCCTCGTCAAAGAGCTTATCGAACCAATCAAGAGGAATTTCCTCCGTAACGCCGCCTATAAGCGTAACCTCCGGAGCAACCGCTTTTATTGCCGGAACAACCGCCTTTATCATCTTTGCATAATCCGCCGGCGGCTTGCCCGTTCCGTTAAAATTAGGTATATTATTGTACTCGTTCCAGATTTCATAATAATTTATAACACCGCGGTAATGCTTTACCGTTTCAACGCAGAAATCCACATAGGCGTCAAGATATTCTCCCTCTGAAGGCGGGTCATTCCACATTTTTCCTCCGCGCAGCTCACTTCCGTAGTCAAGAATCATAAACGGCTCTATGCCCATATCCTTAAATTTAAACTGCATATCGTCTTTTACGGAGGCAAAATTATAAACCTCTTTTTCGGTTTCTATATCCCACCAGCCCATATCGCCTCTGACCATTCCGACTCCGAGCTCATCGAGAACCTTATACACCTTATCCGCATATTCCGGATTTTTGTTATACAGCGTATACAGCAAAGCCACACCGAGCTTTTTGTTCTTTTCTTCACCCGGTTCAAACTTATCTGCCAATGAGAACCACGTCTCCACAGCATCATTATATTGCTCTCCGCCATATTCGTAGCAAACGCTGCCTTTGAGTTTATATATTCCGAATTTTGTAATCTCGGGCTTTATCTCAATCACATTGCCGCCGCTGTTTAGCTGCTGTTCTTTTTCCTTGGTATATATAAGCTTATCTTCATGGTCATATATTCCGTAGCTTAACTTTGCATTAATTGTTTCATCGTTCGCATTCTGCAAATCAAGCCTTAATTTCATTTCCTCTTTGGGCGAAAAGATATTTCCCACCTCATCCGATGAAAAGCTCTCCGTAACCGGCTGATATATACGCTCAATGCGCACCGAACCGAAAATTACATCATCGACAGTTCGCGGCATATTCGTACTCCATTGCGCCAGTACTATGTCGTTTCCGTTGCATCGGTTTCTGAAATCTGCATTCTTTAATATAAATTCATGCGTAAGCCATTCCTTTGTATCATTCAGCCTGACAATATCATTATTGTCATAAAATGCCTCCGTGGGTGTGCTATGTCTCATTGTAAAGGTTCCTCTGCCTTCGTCAAAATAGTCAACCTTTACACGTACATCTATCCCCTCCGGCTCATAAAACACTTCGTCATCTACATTAAGATACATAAACGTTACTCGCGGCTCATATGTAAATTTAAGTCCCTCTCTGCCATTGCGTACCACAATTTCTCCGTCGGTTGCCGCACCTGTACCGTAACCCGATATATTATGTGTCTTTATGTATTTTCCGAAAATTATTTCCGCATAATCCTCTGTTTGCGCATATACGTTTACACCACATTGCACCGCAAGCATCGAAATTGAAATAAGCATTGCAAAAATTCTTTTCATAAACCTTCTCCTTTTAATTATCCTTTGACGCCTCCTACATTCAGTCCGCTCATAATATATTTTTGCAGGATTATAAATATCGCAAGCTGCGGCAATATTGCAAAAATCATGGCAAGAAGTCTGTAATCCATTGTCATAGTCGATGTTTTCAGCTTATAAACAAGCAGTCCCATAACGGATTTTTTCGGATCTCTGAGCACAAGCAGCGGCCAGAAGAACGAACCGAACTGATAATTAAATGCAAATATACTTGCCGTTATAATTACAGGCATACTTAGCGGCACCATAATCTGCAAAAAAATTCTTCCGTCCGACGCACCGTCAATCTTCGCCGCTTCGACAAGCGAATTTGATATTGTGTCAAACGCCGTCTTAAACAAAATTACATCAAACAGCGTTGCTCCCGAAATCAGCCATATCGGAACATATGTATTAATCATATTGAAATGCCCTATCGGAAAATCGATAAACATTTTGTAAAGCGGCACCTGACGCATTGTTGTCGGAAGAAGCATCAGACAGAAAATTACGGCATATACAGCCTTTGAGCCCTTTGGTTTTAATCTTGACAGTACGTATCCTGCCAGTCCGCAGAATATAACATCTATCAACACCGCCCCCAACGACATTATAAATGTATTCAGATAGTATTTCCCGAAATTCATCTGACGCCATATTTTACCCAGCTTTGACAAATCAATTTTTTTCGGAAAAAAGTTTGACAGACCCTGATAAATTTCTGCCGGTTCTTTAAATCCCGTCAGTATCATCCACAAAGCCGGAACAACCGAAACCAATATGCACACAAGCATTATAATCGCTAAAACGGCATATAAAGCCACATATTTTTTCTGACGCATATCGGCATTGGTCAGAACACCTTTATCCATATTGGCAAACAATACGCTGCTTATGTTTTTTTTCGATTTCGGAGTATTAACATTCATTTTCATTATAAATTATCCTCCACCCTTTTGTTTACCTGCATATATATTGCCGTAGCTGCCACCATTATCACAAACATCATTACGCTCAGAGCCAGTGAATATCCGGGTTTTCCGTCGGAAAACGCATATCTGTAACTCAAAAGTCCGAGTGATACGGAGGCATTGTTCGGGCCGCCGTCGGTCATCTGCATAGGCTGTTCGACAACATTGAATACGCCCATAATATGACGCATAAAGAACAGCAAAAGCATTCCCGACATATGCGGCAGCGTAACCACCTGCAATCTCCTGAACACGCCCGCACCGTCAATTACCGCCGCCTCGTACAGTTCTCTGTTCACACTCTGCATTGCCGAATAGTAATAGAGAGCAGTACCGCCCGTTGCTGTCCATGCCATACTTATACATATATACAGTATATTGTATCTGCCGTCCTGGAGCCACACATAGGGCTGACCGCCTAACTTTATTATGATTGAATTTAACAACCCCGTCTGATCCGGATAATACATAAAATACCACAAGAGCGACACTGTCACCGCCGGCATAACCGTCGGAAGATATATTGTAAATCTTGTGAATTTTCTGAAATGTACTATCTCATTCATTACCAATGAAACCAAAATAGGTGTAAAAAAGCCCACCAGAACAGAATAAAACACATATAGCAATGTATTTTGAAATGTCCTTAAAAACGCCGTATCAGTCACAACTATTCTGTAATTTTCCCACCCGATAAATTCTGTCGGTGTGAAGCCTTTCATTTCAAAAAATGACCAAATAATCGCCTGTATCTGCGGCAGAATCACACACAGAAAAATACATAACAGCGCGGGCAAAATCAGCGTCCATGCTCTGCCGTCACGCACCGTTATTCTTTTTACCGACGATATTATTTTGCTCATATTTTTCACCTCTTTCACTGTCCGCCGCCGGAATTTTCGGTTTCCGGCGGCAAAATTATTTTTTATTTTATATTGTCAAGCTGATTTTTCTGGAAATCATGAGCGGCCTGTTTCAGCAATTCCGCACAATCGGCATTTTCGTTCGTAAGAACCTCCTGAATACAATTTCCCAGCGTACGATACAGCGGACTTGCCGCAACCGGAACCTCTTCATGAAATTCTATATCGTTTTTGTTGTTGTACTCCTTAACAAAATCAAGATTTATATTTGTCTGTTCTTTTTCCAGATTTTTTCTGTATTCCGTTACCGGATTGTTTGAATTCCACGGTGTAATTGTCTGTGCTCCTACAATGACATTGCTTGCAAGATTTAAGTCAATCTGAGACTGAATACTTTTTTTGGTCTTATCATTAAGCTCTGTTCCCAAAGTACCCGTTTCTTGCAGCCAGCGTATTACCGCGTCGATTTCTTTTTCCGTAGAACCTTTTTTGATTACGCTGTATGTTCCGCCGATAAGAGTTACTCTTTTTTCCGGGCCGGCAGGCATCTGCATCATTCCCACATCTTTAATGTCCATTCCGTATGTCATGCACTTTGTCGCGGTTCCCGGTTCTCCGAACATCATAGCCGCCTGACCTGTTCCTACAAGCTGATTTATCCCCTCTGCGTCCGCCAGAACATTTTCCTGGATTGCATTATACTTCCACTTCAAATCCTTTACATACTGCAACGCTGCAGTAACCTCCGGCGAATCAAATATCGCTTTCCATTTGCCGTCCGGTGTTTTTTCTACAAATTCACCGCCATAGCTCCATGCAATATTCATAAATCTCCATCCGCTCGGCAGCAGCGCCAAGCCCGCTTTGCCTGTTTTTTTCTTGATTGTTTCAGCTGTCTGCGCCAGTTCCTCCCACGTCTGCGGCGTTTTTGGCGTTCCGTCGGCGTTAAGCAGTCCCGCTTCCTTAAACAGCTTCATATTTAAAACCATTCCCGAATCATAACAATCATACGGCGCTAAATATATCTTTCCGTTCTTCGATATTTTTTCAAGAATGGTATCGCTTACTTTGTCATATAAGCCATACTTTTTGAATGCTTCGGTTATATCAGTCGAATATTCCATATCCATTATCAGTTTTGACTGTGTAAACGGCACATAATATGTCGTTGGCAGTGTTCCCGCCTCTGCCATTGCCGCATATGTATCCGGTGCAAACGAATAACTGTCAGCCTCTATTTTTATATCGGGATTGTTCTTTTCAAATTCTGCAATTCTCTCCATGCAAATCTGATTTGCCCTCGGGTCTACATCCGCTGCCGGAATATCCCCCACGGAAATTGTTATGACCCCATCCTTTTCGGCATCTTTCTTTCCGCAGGATACCGCCATACTTACCGCAATCGCTGTAATACACATACAAGCCGCTGCTTTTTTTAATTGTTTTTTCATTTTCTTTCCTCCCTGTTCTACAGTAGCATTATGAACCATTATGTCAGCTCCGCCAAAGCTTTCTGTCTCTTTTACCGCATTTTTTACTTCCTCCCCGCTGCTTATAAGTTTATTTTGCCGGATTACGCATTTACCATAACACACTCTTCTCTTCCCGTAAAGGGACATTTTTTCAATTCGTCTCATTTTTTCAGAAAGTACGGTTTTATGCGGTTTCGGAGTCAAAAAAAACAGGCTCTGCCGCCTGTTTTTTTGTTGTTTTGTGCCGCTTTATTTTCTGTTTCTTTTTCTATACTCTCCCGGGGTGATTCCCTCTTCATTTTTAAATACTCTGAAAAACGTTTTTGTACTCGAAAATCCGCACATTTCACAAATATCTTCAATTTTATACTTTGTATTGACCAGCGCCGCCTTGGCTTTCTTTATTCGCAGTCCGCTTATATATTCATGAAAACCTATTCCCAGTTTCTTTTTAAACATTACGGATATGTTTGATTTTGCAATATCAAAATGTGATGACATCGCTTCAAGCGACAGCATAGGATTTGTATAATTGTAATTGACATATTTCATTATATTTTTAAACAGTTCATCGGAACCGTCCTCTGTTTTGTTTTCCTCCGCATATACGCTTATATACTCAAAGATTTCCAGAATATGTTTGTGTATTTTCTCCGGCGACTGCGTAAGAATATCTGCATATATCTCATATTCATACATATTATTCTTATACGGAATATTTTTTATGCTCATCATTCTCATTATAACGTTCAGCACTTTATGGTACAAATGGTTTTTAAGTCTTGATTTAATGCCGGAATTTTTTTCCGCAATTTCCTCAAACAGCTTACGTGCTTTCTCCGTATCATACGCCATTAACGCATCAAACAGCGTTTTTTCCGTATCTTCATCGAAATCAATCTCGGTTGTATCACCGTCGTCATCAAACGGTCTTAATACCGACATATCAATATCTTCTAACGAAAATACCGCTTCTCTGTTTGCACGCTTCAGCCCCTCGGTATCTTTATAAAATCTGCTCTTGCCAACCTTTATTCTTATAGCCTCGCAGTCATACCTAAAGCTTTCTATAAATAAGTCTATAACGTCCGAAATCTTTGCTTCGTCATCTGTCTTGCTGTTTAAAATAACCGAAAGCCTGCCGTTTTCACCGGGTAGAGCAAATGTTATAAACTTCTCCGAAAACAATTCGTTTATAAGCTCATGAACACCGGTCGTTATCTGACTGCACTCCACTGCATCAAACGCATCATACACAAATACCGTAAACGAGATTTCTACGGCTACCACCGCATAGTAATCATATTTAAACGGCAGTGATTCGTATAACATCTTGCGCGCGCTGTCGCCTATATTTATATTTTTCTCACCGTTTAAGAAATCATTTAAAAACTTAACTCTCGCAATCGGTATTACGGTAGAAAGGCTTGTATTGTTTGAATACAGCTCTTTTGTTATGTTTTTAAGTGTAATCATAAGATTTTCATCTTCGCCCGGCTGACGCCTTAAAATATTATCAAATACATCTTCTATCGGCTTTACAGCACGCCTTGCATTCATAACCGCAGTGCAAATAGCTATAAACATAATTCCCAGACTGATTACAATTATAATTATTGTCCATGGCATGAGCATTTTCAGCAAATCAATATATGGAGTTACGCTAAAATATGTATATCCGTTCAGACTGCTTGTTTCCGAATATGAATTGATGATTGCCCGTCCCGAATCTACGGTATATTTGAAACACGTACTGTCATGTTCTATAATTTTTTTATAAAAATCGTCTCCAAAGTCATATCCTGTGGGGTTAAAGTCATTCCCGAAAACTTTCTCATTATACCTGTTAAAAATAAATATCTTTGAATTTTGCGATATTTTCGGTGTTTTCAGTGCGGAAAACAACTCTGCTATGTCAAAATTAATAACCAATGAATTTTTCAGTTCCTTATTGTTTGTCTTTTTGATAACAACGGGAATTACTACTTTTTTATCACCGTTAAGCTCCATTACATTTGGTAAAAGCGTACGGTAAGACGAGGTGCCGTACAGTCTGAATCCTCTCCAATACATTTCATTATATAAATCGTATGATATAACCGAATTAAAAAATTCCTCTCCCGAATACCTGTTTCCTTTGTAAAACGCCTCATTCTCACTCTCGGAATAAATAAAAAAGCTGTTTATTTCAGGATAGTTTCGGGTAATATTTTCAATATCATTAAGATACTGTGTGTCATCCTTTTGAATAACGCCCGACAAAACCTCCGTAAACATGGAGTCGGTAATCTGTAATATTACTGATGAAATTGTGGAATTTATCTTAGTCTCACATTCTGCCGCATAGCTACGCATCATCATCTGTGAATATCTGTTTAAATAGTTTTCATTTGATACAAAACTGAGTATTAAAAAAGCAATCAGCGCCATAACTGAAATTATACACGGAACAACAAACATTAAAAAAAATCTTTTGTATGGCTTTTTTAATATGTATTTCACGTTTTTCATGTAAGATGACCTCCGCAGTTTAAACTAATATTGCTTACCGTATATAGTATATCTCATAGTTCGCCGGTATGCAATAGACATTTTTTTCTTTTATCTCATTTTTTCATTTGATATAAAATATTGATGTGCTGATCTTATTTTAGAAGGTCTGCATTGACCATTCTGTCAATAGTGTGAACCTTACATATTTTTTTAATCTGCGGTGCAGATTATCGAATCCATACACTGTTTCAAACTAAATTGCTCCTTTTTGTAATCAAAAGTACAAAATATCATTAATATTATATAGTATTTCTTTTTTAAAGTCAATCCGAAATTAACCTCATATGCCTATTTTGCGTCCGATGAATTGACAGGATTTTTTTTGCGCATAATATATTAATAATTTTTTTCAAAAAAAGGTTGACAAATCAATAATTATAGCATATAATGAACATATGAACAAATATTCATATGTTGGAGGGTTTTTATATGAACAAGGATATTGACAGCCGTAAGAACGACGCCTGTTCTTGCGAACACGAACACGAGCATCACCACAATCACGACTGCTGCGAACACACCCATGACCACCATGATCACGACTGTTGCGGACACGACCATGCGCATGAGCGCCACCATGACCACGATGGCTGTTGCTGCGGCTGTGAGCATGACGAAAAGCTCCCCGTTGCACAGATTTCCATCGGCGCTGCAATTCTCGTTGCTGCAATAATAGCGGAGCACCTCCTCCCTATGCCGGTTGCGATAATATTATTCGCCGTATCGTATCTGCTGCTCGGATATGATATTATACTTGAAGCAATCAGAGGACTAAAAAACGGACGTTTCCTTGATGAAAACTTCCTTATGTCAATTGCAAGCATAGGTGCATTCGCTACGGGAGAATACAGTGAAGCAGCAATGGTAATGCTTTTATACAGGATCGGCGAAGCGCTTCAGCATTCCGCTGTTGACAAGAGCCGTCAATCGATTACCGCACTCATGGACATACGCCCCGATTATGCAAACATAACCAAAGACGGTGAGCTTGTTAGAGTTTCTCCGGAAAGTGTGCATATCGGAGATATTATAACCGTCAAAAACGGTGAAAAAGTACCTCTTGACGGTATAATCAGAAACGGAAAAACATATATGGACACTGTTGCTCTGACGGGAGAAAGTGTTCCGAGAAGCGTTGAAGTCGGCAGTAACGTTTTAAGCGGATTTATCAACAGTGGTGCGGCTGTTGAAATCGAAGTCACAAAGGATTACAGCAACAGTACGGTAGCAAAAATTCTTGAAATTACCGAGAATGCACGTGACAGAAAATCACATTCGGAGCAGTTTATCACACGCTTTGCAAAATACTACACGCCGATTGTCGTTGCAATCGCTGTGCTTCTTGCAGTTGTTCCGCCGGTTATGGCAGGAGACTTTTCAAAGTGGTTCCATCGCGCTTTGATTTTCCTTGTTATTTCCTGCCCGTGTGCGCTTGTAATATCGGTTCCGCTCGGATTTTTCGCCGGAATCGGCGCTGCGTCAAAAAAAGGAATATTAATCAAGGGGAGTACGTATCTTGAGTCGATGTCAAAGCTTAAAACCGCTGTATTTGACAAAACCGGAACGCTTACAAACGGTGTATTTGAGGTTACAAAAACCAGCGCTGAAAACGAAGCTTTACTGCTTGATGTAGCCGCTCACACCGAGGCTTATTCAAACCACCCCGCAGCAGCGCCGATACTTGCCAAATACGGCAAGAGTATTGACCGTTCACGCATAAGCAATTACCGTGAGATTGCCGGCATGGGCATTTCTGCCGAAATTGACGGAAAACAGGCGCTTTGCGGAAACATTAAGCTGATGAATGAAAATCATATATATGTTCCCGATACCGACGGCATTGGGGGTACTGTTGTATACGCCGCATACGATAACAGTTATATCGGCTATATAGTAATTTCGGATACGGAAAAGCCAGACAGTATGAGCGCTGTATCAGGTCTTGCCGCAAAAGGTATTTCAACCGTTATGCTTACCGGTGATACAAAAGAAAGCGCTATGCAGGTTTCGGAGCATTTAGGAATAGATAAAACCTATTACCAGCTTCTTCCCCAGGATAAAGTCAACAGAATGGAACAGATAATGAGGCGCACCTCCGGCATCACAGTATTTGTCGGCGACGGAATTAACGACGCTCCGGTTCTTGCTATGTCGGACGTAGGTATTGCAATGGGCGGTATTGGAAGTGACAGCGCAGTTGAAGCCGCTGATATTGTTTTAATGAGTGATGAGCCTTCAAAGATACTTGACGCTGTGAGAATTTCTTCAAAAACAATGCGTATTGTAAAGGAAAACATAGTATTTGCAATAAGCGTAAAGGTTCTTATTATGATACTCGGCGCATTAGGTTTTGCCGGAATGTGGGCAGCAATTTTCGCCGATGTCGGCGTTGCGCTGATTGCAGTGGTAAATTCGCTGCGTGCATTGAAATAATTCCTATATTGGAATGTAAAAAAGTCCAGACCGCAAAAGGCAAATTTATAAGGAATAAAGTAAATTAAAAAAAATAATAGAATTTAATATTTTGTTAAAAATCGTATTTTATCCGATTTTTCTCAATTTAATACCTCTTTGCTACAAACAAACTGAACCTCTCATGAGGCTGGTTGCAGGCAACAGCCTGCTGCTCGCCCATGCGACCGGTATATACATACGCCGGCAGGTTCAGTTTGTTCGTTCTGAAACATTTTTCCCTATCCATTTAAAAAGAATCCAAAAAAATATTTTTACAGCTCCTTTTGTTTCTTGTTGACATTTCAACAACTTTGTGATATAATCATACTTGTTGAATTTTCAACAAGTATGATTCAGAAAGGAATTTTATCAGTATGCAGGAACGATTTGAAGTATTTACTGTGCTTATCAACCGAATAAGCCGCAGCATACGAAGTATAAAAAATTACGAAATGTCAGAATACGGGCTGCGCAGCCCGCATATTTCATGCCTTTATTATCTTTACTCCTCCGGCGCTTTAACGGCTACGGATTTATGCGAACGCTGCGAAGAGGACAAGGCAACCATCTCACGTTCGCTTGACTATCTCGAAACCAACGGCTATCTTACCCGGGAAACCCGGAGCGCCAAGCGCTATAAATCACCCATTTTGCTGACCGATAAAGGCTGCGAAACAGGCAAAAAAATCACCGACAAAATAGACCGCGTTCTTGATGAAGTCAGTACGGGGCTAAGTGAAGAAGATCGCGCCGCTTTTTACCGTAGTCTCGGCATTATCAGTGAAAATCTCGAATCAGCTTTAAAAAATTGCGAAAGGTAGATATTTATGTTTTTTCTCAAATCGGCATTTTGCCGCGTTTTTCAGACGGCATTTCATATAGCTCTGCCGTTTCTCCCATATAGGGAACCCGAAATTATAAAATTCTGCTCCGAACTGGAATATGTGTTCCGCAAGGAAAGAATAAAGTCACCGCTTATTGTAACCGACAGCGGCATTACACAAAACGGTTTAACAAAACCTCTCGAAGATGTTCTAAAAAAATGCGGTATCACTTGCATAATATATGACAAGACCCGGCCAAATCCCACAGTACATAATGTGGAGGAGGCTCTGAAAATTTATCTGCAAAACAACTGCGACAGCCTTATTGCAATCGGCGGCGGTTCTTCAATGGACTGCGCAAAAGCGCTCGGAGCAAGGCTTGTTTATCCCAAAAGGAGTTTGGGGCAATTAAAGGGGATTTTGCGTGTAATGCGCACTTTGCCGCCGCTCATTGCCATCCCTACAACCGCCGGTACAGGCAGCGAGGTTACGCTTGCGGCAATTATCACAGACAGCGAAAAGCAGCATAAATATGCCTTGATGAGTTTTCCGCTCATTCCTCGATATGCCGTTCTGGACGCTGCCCTCACCTATTCGCTGCCGCCGCATCTGACAGCTGCAACCGGAATTGACGCCCTTACTCATGCTACAGAAGCATATATCGGACGTTCAACCACCAAAGAAACGCGCCGTCTTGCGCTTGAAGCAGCAAAGTTGATTTTTGAAAACATAGAAACCGCATACCATGACGGTCATAACCGTATTGCAAGAGAAAATATGCTCCTTGCCGCTTACAAAGCCGGAATTGCTTTTTCAAAATCTTACGTAGGATATATTCACGCCGTTGCACATTCTCTCGGCGGTACATACGGAACGCCGCACGGTCTTGCCAATGCCGTAATTATGCCATATGTACTTGAAGCTTACGGCAAAAGCGCTTACAAAAAGCTGCATGAAATCGGAATAGCTGCCGGAGTTTCCGCCAAAAGCGACAGTCATGAAATCGGCGCAAAGAAATTTATTAAAGCCGTAAGAGATTTAAACAAAAGGATAGGTATTCCCGACAAGCTTACGGGAATAAAAAAATCCGATATTCCACAAATGGCACGCAATGCCGAAGCGGAGGCCAATCCGCTTTATCCCGTTCCGAAATTGATGACACGAAAGGAACTCGAAAAATTTTATTATATTATTGCAGATTGGAGTAATGAAAAATGACTCAGCCGGAAATTCAGGCTTTGCTTGAAAAACAGAAAAATTATTACAGAGCCGGACATACTTTGCCGGCAAATTTCCGTATAAATCAGTTGAAAAAGCTGTATTCATCCATAAAAAAACACGAATCGGAAGTAAAAAATGCACTGTCAGCCGATCTCGGAAAAAGCTTTTACGAAGGCTTTATGTGTGAAAGCGGTCTTGCGTTATCAGAAATTTCATATATGATTCGCCATACAAGAAAATTTTCACGCAGAAAAACCGTCCGCACTCCCCTTGCGCAGTTCGCCTCGCACAGCTTTACACAAAGCGTACCTTACGGAAACACGCTTATCATGAGTCCGTGGAATTATCCGTTTCTTTTAAGCATCGATCCGCTTGCCGACGCCATCGCTGCCGGAAATACGGCAATCGTAAAGCCAAGCGCATATTCCCCCGCAACAAGCGCCGTTATAAAAAAAATAGTCTCCGAATGTTTTCCGCCCGAATATATCGCGGTGATAACCGGCGGCAGAGCCGAAAACACTGCGCTTCTTGACCAAAAATTTGACTTTATATTTTTTACCGGAAGTCAGGCGGTAGGCAAAGAAGTTCTCCGTCACGCCGCAGAGAATCTTACGCCGGTGGTTTTGGAGCTTGGCGGAAAAAGTCCTTGTATTGTTGATTCAAGCGCAAACATAAAGCTTGCCGCAAAACGCATTGTTTTCGGTAAATACCTTAACTGCGGTCAGACCTGTGTTGCTCCCGATTATATTCTTTGCGAACGTTCGGTAAAAGACACATTTATTTCGGAGGTAAAGAAACAAATAAAACTGCAATTCGGAGACAACCCTCTGAAAAACAGCAATTACGGCAAAATCGTAAATGAAAAGCATTTTATGCGTCTTTGCGGACTTATTGATAAAAGTAAAGTCGTATACGGCGGTGAAACCAATATACAGTCGCTGCGAATTGCACCGACGGTTATGGATAATGTGACGGAAAACGATGCGGTTATGGGTGAAGAAATTTTCGGACCGATTATGCCCGTTATTGTATTCGATGATTTTAATACTGTTGTTGAAAAGCTGAAAACACACGCCAAACCTCTGGCAATGTACATTTTTTCACACAATAAAGCCAACATTCGCCGCATAACCGATGAATCATCATTCGGCGGCGGCTGCATAAATGACGTTATAATTCACCTTGCGACAAGCAATATGGGGTTCGGCGGTGTCGGCGAAAGCGGAATGGGCGCATATCACGGTCAAACCGGATTTGACGCTTTTTCGCACACAAAATCCATTGTTGACAAAAAAACATGGCTCGACTTGCCTATGCGCTATCAGCCATACAACAGTAAGCTTTATGACAAGCTTTTGCATATGTTCTTAAAATAAAATAGGCTGTAAAAAATTTTACAGCCTATTTTTTTGCAAGTTAATTATTCCTCATTATCATCCTCGTAATAAATTCTTACAAATTCATTATATGCTTCTTCCAGTTCATCATCATCTTCAACCGCAAAAAGGTCAAGCATATCGCTGCCCTCTACCGGCTGACATTCAAGAATAATCACATCCTCACATTCCGTACCGTCGGGCATAACCTGAACGAACGCACCGTAAATCTTGTCGTTGAACTCAAACGTTCCGAGAGTTGTACACTCTATATTTTCGCCGTTTTCGTCCTCCAATAAAATCTTTTCTTCCTCCATATTATAACGTTAACTCCTTTCACGAAGCCGCAGCGGCTCCGAACTTATTCCTCTTATATTGTAATACATACGCCTTGAAATGTCAATCAAATTTATTAATTTACTTGTTTTTTTGAAAAATTGCGGTATAATATATGTATATACCGAGTGTCACCGACACGGAAAGGAGTCAGTTATGGCAGATATTATGAAAAACATCAACAAATCTGAGGTTTTAAAACTCCGCGATGAGGTTACTTATCAGGACGGACAGATAGTGAGCAAAACGCTTGTACAGAATCAGTCTGTAAGCATTACATTGTTTGCTTTTTCAAAGGGTGAAGAAATCAGTACTCACGAATCGGGCGGTGACGCTCTTGTAAGCTGTCTTGACGGCAAGGGAAAAATCACAATAGACAGCGTTGAGTATTTTCTCGAAGAGGGCGATGCAATCGTAATGCCCGCAAAGCATCCGCATGCCGTATACGGAGAAGAAAATTTCAAAATGCTGCTTACGGTTATATTCTGAGAATATAACCGTAAGCTATTATATTCTTTTACTTGCATCGAATGGAGATTTATGGTATAATATACAAAATAAAAAAAATGGTGGGAAGTAATATGACAACAATAATTTTCGTCCGGCACGGACAAAGCATCGGAAATTTGCGAAAAGAATTTTTAGGAAACTGCGATTTGGATTTATCCGAATTGGGTTATAAGCAGGCAGAGTGCATGGCAGAATATGTCGCAGCGCATTATTCTGTGAATAAAATTTATTCAAGCGATCTTTTACGCGCATATCACACCGCAGAGGCAGCAGCCAAAAAGCTTCATCTGCCGATTATAAAAGAACCAAAACTTCGGGAAATATATGCCGGTGACTGGGAGAGAAAGACCTTTGCAGAGCTTGAAAACAAATATTCAAAGGAGTATCAAATCTGGCTTTCCGATATAGGTCATGCGAAATGTACCAACGGCGAAAGTATTCGGGAATTAAAAAATCGAGTTCTTCCGTGTGTCGAAAAAATTGCAGAAGATAACGACGGAAAAACAGTACTTATTGTCACACATGCCACTGTTTTACGTGTTTTGGAGTGTGTCTGGCGCGGAGCAGAGCTTGATGAAATGAAAAATCTGCCATGGATGCGAAATTCATCGGTCAGCGTTATAACTTACGAAAACAAAGCATGGCACATACATAAAATCGGAGATGATTCTTTTCTAGAAGAATTTGCCACCGGATTTCCGGCAAATGTTTAAAAAAAATATATCAGCAATCCGCAGACTTGCGGATTGCTGTCTTTTTACCCATTAACGTCAAGCCAAACACACCTTTTGGTGCGTTTGGCACATTTTTTATTTAACGTTCGTCAATGTTTTTATATTCCTTTAATTCCGCCACGCTTAAATATGCGGGACGGATAATTTTTGCCGGATTAATTATTTCCTCCAATCTGTGCGCCGACCAGCCGGCAATCCGCGAAATTGCAAAGAGCGGCGTATACAGTTCAGCCGGAATATCAAGCATACTGTACACAAATCCCGAATAGAAATCCACATTTGCGCTTACACCCTTATAGATTTTTCTTTCTGACGCAATAACCTCGGGCGCCAATCTTTCCACCTTTGAATACAGCTCAAATTCCTCCATGCGTCCTTTTTCCGCCGCAAGCTTTTCCACAAAGCCCTTAAAGACCTCCGCACGCGGATCTGAAATTGAATAAACCGCATGACCCATACCGTATATAAGACCCGATTTATCAAATGCCTTTTTATTAAGCAAATCTCTTAAATACTGCTCCACCTCTGCGTCTGAGCCTACATTTTTTACATTTTTCTTCATATCCTCAAACATACGGCTTACCTTTATGTTTGCGCCGCCGTGTCTGGGGCCTTTCAGCGAACCGAGCGATGCCGCAACGGTCGAATACGTGTCCGTTCCCGACGAAGTCACAACGTGGGTTGTAAAAGTCGAGTTGTTTCCGCCGCCATGCTCCGCATGAAGCATAAGCGCCATATCAAGCACGCGCGCCTCAAGCTCTGTATATTGACTGTCGTTTCTTAGCATATAAAGTATGCTTTCCGCTATTGACAAGCCCTCGTTCGGCGTATGCACCACCAGCGAACCGCTGCCGTGGCTGTAACAATACGCCTGATAGCCGTATACCGCAAGCAGCGGAAACTGCGCTATAAGTTCAATCGACTGGCGCAGCACGTTTTCCACCGAAATATCGTCTGCCATCTCGTCGTAGGTATAGAGCATAAGTACGCTTCTTGAAAGCATATTCATCATATCACGGCTCGGTGATTTCATGATTACATCTCGTACAAATCCCTGCGGAAGCTTTCTGTACGAAGCTATCAGCTCTCTGAATTTATCAAGCTTTTCACGGCTCGGCAGTTCCCCGAACAAAAGCAAATATACCGTTTCTTCAAATCCGTAGTACCTTCCTACAACCGCTCCCTTAATAATATCCTCAATATTGTAGCCATGATAATAGAGCTTTCCCCTGCAAGGCTTATCACCCTCGTAAGCCTTTATTTCACCAATTTCGGTAAGTCCTGCCAAGACCCCCTTTCCGTTAATATCCCTCAAGCCTCTCTTGACGTCATATTTTTGGTACAGTGACGGGTCTATTTCCTTGTTCTTTCTGCATAACTGCGTAAGTGCATCAAACTGTTTGTCTTTCATTTTTACGTCATCTCCTTTCTTTTGTACATTGTTATATATATTCTTATGTAAACCATTTTATCACATTTCTTTATGTTTTTGCAAGTAACATATTGTAAATTTATTATGAACATGGTATAATAAATGCATAAAAAACTCACTCTGCACGTTTTGCAGTTGCATAAAAGAGAATTTAACGGAGGTTTCACAATGGTATATATTTTACTTGCGGACGGCTTTGAGGAAGTCGAAGCAATTGAACCGGCAGATATTATGAAAAGGAGCGGCATTGACGTTAAAACCGTCTCCGTAACAGATAAAAAGCTTGTCACAGGCGCACACGGAATACCTGTAACTGCCGATATGTTTATTGATGAAGTAAAGAAAGACAACATGGAGCTGCTTATGCTGCCCGGCGGTGCGGGACACGTGCTGCTTGACTCATCAAAGGCGGTTCATGCACTTATAGACTACGCCTTTGAAAATGAAATATATCTTGCTGCGATATGCGCATCACCGTCTGTTTTGGGCAAAAAAGGTATTTTAAAAGGCAAAAATGCCACCTGTTTCCCCGGCTTTGAAAAGTATCTTGACGGTGCAAATGTTTTGAGCGACAAAGCTGTTACAGACGGAAAAATCATCACCGGAAAAGGCGCCGGTGCAGCGGCGGATTTCGGATTTGCGATTGTGAAAGCCTTAAAGGATGCCGAAACAGCAGCAGTTGTAAAGGCGCAGATGCAGTATTGACATGAATAAAAACGAATTACGCATTATAATGAAAGAAAAGCGCCATAAGCTTTCATCGGAGGAAATAGCACAAAAAAGCAGCATTATATCGGACAGACTTTTTGCAATGCCTGTATTTAGGGCCGCAAAAACTGTTATGGTATACTGTTCTTCATTTAACGAGGTCAGAACGGACAGAATAATTTCGGTTTTGTTTGAACAAAACAAGCGCGTGGTTCTTCCGATAAGCAATACCGATACCGAAACGCTGACTCTTTCGTACCTTGCAGCCGAAAACGCTCTGAAAAAAGGCGCTTACGGAATATACGAACCCGAAACGATTAATGAAACGTCTTACGATAATATTGACCTTGTGCTTGTGCCCGGAATTGTATTTGACTGCAATTGCCGGAGAATAGGATTCGGAAAAGGCTATTATGACAAGCTTTTATGTGATATGCGCGCTTTTAAAGCAGGCTTATGCTATGATTTTCAGCTTATAGAAAACATAAACGCCGACAGTCACGACGTTGCCCTTGACGCAGTTATAACGGAAGAAAGGATTATCAGAAATGCTGTTTGATACACACGCACACTACAATGACGAACAATTTAAAGATGATATTGACGAGCTGCTCTCCTCCATGAACGAAAACAATGTCGGAATGATACTCATACCGGCATCAAAACTTTCGGAAATGAACGATATTCTTGCACTGTGTGAGAAATATCCGTTTATTTACGCCGCTGTCGGAATACATCCCGAGGAAATAGACAGTGCGGACAAAAACTCCGTTGAGCTTATAAAGCGCTTTGCATTAAACGAAAAGGTAAAGGCTGTCGGTGAAATAGGGCTTGACTATCATTACGGAGCCGATGCAAAGGATTTGCAGAAGCTGTGGCTCGGCAGACAGGTTGATGCCGCACGTGAAATTAAGCTTCCCGTTATAATTCATGACCGTGAGGCTCACGGTGATTGCATACAAACGCTCAGCGACCATAAGGTATGGGAATGCGGCGGTGTATTTCACTGTTACAGCGGCAGCATCGAAACAGCAAAACAAATACTTGATTGGGGTATGTATATTTCTTTCGGCGGTTCGCTCACATTTAAAAATTCAGTAAAACCGCGCGAGGTTGCAAAGTATATTCCCCTCGACAGAATAGTGATTGAAACTGACAGTCCGTATCTTGCACCCGTTCCCATGCGCGGCAAACGCAACAGTTCGCTATATATTCACTACGTTGCGGAAATGCTTGCGGATATAAAAAGCGTGAGTGTTGAAGAAATCGAAAGAATAACTTTTGAAAACGGAAAAAAAATATTTAATATATAAGGAGACCCATCATGGATAAAATAAAAAGCTTCTGCGTTGACCATAGAAAACTCACTGCCGGAATATATCTTTCAAGGATTGACGGCGACTGCAAAACATATGATTTGCGTTTCTGCAAGCCTAACAGCGGAATAACGCTTGATAACGTAACCATGCACACAATCGAACACATGATAGCCACTTTTACAAGAAACTCCGAATTTAAGGACAGTATTGTATATTTTGGGCCTATGGGGTGTCAGACGGGGTTTTATCTGCTTGTGCGCGATGATGTTTCGGAAGAAAATGTTCTTAAAATGGTAAAGAATGCTCTTACGCAAACGATTGAACATAACGGCAAGGTTTTCGGTGCAAGCGAAATTGAATGTGGAAACTACAAAACGCTTGACTTGCAGTGTGCAAAAAACGCCTGCAAAAAATATCTTGACGTATTGAGCAATATTGAAAGAATTAAAAATTACGACGAAGTAAATGCCGAAAAATAGTATTCATTTTTTGGCATTTGCTTAGCGCTACAGCTATTTAAAGGGGACAAAAAGGCTGTAAAATGAAGGGTTGCTCCATTTTATAGGGCAACCCCTCATTTTGTGCAAAACTCATTTGATTACTGCATTGTTTGTGCCGGGTCAAGACACGTTCCGTCCTTGTAAATTTCAAAATGAATGTGTGATTCCTTTACGCCCTCCGCCTTGCTTTTTCCGATGACGCCGATAACGTCCCCTTTTTTCACCTCTGCGCCCTCTTTCGCTTCGCCGGCGCTTTCAAGGCACATATATTTCGTCATGTAGCCATCGTTATGGTTTATCACCACATAACAGCCCATAGTATTTGTTCCTACTTCCGAAATCGTTCCGTCGGCTGCGGCACACACACTGCCGCCCTCATTCACAGCAATGTCAACTCCGTTATGCGTCCGCCAGTCGTCAAGCGCTTCGTTATATATCGGTCGTTCCGAATATCCCGCAAGAATTTCTCCGTTTGCCGGCTTTGAAAACGTTACCGTTTCCTCCGCCTCTACCGTAACGGACGCCTGCAAATCGGGATTATCCTCCGTATAGTCCTCAAGCGGTGCAGACGCTGTCTTAACCTCCGGCATCGGTGTAATCTGCTCCGGTTTTGGCGGTACGGTTTCTTTCTTTTCGCTTGCCGGAATTTTGGTTGGTACCGCACTGATTGTCGGCGCAGACGTTTCCTCTGCATCGGTTACTGCAACACTGGTGCGTTTCGCCTCTTCCCTTTGTGTGAAATATCCCGCAGCTCCTATCGCAAGTACACAGCAGCATACTGCTATGTAAAAGCCCGGAAGCTTTCTTGTTTCGCTGTTATTTTGTTCCTTGTTCATAAAAACACCTTTCCGCCCATATCATATATGCAGGGGCTTTAATTATCTTTACTTTACTATTTTTACCGTTTTTTCACAAGCTATACATAAAACAGTATTCTTTTCATAAAAAAACATATTCGGAATATATTTTAGTAAAAAATTTATTAAATATCTATTCCCAAAATGATATTTTTGTAGTATAATATAAATAATGAAACTGTAACGGGGGTAGATATATGCGAATAATACGCTTATCCGACAGCAAGGTTCAGGTTACGCTGACTACCGCGGATCTTGTAGGGCTTGATGTAGATATAGATGAACTTAAGCCAAATTCAAAAGAGCTTCACTCATTTTTGTTCAATATTATGGAAACAATAAACGAAGAAACGGATTTTAATCCGTATAACGGTCAGGTTGTGGTTGAGGCAATGCCGTCAAGCGAGGGAATCTGTATTATTGTAAGTAAAATACATACGCTTCGCACGGACTGTGAAAAAAAGCCAAACAGAAAAATAAAATCTATAACTCCGCACATTAAAAAGGACACGGGTTACACCTTTTGCATTGATAACATAGACAATGTATGCAGTGTTCTTAAGGAAACAAACGATGCCGCGCTTGTCGACAGCGCACTTTATAAATTAGACGGCAAATACTGCTACATACTGAAAAACGTAAAAAAGCACAGCTCCGCTTTTGGGGTTTTGGTTGAATTTTCATCAAAGCACAGCTCACGTCCCATGCAGACGGATTTTGTTGCCGAGCACGGAACTCTGATTGCGAAAAGCGATTCGCTTATACGTATGGCAGACGGTGTCAGACAGCTGGATTAAAAAAATTTAAAATTAATTTACAATTTTTACTTGCAAAAATGTACTGTATATAGTATAATAGTAATGTTATATTATTTATAGGTAATTGTAAAATGTCCACTGTATAAATTACGTATTTACTGCCATTTCAGCAGATTAATGAATATTTATGCGTTTAATACAGAGAAAATGAATAAATATAATATACCAAAAAAAATGGTGTAACTATGGTTTTTTTGAATTTTACAATCGCCTAATATTATTTATCAAAGGAGAAAAATTATGGATTTTTTTGAAATAACAGCTTTTGCAGACAACGAACAGACAACTGCCACCACGCAACAGCAGGCAAACGCCAACGTTCCCACAGGAGAAGTTGCAGGTCCCGTTGCGGCGTTGGTTTCGTTCGCGCCGATGATTTTAATTATTGTTCTTCTCTATTTTATGATGATTCGTCCTCAGAGAAAGAAAGAGAAAGAAACAAGAGCTATGATTAACGCTTTAAAGGTTGGCGATAAGGTTGTTACAATCGGCGGCATCTGCGGAAAAATATCAAAGATTAAGGATAATTTTGTTATTATCGAAACCGGAAACGTCGGCACTCCCGATGAAAAATCATTTGTTAAAATGGAACGTGACAGCATTAAATCTGTTGAGAAAAAGCAGACAAACTAAGTTCTAATATCCAAAAACCTCCATAGTATATTATTAACAATATATTATGGAGGTTTTTTATTATGAGAATTCGTTCTGTCCTCTGCGGCGTGCTGATTGCCATAGTTATTTCAGCCGCATTGATTTTTATAACCGCACTTTTATCATATTTTACACCCATAAGCGAAGGCGTTTCAAATGTTATGGTGTATATCGGAGCAGCTCTCGGAATACTTCTCGGCGCTATAAGCGCTGTACGCACCTCCGAAAGCAAGGCGCTTTTCCATGCGATGTCGGTAAGTATTCTGTTTCTTGTCCTTCTTTGGATTATCTCGTTTTCTGTAAACGGCGGCATACATTTTGATATGCATTTTTTAGCCGTGACGCTCGGGGCCTTACTTTCGGGATTTCTCGGCGCAATAATCGGCAGATGAATTTTTCGGTTTTTAATTGACATTCCGCTCATTTGGCTGTATAATTATATTTGATAATATCTGCAAAGAGAGGAACTCATATGGCAAACAGTATTCTTGAGCTTTTGGATATTTTACCGATATGCCTTATAGGTATAAGCGAGCATAAGCAAGAACCGATACGCCGCCCCGCAGGATATGTTTCCTGTCAGCTTTCGCTGTGTACGGGAGGAAACGGCGTATTTATTGACGAGAACAAAGAAACACACCGGATACAAAAGGGGGATTTGTTTTTCTTCCGTTCTAATATTCCGCACGAATACTACCCTATTGACAGTACATGGCAGATATTTTTTGTTGTTTTTAACGGTGCGGACACGGCGAAAATACTTGATTATCTCGGCTTTGAAAAAACAAACGTCATACATTTGGGTGAAAAATACAGCGAAATACTTAATTCGATGAATGAGCTTTACACGGCAAACTACGCTTTGAGCGAAAGCCGCTTCAAGCTTACCTCTGCAATGATGTACAGTCTTGTGGTTCGGATTTCCGATTTTCTGAAACATTCGGTAAAAAAACATGAAAATAAAAAAGCCGTGCGTCTCGCGCCGGTACTTGAAATGATGAATATTCATATAAGCGAGGACATCGGTCTTGCTCAAATGGCGCAATGTATAAATATTTCCGAAAATCAGCTCGGACGTTTATTCAATGAAGTTTACGGAATGTCACCGATGACTATTTTAAAAAATATGCGCATGGAATTTGCAAAGCATTTTCTTATGTGGTATCCAACACGAAAAATCAAGGATATTGCAGCTTCCGTAGGATACAAGGATTCGAGCTATTTCTGCTCGGTTTTCAAACGCGAATTCGGGCTCACACCCGAAGAATTTCGTGAAGCGGCAAGAGGATTCTAATCCAAAACGGCAGGCTTTTGCCTGCCGTTTGTTTTAATTTTTACCCATAAATCTTGTAAGAAATGCTTTCGTCTCAGGCTGTTGGGGATTAGTGAATATTTCATCGGGAGTTCCCTCTTCGCAAATTACGCCGTTATTCATAAACACAACATGATTTGAAACATCACGTGCAAAAGCCATTTCATGTGTTACAATAATCATTGTAAGCCCTTCCTTGGCTATCTTCTTAATAACCCCTAAAACCTCGCCAACCATCTGCGGATCAAGCGCTGAAGTAGGCTCGTCAAAAAGAATTACATCCGGTTTCATTGCAAGGGCTCTTGCAATAGCCACTCTTTGCTTCTGTCCTCCCGAAAGCTGACGCGGCTTTGCATTTATATACGGCGCCATACCAACCTTTTCAAGATAGTACATCGCCTCCTTTTTGGCTGTTTCCTTATCAACCTTTAATACCTTGCGCTGTCCTACCATACAGTTTTTTAATACTGTCATATTTTCAAAAAGGTTAAAGCTCTGAAAAACCATTTCTACCTTTGCTCTGTATGCCGGAATATTCTTTGTTTCAAGAATATTCTGTCCTTTGTATATTATCTCGCCGCCGGTAGGTTCTTCAAGAAGATTTATACAGCGCAGCATCGTTGATTTTCCAGAACCGGATGAACCTATAATACAAGTTACGTCGCCGCAGTTGACCGAAAAATTTATATCTTTCAATACCTCATTTTCGCCGAAAGACTTTTTAAGTCCTTTGACAGAAATTATTTTTTTCTCACTCATTACTTGCCCTCCTTTGCAGTAAAGCTTTCGTCAGGCATAGTTGACGAATGGTATATGCTATACGATGACGGCCCGTCGATTTTGTGTTCTATGAATTTCAAAATCCGAGTTATGCTGAATGTCAGTATAAAATATATCACGCAGGCAACAACATATGTTTCAAAAATAGACCACGTCATCTTTGAAATCTTCGCTGTAAAGAAATACAGCTCTGTTACACCTATAACGTTAAGTACAGACGTATCCTTTATGTTTATTACAAATTCATTGCTGATTGCCGGCAATATATTTCGCATAGTCTGCGGCACAACAACACTCATCATTGTCTGCCAATGGTTCATGCCTATCGAATATGCGCCCTCAAACTGACCTTTATCAATAGATATAATACCTCCGCGAACAATCTCTGCCATATATGCGCCGGTATTGATTGACACAATGAATATACCTGCCGGAATAAGCGGCAGCGTATTGCCGTCGTTCATAAACGCATAACCCCAAAATATTACCATTGCCTGTACCATCATCGGAGTTCCTCTGAAAATTTCTACATAAATACTTATAACCGCATTTACTATCTTCAAAATCACCCTTACAAACGGATTTTTTGTTTTTGGAATTGTTCTTATAATTCCCGTAATCAGTCCGATTACCAATCCGACAGTAGTGCCGACAAGCGCAATAAGCATCGTATATCCGACACCCTGAATGAAGTAATCCTTATACTGTACCAGAATATTTATTACTTCTCTAAAAAAATCAGCCATAATAATCTACCTTATTCTTCCGTAGGAGCTATTTTAACCATTTCAAGCATAAGCTCTTTCTGTGCTTCCGAGTCGAAACCTTCAAGCGCTCCGTTAATCTTTTCTTTAAGCTCCGAGCCTTTCTTAACGCCTACCGCGATGCTTACCTCGTCCTCCTCAACCTTAAATCCTGTCTTGTTGTTTTCAAGCGGAATATAGCTGTAAGCCGCATCCTGGCATACCGACATAGCTGTAGGTTCCTCTGCAACATATCCTTCTATTGTTCCGGCGCTTAATGCCATAAACATAGTCGTGAAGTCCGCAATTTCGCTTACCTGTGCTTCTGTCTGTTCTGTAAGAGCCGTCAGGTGGAATGTTCCCGACTGTGCCGCAATTTTCTTACCCTTTAAATCTGCAATTGTTTTAACGTCCGTAAGCGCGTCTTTTTTCGTTACAATAACAAGGTTCGACGTATAGTAATTATTTGAAAAGTCGATTTTTTCTTTTCTTTCCGATGTCGGACTCATGCCTGCAATAATCATGTCAAGATTTCCCGACTGCACACCCGGAATAAGACTGTCCCATTCATAGGCACAAATTTCAAGCTTTTTGCCGAGACTTTTTGCAATCTTTTCGGCAACCTGAACGTCATATCCATTGGTATTCATATTGTCAACGTTTGAAATAGCAACCGCACCGTTTGAATTATCCTGCTGTGACCAGTTATACGGAGCGTAGTTACATTCCATACCCACACGCAAAACGTCCTCGTCCTTTTTTGCGCTGTTTGACTGATTTGAGCCGCAGCCTGCCATACCGATAGCCGCAGTTACCGCCAGTAAAAGTGAAATAATCTTTTTCATATGTCTTTACCACCTTTTAAAATATTTTTGTCAACCGCCCATGACGGGTATAAAAAAACCACGAACGCTAAATAGTTTAACGTACGCGGTTTAATAATTCATGTACTTTATACTATAAGATAGCGCTTCACAAAAGTGACAGTCTGCAACATATTCTGTTACACCCCAATACACAGCACAGCGGCAGCTTTGCCGTATATTTCGGCGGTATCTCCTTTTGCACGGTTTCATCTGCCGATTTGAAACCGAGTTACTTATAAACACCGCACCTCTACCGTTAGTTGGTTTCTTTATAATTGACTTCCGATTATATTATTGCACACTTTTTTATAATTGTCAACATTTTTATTCGTTTTTTTACATTTTTCACAAAAAAATTTTTGTACCGCCGCTGTAATCATAGGCTTATGCCTAACTGGACAACTTCGGAATATTATGTTATAATATAAATACCAATTCAGAAAGGAGCATCGGCTTGTTATGAAAAGACTGGTTATCGGAATACTTGCTCATGTTGATTCAGGCAAAACTACGCTGTCGGAGGGACTTTTATATCTTTCGGGAGAAATAATGCGTCAAGGCAGAGTGGACCACGGCGATTCGTTTCTTGACACAAATGAAATTGAACGCGACCGCGGCATAACAATTTTTTCAAAGCAAGCCGTACTTCATACAAGCGACGCAGAGTTTACCCTGCTTGACACCCCGGGACACGTGGATTTTGCATCGGAAACCGAACGAACGCTTGCAGTGCTTGATTATGCAATACTTGTGATAAGCGGTTCGGACGGCGTGCAAAGTCATACCGAAACGCTTTGGCGGCTGTTAAGGCGCTATAACATCCCGACATTTATATTCGTAAATAAAACAGATCTTCCCTCTTTTGATAAAAAATCCGTCTGTTCGGATTTAAAGAAAAGGCTTTCCGATGCCTGTCTTGATTTTGAAAATCAGAACTCGGATTTTTTTGAATCAGCCGCAATGGCAGACGATTCACTGCTGGAAGAATATACCGAAACCGATAAAATAAGTCACACATCGCTCGTTTCCGCAATTGCCGCAGGAAAGATTTTCCCGTGCTTTTTCGGTTCGGCTTTAAAAAATGACGGTGTCGGAGAATTTCTTAAAGCACTCGATTTTTACACTCAAAATAAAAGTTATCCCGAAAGCTTCGGAGCAAAAATTTTCAAAATTGCCGATGACGACAAAGGCCGCAGGCTGGCATATATGAAAATAACCGGAGGAAGTCTGAAAGTAAAGACTATTCTTTCAAACGGTACGTGGAGCGAAAAAGCAAATGAAGTACGCATTTATTCCGGCACAAAATATCAGAGTGTGCAGGAGGCATTTGCCGGAAGTATCTGTGCGGTAACGGGACTTACAAAAGCTGTTGCCGGCGAGGGACTGGGATTTGAAAAAAATTCCTTGCCGCTCGTATGCGAACCCGTGTTCACATATTCGGTAAAAATAACGGACGGCACGGACATAAACGAAGTATTGGCTGTATTCAGAAAGCTTGAACAGGAGGAAACTCAGCTTCACATTATATGGAATGAGCGTTTGAGAAAAATAGATATTCAGATTATGGGTGAAGTTCAGCTTGAGGTTTTAAAACGCATCCTTGCAGAACGTTTCGGTATAAGCGTTGAATTTGAGGACGGCAGTATCATATACAAAGAAACAATTTCAGATACTGTGGAGGGCGTCGGACACTATGAGCCTTTGCGGCACTATGCCGAGGTACATCTGCTTTTGGAAAGCGCACCGCGCGGCAGCGGTCTGACGTTTTCCTCACGTTGCAGCGAGGATGTTCTGAATAAAAACTGGCAAAGGCTTATTCTTACACATCTTAAAGAAAAAACTCATACAGGCGTACTTACAGGCTCGCCTATAACGGATATGAAAATAACGCTCATAAACGGCAGAGCGCACCAAAAGCATACCGAGGGCGGCGATTTCCGCCAGGCGACATATCGTGCCGTGCGCCAGGGACTTATGCAGGCAAACAGTATACTTCTTGAACCGTATTATGATTTTTCGCTTGAAATCCCCACCGAATCCGCCGGACGAGCAATGACCGACCTTCAGCAAATGGGTGCGGATTTTTCTGCGCCTTTAACAGACGGCGAAATGTCTGTTATTACCGGCAGTGCACCGATTTCGGCAATACGCGAATACCATAAGGAGGTTATTTCCTACACACGCGGACGCGGCAGACTTCAATGTATATTCAAAGGCTACGAACCGTGTAAAAATCAAGAAGAAATTGTAAGCAAAATCGGATATGACTGTGAAAGTGACCCCGACAACAGTGCGGATTCTGTTTTCTGCGCACACGGAAGCGGATTTATCGTTAAATGGGACAAGGTTTTTGATTATATGCACATTCCCGCAATGAAACTGCGTGAAGAAGAAATCACACCCCCTGCCGCACCACGCACTTCCTCCGCAATTCTTGCCGGAGATGATGAACTTTTAAGAATATTCGAGCAGACATACGGCAAAATCCAAAGAAAGCTCCCTCAAAAGCTCAAAACCACCAAAGAGAAAACCTCATATAAAACAAAGGTCTCCCCTGTTCTGCCCGAATATCTTCTGATAGACGGCTACAACATTGTATTTGCATGGGACGAGCTTAAAAAGGTTGCCGAGAAAAGCCTTGATGACGCACGTATTCTTCTGATAAGCAGAATATGTAACTATCGGGCAATGCGTCAAAACAATGTTATACTTGTATTTGACGCATACAAGGTTAATGGTATGCAAAGAGAAATCGAAAACATACACGGCGTTTCCGTAGTTTATACAAAAGAGGCAGAAACTGCGGACGCATATATAGAAAAGACAAGCCGAGAGCTTTGCAAAAATTATCGCGTAAGAGTCGCAACCTCCGATAATCTTGAACAGATGATAATTTTCGGGCATGGCGCAAGGCGCACCAGCGCCGGCGAATTTCATACCGAGGTAGAAACCGCCGAGCAGGAAATGCGTGAATTTGTAAAAAATAACAATCAGTCAATCGACAAAGTTCCGTCAATCACAAAAAGATCGGACTGATTTTTTGCGTGCGCTTTTAAGACTTAATTTAGGCTTTAATTCCGATATGATTATTGCCGCAAATATTACGGCAAATCCCATAAAAAGTCTGAAAGTAAGGCGCTCACCCGAAAATATCATCGAGAATATAACCCCAAAAACCGCTTCAAGGCTTAAAATCAGCGCCGCAGACGATGGCGGCGTGAATTTTTGACCCACATTCTGCAAGATATAGCACACACACGTTGCCATAACGGTCAGATATAAAATCGCGGTCACTCCTGACATTGGAAAGCTTTGGGGCATTTTATCAAACATCAGCGCCGGAACAAGCGCAATCAAGCCTGCCGTTATAAATTGTATTGCCGTAAGCAGCAATACATCTCTGTTTTTGGAAAATATTGATACCGATACCATATGACAAGCATAAAATACTCCTCCCAAAAGCGTCAGCCAGTCGCCTTTGCATATGCTTCCGAAGCCGCTGCCGTCCATTGAAACAAGCGTCACTCCGAACAGACACAGGAGCGCCGCAATTATGTTGTAGCCGTCCGGACGCACCTTTGCAACGCCCCAGAACATAAACGGCACTATAATACAGTATATAGCGGTCAGAAACGCATTTTTTCCGGCAGTTGTACCATCGTCTTTAAGCCCGTAGGTCTGGGCAATATACGCCGAAATCACAAATACCCCCATAATCGCACCGCACAAAAGATAGCTGCGGTCAATATTTTTAAGCTTTTTATGTAATATTGCACCCAAAAGTATTCCGGCTCCGATAAATCTGAAAGCAAGTAGTGTAAATATGCCTATATTTTTAATCGCGTCCTCCATTATAAAAAATGTTGACCCCCAAATAATTGTAGCGCTGAGCAGCGCAAGCTTTGCGAGGATTCCTCTGCTTTTTTCCGTCACAAAAATCATTTCCCTTCTTTTTCGACAAAATATCCGATTTGTCTTGCATTTTTTCGTAAACAATAGTATTATATAGTAAAGTGATAAAAATTTCAATACAATTTATTGCTAACATTTTACCGCTTGGAGGGTATTTTTTTGACTAAATTTATTCTGTTTGACCTTGACGGCACACTCACCGATTCAAAAACAGGCATTACAAACTGCGTGAGCTATGCCCTTGAACACTTTAATATTCACCGCCGTCCCGAGGAGCTTATAAGCTTTGTCGGGCCGCCGTTAAAGGAACAGTTTATTCTGTACGGACTTTCGGAATCGGATGCCGAAAATGCAGTTGGCTTCTATCGTGAGCGTTTTGTCCCGACCGGAATGTTTGAAAACAAAGCATACGACGGAATTATTGATGTTTTAAAGAAACTTAAAAATGACGGTTTTACGCTTGCCGTTGCCACAAGCAAACCGACCGTTCAGGCAATGCCTATTGTTGAACGCTACGGCATAAAGCCGTATATGACACTGGTTGAGGGCTGCGGCATGGACGGAAGAGGCACAAAATCAGATGTCATACGAAGCGTTATGAAAAAGCTTTCCGCACCTGTCTGCAACACCGTCATGATCGGCGACAGAATATATGACCTTCAGGGCGCCAAAGATAACGGTATACATTTTATTGCTGCAAAATACGGCTATGCTGCACCCGGAGAACTTGATGGCTGCAAGTATTTTGCAAATAACGTTTCCGATTTGTACGATACGGTTAAGAAAATATTTTTTAATATATAAATTTTGTTTACAAATTGATGAAATCGGTTTACATTAGAATGTTTGTATTATATAATTTAATAATTGTAATGTATATTTCCTGATTAAAGGAGGAAAATAGTATGGGAAAATTGTTCGGAACAGACGGTATCCGCGGCATTGCCAACAAAGAGCTTACTGCGGAACTGGCATTTAAAACAGGTCAGTGCGGCGCTTATGTGCTTACAAAGCACACATCAAAAAGACCGCGAATACTTATAGGAAAAGATACAAGAAAATCCGGTGATATGCTCGAAGCGGCATTGACGGCAGGACTTTGCTCAATGGGCGCAAAGGTTATTCCGTTAGGCGTTATCCCCACTCCGGCAGTAGCGTATCTTACACGCCTATATAAGGCCGATGCCGGCGTTGTTATTTCAGCGTCGCACAATCCATGCGAATACAACGGAATAAAATTCTTTAACGGCGACGGATATAAGCTGTCGGACGGAATAGAAAACGAAATAGAATCATATATCCTCGGTGAAAGAACCATTGAAGATTTGCCTACCCACGGTAAGGTTGGATATGTAAGTGCGAATCACAATGCTATTGAAGATTATGTAAACTTCGCCTGCTCGACTATCGACTGCACTCTTGAAGGAATAAAAGTTGCCATCGACTGTGCAAACGGCGCAAGCTATCAGACGGCATTTAAGGCGCTAAACAAGCTTGGAGCAAGCGTTGAGGCAATCCACAACACACCGAACGGCGTAAATATCAACGACAAATGCGGTTCAACTCATCTCGAAAGCTTGCAGTCATATACAGTTTCAATCGGTGCGGATGTCGGTATCGCTTTTGACGGCGACGCAGACAGAATGCTTGCCGTTGACGAAAAGGGCAATGTTATCGACGGTGACCAGGTAATGGCTGTATGCGCGGATTTTATGCGTAAAAACGGAACGCTTAAACAAAACACGCTTGTTGCAACTGTTATGAGTAATCTGGGATTGTTTATTGCAGGTGAAAAAATGGGAATTGATATTCCCAAGACAAAAGTCGGCGACAGATACGTACTTGAAGAAATGCTTAAAAACGGCTATAACATAGGCGGCGAACAGTCGGGACATATTATTTTCCTTGACTTCAACACAACCGGTGACGGTTTGGTGAGTGCATTGCAGTTCCTTTCCGTTCTTAAAAAAACCGGCATGAAAGCCTCCAAAGCCGCGGCAATCGTTGAAGTAATGCCGCAGGTTCTCTGCAACGCTGTTGTAAAACCCGAAAATAAACAGGCATATCTCGAAAATCCCGAAATTGCCGCAGCTTGCAAAGCGCTTGAGGACGAATTTGCAGGCGAGGGTCGGGTTCTTATAAGACCGTCCGGCACGGAGCCGCTTGTTCGTGTTATGATTGAGGGCAAGGATAAAAAATACATCGGCAAAAAAGCCAAAGAGCTTGCTGACATGATAGAAAGAATTTTAGGCTGATGCGTGATATATTAGCAAACGGATGCGGCGAACTGGGATTGGAGCTTGACAGCACACAGCTGTCACAGCTTCAAGCTTATGCCGCACTGCTCAAAGAATGGAATCAAAAAATCAATCTTACCGCAATAACGGACGACAAGGGCATAGCTGTTAAGCATTTTCTTGACAGTTTGAGCGCATTATGCACAAACCATGTCAAAGGACGTGTTATAGATGTGGGAACCGGAGCCGGTTTTCCGGGATTGGTTTTAAAAATTGCAAAACCGGATATATCTCTTACTCTCCTTGATTCGCTTAATAAACGTATAAATTTTTTAAAGGCGGTTTCGGAGGAGCTTGGTATTCCGGACATTGAATTTGTTCATTCACGTGCAGAGGACGGAGGACAAAACAGAACTTACCGTGAAAAATTTGACACTGCGGTGTCAAGAGCGGTTGCAAATCTGACTCTGCTTTCTGAATTTTGTCTGCCTTTTGTAAAGGTTGGCGGATATTTTCTGGCGCTTAAAGGTCCCGCGGCAGATGAAGAACTTATTTCCGCAAAACGTACAATTTCAATCCTCGGCGGCGAGGTTAAGGACGTTTTTGAGACGCAAATACCATATTCGGAGCTGAAACATCGCATAATTATCATAAAAAAAGTGCGACATACTCCGATACGGTTCCCCAGAAAACCCGGAATTGCGTCAAAATTTTCTGCCGAACAATGTTATAATTTGAAGAAATAAATAGGAATTGTTGAAATAAGGCGAATTTTGTCGGACGAATTTGCTTTATTTTTTTTGAAATTATGTTATAATAGTTCTTGTAAGACAGAGTATCTGAAAAGATACTACCAAGGAGCGGAGTTTCCCCAAGGCTTCGCTCCACCCCCAAAGTATGTCTTACACCTTCCACCACCGAGGGTGAGCAGCAATAATGTGTGTCAGTTTTTACAGCACCGGTAAACTTTCATCAGTACATTTCATTATTGCTGTTTGCTCTTAATTAATCATCTTACATATGAGGCATAAAAAATGTTTAATATTTTAAAAAAAACCGGAGATGGAAACAAAATAGTTTCCATTCCCGTTGATTTAATATCGCAAAACCCCGACCAGCCGCGCAAATACTTTGATGAAAATGCTATGGAGGAATTAAAAAATTCAATACGCGAATTCGGACTTATTCAGCCCGTTACCGTGCGCAGGTGCGGTTCGGAATATGAGCTTGTCACAGGCGAAAGACGTTTTCGTGCTTGCTGTGCTCTCGGTTATAAGAAGATTCCGTCAGTGATAATCAACACAAATTCACAGACCTCCGCCCTGCTTTCTCTTTTGGAGAATCTTCATCGCGAGGATTTGTCATTTTTTGAGATTGCGCAAAGCTATGAAAATCTTATACGAAACAAAGGTATTACAGAAAATGAAGCGGCATTTAAAACAGGCAGAACAAAAATGAATATTTTAAATAAAATGCGGCTGTTAAAGCTTTCTCCGTTTGTGAAAAAGCTTGTCCGCGAATATAATCTTTCCGAAAATCACGCAAGAGCATTATTAAGAATTTCGGACGAAAAAAAGCAGCTTGAAGCGGCAAGAAGTATTTGTCTTAATCATCTGAATCTCCGGCAAACCTATGATTTGATTGATTCAATGCTCGAAAATGAAGAAACGCCGGATATTCACCGTCCCTTGTCTGACACAGATATGAGCGTTTTTAAAAACACAGTCAAGCGTTCGTTAAATATTGTAAAAAAGGGCGGTGTTGACGCGCAAATGCAGGAAAAAAGCTTTGATTGGGGCACTGAATACATTATAAAAATCAAGGACGGAAAAATCAAAGACGAAAAACTGCCCGATGCACAGGTCACACAAGACACCGAAAATCAGCCCGAAAAAGCGGGGAAAATTTTTTCCTGATTATATATATCAAAACGGCTCAATTCCCATTTATGGATTTGAGCCGTTTTGCTGTTATTATTATAACGCAAAAAAGCTGCGGTTAACAGATACGTTACCGCAGCTTTTTCATTATTTCAATACATAACCGCCGACCGGACGAATCGAAAGAACGTGACACATTCCCTCTCCGAATACGGCTTCAATTCTGTTTTTGAATTCATCAAGCATATCAAACGGAACAAACGCCTGCACCGTACCGGCAAAGCCTCCGCCGTGAACTCTGTACGATCCTCTTTCACTGAGAATTTCATCACACATTGCCAAAGCGAGTGATACAGCCTGTGTCTGAGGCATACTTGCAGCATACACATTTTGCAAATACATATATGATGATCTTCCCGACTCTTTATTAAGTCTTAAAAATTCATCAAAATTATTTTCTTCCAAAGCCTTAGCCTCGTCCTGTGCACGTTGGTTTTCGTTAAAGAAATGCATGGCTCTTAAAATCGCTCTGTCATTATTAACAGCTGCACGCACTTCCTTTATATGCGCCATGAACTCTTTTCCGTCCACCTCACGCAAAAATTCCTTGCCGAAATACTGTGCCACAAGCTTCATTTCAACCGTAATTGCGGCATATTCATGAGTTAAATCCGCATGATCGGCACCGCTGTCCACAACGCACAGCGCGTAACCGTATTTATTCAAATCAAGCTCTACTTTTTTTATAACAGGCTTGGTATTATCTTTAAAATCCACCGCAACCACCGAACCGACAGACGACGCCATCTGATCCAGCAGACCGCTCGGCTTTCCGAAATAAACATTTTCTGCAAACTGACCTATCTGCGCCAGCTCCACATTGCTTACTCCGCCGTTTGCAAACATTTCATTAACGATAGTTGCAACAAGTATTTCAAATGCTGCCGATGAAGAAAGTCCCGAGCCTTTTAAAACATTTGAAACCGCATAGGCATCAAAGCCGCAAAGCTTTACGCCCTTATCGCTGAATTTTTTCAATACGCCTTTTATAAGAGAAATTGTTTGTCCGTACTGCTCCTTGTTTATCTCCAAATCGTCAAGATTGATAATTACAGTATCATACCCCTCCGACTTTACGCGTACCTGATTTGTTCCGTTAAGCTTAACTGCAGCAACAACGTCAAGATTTACACTGCCGGCAAGCACGCAGCCATGCTGATGATCGGTATGATTACCGCCGATTTCGGTACGTCCGGGTGCGCTGAAAAGTGCAACTTTATCGGCTTCGCCGAATGTGCTTTCCAATCCGTCTATCACTGCAAGGTATCTGTCGGCATATTTTTTTGTTTCATCCTTTTTGCATGAATACAAATATGCCAGCTGATCGCAAAAAAATCCTCCGCTTAATTTTTCTTTTATATCCTGTGTATTATACATTTTTATACATCATACCTTTCTAAAAAAATAAAGAGCCGCTCAAACGCACATCAAAGCAGCCCAAAAGAGGCTGTGCAAAACATAAATTTTGCCGCAGCCTCCTTATAAGCATTTATTCAACCATAAGAAAATCGCTTACAACCTGCTGCATCTGCATTTTATCGCATACAAGGTTAAATATAGCAGATTTGTTTTTCAGCTCGTACAGCGACTTCGGAATTTCCATACCACTTTTCTCCGAAAGCTCTTCAAGCAAAGTAAATTCATCCTTGCCTGCAACAAAATTATAATCTTCAAGTGCAATAAGAACACTCTGATTGAACTTGAACGGACTTGCCGTTGAGGCAATAACCGTTTTTGTTGTATCTCCGGTTTCCTTTACGTACTTATCGTAAACCGATTTCGCAACCGCTGTATGAGTATCCGTCACATAATCATATTTGTCCGCGCAGCTCTTTATTGACGCCATTGTTTCCGCATCATTTGAGCAGCCGCCGTAGAACATTTTATCAAGCTTTGCCTTTACATCGGGTGTAACCTCATACTTACCCTCTGTATTCAGTTTTTTCATCCAATCCGCTATCTGCGCATCGTCTCTGTCTGTCAGCTCGTAAAGAAATCTTTCGAGATTTGACGATATAAGAATATCCATAGACGGCGATATAGTGGTGTGGAAATCTCTGACCTTATTGTATACACCCGTCTTTATAAAGTCTGTAAGTACATTGTTTTCATTTGACGCACATATAAATTTCGCAACCGGAAGTCCCATTCTGCTTGCATAATACGCCGCAAGAATATTTCCGAAATTTCCCGTAGGAACTACGACATTTATCTTGTCACCGCACTTTATTTCGTTATTGTCTATCAAGTCGGCATATGCCGAGAAATAATACACAATCTGCGGAACAAGTCTGCCCCAGTTGATAGAATTTGCGCTCGAAAGCTTAAACTGATTTCTTGCCAGAAGCTCTGCATATGCATTATCCGTGAAAATCTTCTTAACACCGTTCTGCGCATCGTCAAAATTACCTTTAACCGCTGCTACGGAAACATTGTTTCCCTCCTGGGTAATCATTTGCAGCTTTTGGATTTCGCTTACGCCGTTATCGGGATAGAATACTATAATTCTTGTGCCGTTTACGTCCTTAAAGCCTTCAAGAGCCGCTTTTCCCGTATCACCCGATGTTGCAACAAGAATAACTATCTCCTTATCCTCATTTGTCTTTTTCATCGCAACGGTCATAAAATGCGGTAAAATCTGAAGCGCCATGTCCTTAAACGCACACGTCGGACCATGCCATAATTCAAGGAAATATGTTGAGTCGTTGAGCTTATACAACGGCGCAACCGCATCCGTTTCAAACTTTTCCTTTGTATATGCGCTCGTCACGCATTTGTCCAGCTCCTCCTCAGTAAAATCCGTAAGATATTTACCTAATATAAACTTTGCACGCTCAACATAAGATTTATGTGCCAGCGCCTGTATTTCTTCCAATGTTACCTCCGGGAAACTGTCCGGTACAAAAAGTCCGCCTTCTTCGCTAAGACCCTTTTTAATCGCTTCTGCCGCGCTTACCGATATACTCTTATCCCTCGTGCTATGATACTGCATATGTGTAAAACCTCCAATATTTTCGGATTATGCTAATTTTTTGATATAATCCGGCGCTGTTTCAGCGTCAATGCTTACGCTTATTACAAATGAAATGTTAAACTTACCGCTTAAATCCTGAAGTCTTGTCAAAAACTCCTCAAAACCTTCAAGATTGTCCGAACCTACAATTTTGAAAATACCGTCTACAAAAATGTTTGTAATGTCAAAGTCACGGCTTATAATGCCGCAGATAAAGCCTAAAAATTCACTGTATGTTTCTATGTCAAATTCCGATGTATCAGCCATTCTTACCTTTGATTTGATGTCATACATATTTGACGAGGTATTGTTGCTGATAAATACCACATTGCCCTTTGCAACAGATAACGCATTATTTACGTTTTCTATAAGAGCCTTTGTCTTTCCAGTACCTTTTTTTCCGATTAGAAGTTCAACCATGTTAATCTTCCTCCTTTTAAAATATTTTTTTATTCAGTGAACAGGCAGTAATACTTTGCCGCCTGTTCATTCTGTTCATATGTTTTGCGGGTTTATTTGTTAAGCCTTTTCTCTATTTCAGCTTTCTGATCTTCATATCCCGGTTTTCCCAGAAGCGCAAACATATTTTTCTTATATGCTTCAACACCCGGCTGGTCGAACGGATTTACACCGAGAAGATATCCCGAAATACCGCAGGCCTTTTCAAAGAAATATACCATAAATCCGAAATTATATGCGTCAAGCCTCGGAACTCTTACGATAAGATTCGGAACGCCGCCGTCAACGTGAGCCAAAGCCGTACCCTGCGCAGCCTTTGAATTTACATAATCAACCGTTTTGCCTGCAAGGAAGTTCAAACCGTCGAGGTTATCCTCTGTTTCCTTTATTGTAACATTTTTTCTCGGCTCATCAACAAGCAATGCCGTTTCAAACATCAGTCTCTGTCCCTGCTGAATATACTGTCCCATTGAATGTAAATCACTCGAAAAATCGGCAGCTGCCGGGAATATACCTTTGTTATCCTTGCCCTCGCTCTCACCGTAGAGCTGTTTCCACCACTCGCCGAAATAATGGAGCGCCGGTTCAAAGTTTATCATCATTTCAATAGTTTTGCCTTTTCTTGCCAAAACATTTCTTACAGCCGCATACTGATAACATTCATTTTTCGATAATTCGGGCGACGCATATTCATGCTGCGCGTCTCTTGCGCCCTGCATCATTGCTTCTATATCAATACCTGCCGCCGCAATAGGCAAAAGTCCTACTGCCGTAAGTACGCTGAAACGTCCGCCAACATTATCCGGTACAACAAATGTTTCATATCCCTCAGCGTCGGACAGCGTCTTTAACGCGCCCTTTGCGCGGTCGGTTGTGGCATAAATTCTGCCCTTTGCTTCTTCCTTGCCGTATTTTTCTTCAAGCAGTTCTTTGAAAACCCTGAAAGCAATAGCAGGCTCGGTTGTTGTTCCCGATTTTGAAATAACGTTTACCGATATATCCTTACCCTCGCACAGTTCAAGCAAATCGGCAAGATACGTTGAGCTTATGCTGTTTCCCGCAAATACAACAAGGGGGCTCTTTCTTTCTTCTTTGCTGAGCGCGTTTGAAAAACTGTGCGAAAGCATTTCAACCGCCGCTCTTGCTCCGAGATACGAGCCGCCTATACCTATAACTACCAGAATATCTGAATCTGAACGGATTTTATCCGCAGCCTTTTTTATTCTTGCAAATTCTTCTTTATCATAATTTTCGGGAAGCTCTACCCAGCCGAGAAAATCATTTCCGGCTCCGGTTCCTTCCGTAAGCGTATTATGAGCAACCTTTATATACTCTGCCATTGCGTCAATCTCATGCTGTCCGGCAAAAGGCAGTACATTTGAATAATCAAATCTTAATTTACCCATTGATTTATTCCTCCTAACTATATATATCTATATTTTAATACATTTTTGCCGATATTGCAAGATAATTTTTAAAATTTATTAATTAATTAGTTATTTTGTGATATATTAACCATTAAATTCGCTGCAAAAACAAGCATATCACGAAAAATGATATGCTTGTTTTCTAAATTACTTTGCTTCCGCGATGATAACTCGTATTCTTCCGCCCTCGTCCTCTGCTTTATCGTAGTACGCAGTCAGAGAATAATTTCCGTTTATTGCGTCATTTATGGAAATTTTATTGAATTTTGAATCTATTGTTCTTTCATATACCGTAACCTTATCGCTGAGCTTATACTCAATATTATTGATAGTTGCCGTTGATTGCGTAAGCTTTGTTATACTTCCGCGTGATTTGAGCGCACTGCTGTATTTTAATCCGCTGTCGGACATATACACCTTACACGGTTCAAAAACATATACATTAGGTGTTGCTCTTACTGATACCGAAGCTTTTTTGTCATCCGGAACATTATCCATAGAGTTCCTTGAAACACTATATAATTGGTACACTGTACCGTCTATATCAACATTATAGTATGTTTCGCTGCCACCGCTCGTAACAACACCATATGAATAGAAATCACCTGTCACATTCACCAGAATAAGATCAGTAATTTCATTTTGTGCGTTTTTGATATAGTATCTGACATTCGAGGATTTTATTTCCACTCCGTCAAGGCGCTGTGCGTATACCGCTTTATACAGCGGTGTGCTTAACTGATTTCCTATTGTATCAAGTATGCGGCAGTTCGGTGCAAGTTTTTGCGAGCCTATTTTCATATTGTCCGCATCAACTCTGCCGGAAATACCGCCCGAACTGCTTACTCTTGTTACCTTTGTCTTTCCGTTTTCAAAGCTTACCTTAACCACTTCACACACATATTTTGAACCGTCCGATTCAGTTGCATATTCGTAGGTTATTCCGTCTGTTCCGACTATGCTTATATAATTGCTCGAATATGTTGTACCGTCATTATTGTTAAAGTTCTTTTTACCGTATGAAACAACATATCCGTATTGGGTAGTTGACGCCGAGGTTTGCGAGGTTACCACACCTGCAACATCTCCGCTCTTACCCAAAACTACCGTTATGGTATCTCCGTATCTGAACGGGCCGCTTGACGACAAATCATTAAACGCCTGCACGCCCTCAACCGTATATTCCTTACCCGAAATCGTAATGCTGTTAGGCTGATCGCGCGACGGAGATGCGCTTTCGTAAATACCCGTTACCTTTGTGGAATAAGCAAGCACCATATTAAGCTCACTGCTGTAATAAATAACGTCATTCATCTGAATTTCCGAGCTTGTGGTCTTATTACCGTCACGCATTACCTGTGTTGACGAGTTCTTAATGTAATTGCTTACCATGTCGGAGCCTGTTACCTTAATCGGGCCTTCCATACTGCCTTTTTCGTAAATCACATAATCAACATTACCGCTGCTGTCGTATTTAACCTTTACAACATCGCCCATTTCCATGCTTGATTTAACCGCAGCATATGTTGAAATTTGCGAATCCTTATAACAGGTGGTTGTATCCTTAACGTCAATCTGCGACATCGTTCCGTTGTGATAGCCGATAATTGAATTATTCAGCATCGAATATACAACGTATTTATCCATTACAGAATTATTAGGCACAAAACAAAGCATATCCTTTTTGTTTTTGATTACCATATCGCCCTGCATACCTATATAGTCGTAATTAAAGCCGTTGTATACATTGTATTTGCCGCTTGATGTGAGAACCTTTCCCTCCGAACCGTTTTCCGGCCGCGATATTAAAACTGCATCCTCCACAAAATCAGCGTCAAAAATAGTTATCAGCTTATTCTTATCCGTAGTTTTTTCTGTATCAAGAGAATTGTATACCAATCTTGCAATCTGCCGTCTTGTCATCCAGCAGCCATAGTCGGAAATTATATTATCAAGCATATCAATACTTTTTGCCATGCTTACCTGACCGTAAGGATATGATATTCCGAAATCGGTATCTTTATACCCCAAAACTCTAAGCATCATTGTTACGGCTTCTTCATACGTTACCATGTCCTTCGGCTGAAATGTACCGTCAAGATAACCGCTGAAAATTCCGTTTCGCGTACCGTTTAAAATATACGGTGCTGCCCAGCTTGAAGAATCCACATCACTGAACGGCGAAACCTTTAATCCCACCGCTGTTTCGTCCTTATAAGCCGATGAATTTACCGCAATCTTTGCCATTTCCTCACGCGTAACATATGCGTCCAGATTATAATTTCCGTTTCCGTCGCCCTCCATAATACCGAGCGAATCGAGAAGCGGCATTATATCATTATCGTTCCATTCCGTATAATCGGCGTACGCCGCCGCTGATACGGACACGACAGCCGCCGCAATAACAGCTCCTATAAATTTCTTCACAGATATAACTCCTTCCCTTTTTCCGAGATTTATTCATAACGCAGTGCGTCTATCGGATTTAATCTCGCGGCTTTTCTTGCCGGTAAAAATCCGAATGCCACTCCGATTCCGACAGACACTCCGAATGCCACCGCAATCGCCTGCACCGACGGGCTTACGTTCATATCAAGCAGCTTTCCTGCCAAAAGCGAGAAAGACGAGCCTATTATAATACCGATTATTCCGCCTATACAGCTTACCGTTCCTGCCTCCATTACAAACTGAAGCATGATATTTTTCTGCTTAGCTCCCAGAGATTTTCTGATACCTATTTCACGCGTTCTTTCCGTCACCGACACAAGCATGATATTCATAATGCCTATACCGCCGACAAGAAGTGAAATAGCCGCAATCGCAATAAGCGTCATACCCATTTTGTCCATCATGCTTTCCATTTTTTCTATCATTGAAAGCATCGAAACAACATTGTAATAGTCCGAATCGCCTATTTTCTGCTGCATAAATTCTTCAAGCTTAGCAACAGCCGCCGTTACGTGATCCTTATCGGAGGCTTTTACCGTATAATTCCCCACAACGCTTGACATTGACCGTTTCGACGCTACCGTATACGGGATATACACGCAGTCGTCGCTTGACGACTGGCTTGAATCCTCTTTTTCCTCCAATACGCCGACAATTTTGTACGGTTCACCGTTGATTTTAAGTTCCTTATCGAGAGCGCCCGACATACTGTTGAAAAAATACAGCGCCTGGTATGAACCGATTACACACACTTTTTCTAAATTTTTGCAGTCAAGATACTGAATAAAGCGTCCGAAGCTTATTTCCATATCTTTCATATCTATGTATGTTTCCGCAACGCCCTGGCATGACGAGGTTATCGAATCATCGCCGCTTGTTGAGGTTTTAAGCGTACCGCTCAATGTGACCGTAGGCGAAACAAGGCTCATAAGCTCGCTGTTTTCGTTTACAAAATCAAACATTTCCTGCGGTTTTATTTCCTTAATCGAACGCGGAGTTATCGACACCGTTATATTCTCCGTACCTATCTCCGCAAAGGTTTCCGTAACCATGCTTGTAAGTCCGTTCATAACGCTTACAAGTATAATTACCGCCGCAATACCGATTATAATACCAAGCATCGTCAGAAAGGAACGCATTTTGTTGTTCACTATACTTGAAAGCGCCATTGTGAAGCTTTTACCTATACCCATTATGCTTCCTCCTCTCCGGCGCGTTCCTGCATTGCAACAATCTTGTCACCCTCAACAGGCCCGTCATACACAATGTGACCGTCCGTTATGCGGACAATGCGTTTTGCCTGAGCCGCTATGGAGTTATCGTGAGTGATAAGCACAATCGTGTTTCCTTCTTCGTTAAGCTTCTGCAAAAACTGCATTACCTCACGTCCCGTACGTGAATCAAGCGCACCGGTCGGCTCGTCGGCAAGAATAACCGACGGGTCGCCTGCAAGCGCACGGGCGATTGACACTCTTTGCTGCTGTCCTCCCGAAAGCTGAGAGGGCAGATTTTTCGCTTTCGCGTCAAGTCCTACTTTTTTAAGCGCCGCCATGGCACGCTCATGCTGCTCTTTATCACTGTAACCGCCGTACAAAAGCGGCAACTCCACATTTTCAATAACCGTAAGCTTTGCAATCAGATTATACTGCTGAAATATAAATCCGAGCATTTTGTTTCTGACCTCTGCAAGCTCATCATCTGTATATTTGCCTATATCCTTACCGTTTAACAGATACTGCCCCTCGCTTGCCACGTCAAGACAGCCTATAATATTCATGCAAGTGGATTTCCCCGAACCGGACTGACCTACAATCGCCACAAACTCGCCTTTGTCTATCGTCAGCGAAATTCCGCCGAGCGCATACACCACGGTATCACCCATATGATATATTTTGTAGATGTCCTTCATTTCTATAAGATGAGGCATTCTTAACCCCTCCTTATCTCATGCCGCCGCCGGAACGGTTTCCGCCACCGCCCATACCGCCGCTCAGTCCGCCGCCCATGCCGCCTCCGGGCGCTCCTCCTGGTCCGCCCATACCGCCGCCTGGCATTCCGCCCATCTGCTGGCTCTGCTCTGCCTGACCGCTCTTGTCGTTTCCGGTTGCCGACATTGTTCCTCTGATTTCATCGTTTTCATCAATTCCCGATTTTATCTCGATAAACATCTGGTCGCTTATTCCCGTTTCTACCACTACACTCTTAAATCCGTCCGGTGCTTTGTCGTTTTCATCGGTTTTATTACCCTTTACATAGACAACATTTCCTCTGTTTACTGTTCCTACGGGTAATGCAAATGCATTTTCCGCCTTTGCAACCGTTATAACAGCGTCTATATTCATACCGGGCAAAAGCTCGCCGTAATCCTTTACGGTAACCTTTACGGGATACGTCGTTACACCGTTTGACGCCGTTCCGTCAACGCCTACCTTTTCAACCTCGCCCTTAAAGGTCTTGCCCTCAACTGCATCGGCAGTAATCGAAACCTCCTGTCCGACTTTTACATCGGCTATTTCCGTTTCGTCTATGTCAAGCTGAAATTTAAGGCTCGACAAATCGTATATAACCGCCATTGCGCTGCTGCCGCTCTGGGCATTTGAGGAATTATCCAGTTTATCGCCCTTCTTTGTATTCTTGGTTACAACCGTACCCGAAATAGGCGCTTTAATTGTATAATCTTCAAGAGTTTTGTTTGCTTTTTCCAGTGCAAGCTTTGCATCGTCAAGCGCAAGCGCGGCATTTTTTATCGACGAATCCTGCGAATATTCATCACTTGCAAGCACCGCTTTTTCAAGCTGTAACTGTGCGTCGTCCATTGAAAGCTGTGCGTTCTTCAATGTGGTATCGAGTGTGTCGGAGGTCATTGTAACAACAGTGTCACCAGCTGTCACACTATCATTTTCCTTTATATTTACCGTAGCTACCTTACCCGATGTTTTCGCCGTTATAACTCCCGAATCTATGTATTCAAACGTTCCTATATCACTGCATGCAATATCGCCTACCGTAGCCGTTGCGGTGTCCGATATGGTAAGTGCTCCCGGGTTTGCAAGCTCAATCGTAACGTATTTTACAATTGAATGACTGCCCGTTGCAACAGGCGACTGCGAAACTGATTCCACAACTCCCCAAAGAGTACCGTTAGCGCCCGAAACTTTAAGTTCCGACGCTTCTCCGACGCTTATTCTGTCTGCGTCTTTTTCGTTAAACGGAAGTTGTATCTTCATTCTTGAGCTATCGTAAACCTCTGCAATCTGTGCTCCGTTCTGAACATTGTCGCCGCTCTTTACGTTTACCTTGCTCACCGTTCCGTTATAATCTGATTTTATGTTCAAATCACTTACCGAATTCTGTGCGTCACTATAAGAATTTTTTGCCTTTTCTATTGCGTTCTGCGCGCTCTGAATACTGTTATTGTTTGACTTGCCCGTCTGCGACTTTGCCTTTACCGCGTCCTGATAGCTCTGCTGTGCCTTTGTAAGTGCATTTTTTGCACTCGTCACGTTATTCTGTGCGGTGGTCGCTTCTATTTTATACAAAACATCGTCCTTTTTGACATTATCGCCCTCATTGAACGTATCCGAAAGTACTTCACCCGTTACAAGCGCGGTAACATTATACGAATCGTTCGCTTCAAGCGTTGACGAACCCGTTACGGTATTTTCTATACTGCGCCGCTCCGCTTTCACAAGCTCATAACCTGTCTGTGCAGCCTTTTTGTGCTTTGCTGCGGTAAAAGTAACAATTCCTGCTATTGCAGCAATAATTATTATCAATGCAATAATAACCTTTTTAAGCTTAAATCCCTTACCGAACAAATATACCGTCTTATTCTGCTTGTCGTAAATCAGCTTTTTTTCTTTCGGCTTTTTCGGCTTCTTTCTTCCGGGGGTACTTTGTTCCTCCGGAGCTGTTTTGTTGTTTTCTTCAAGAGTATTAACTTCCATTTTACGCCTCCGCAATATCAAATTTATACCGTTTTTTAAAAACGGTAGTCAATCAGCATCAGTCAGGTAAGTTTTGGTTACTTTAACCTTTCGCTTTTTTGTCCTGTATAATTCTAACACCAAAGAACTTTAATGTCAATCTCAAAAACCCCTGCAAACCGCTTGAATACTGATAATTTACAATTAATTCATAGTTTATTTATTTTTCCGAACCGCCTTTGGGGAATGTAAATGTAAAGGTACTTCCTTTTCCCAATTCGCTTTTTACGGTTATTTCTCCGCCATGGCAATTAGCTATCCATTTTACCATTGACAACCCGAGCCCCATGCTGCCGTTATCGGTTCTCGACGAATCCGCCTGGTAGAAACGCTCCCAAATTTTCGGTATATCCTTTTCGGAAATTCCTATTCCGTCATCCTGCACCGAGAAAACAACATTTCCGCCGTCCTCAAAGAGTTTTACGTTAATATTGCCGCCCTCTTTGCCGTACTGATATGCATTAGAAATAAGATTAATAAACAGCCGCACCAGCAGGAATCTGTCCGCTTCCGCAGTTATTCCGCTTTCTATTTCCGTATTGAGCGTAATGCTTTCGTCATGTATTTCCCTCTGCTCATCGCATACAAACGTCACAAGCTCGCTTATATCCACGCTTTCAAAATTCAGCTTAACCGTATTTTTATCCATTCTCGAAATCATCAGCAATTCCGATATAAGCTTTGACATTCTTTCCGCCTGTCTTTTTATGGATTCTGCCGATTCCTTAAATTCTTCCTCGGTTTTCGCACATTCCTCCATATACTCACATTCGGAAATAATAACCGCCGCAGGCGTGCGCAGCTCATGCGACGCGTCCGATGTAAACTGTTTTTCACGCTCAAACGTCTGCTCTATTTTATCAAGCATTTCGTCAAAGGTTTTTGCAAGGCCATAAATCTCGTCTCCGCCGCCTTCAAGATTTATCCTCTGTGACAAATCGGAGCTTTCGCTTATTCTTTTTGCCGTAGCGCTTATTTTACTTACCGGCACCAATGCACGCTTTACTATAAAATATCCGCCTATTGCCGAAATTATGATAAGTAAACTTGTAAGGATAAGGTTATTCCTTGTCACCGCTCTTACCCATTCGGTTTCATCGGTAACGGAAACAACTCCCCTGAGCCACATTCCCGTATTCAGCAGTTCCTTTGTGTACGTATAATATCTGTCGCCGTTTTCATTAATCACCCGCAAATAGTTGCCTTTAAGCTCTATATTCTGCGAAATTTCAAACGGCAGCTGACCGTATACAATATTATTCTCACTGTCCAGAATCACCATATGCACTCCGTTTTTGTAAAAACGAAAGTTCGGCGGAATCCGCATACGTCCGTCCGGCGATGCAACAACATGAGCAATATCCGACACTTCGCGCTCAACTCTGTCCGAAACATCATGTTCAATCATGCCGCGGCTTACAGACAGCATTGCCACAAAAACCACTGCCGATACCACCGTTACGATGATCGTATACCACAGCGTTACCCGTAATTTTACAGAAAGCTTTTTCATGCCTTTTTCTCCGTTTCTTCTGTTTTCAGAACATATCCGCAGCCGCGTATCGTATGAATCAGCTTGACATCGTAATCGTCGTCAATCTTTTTGCGCAGATACCGTATATATACGTCAACTACATTCGTTCCGCCGGAATAATCAAAATTCCAGACATGATTTTCTATCTTTTCGCGCGTAAGAACAATTCCCTTATTCCGTATCAGATATTCCAAAATATCAAACTCCTTTGCGGAAAGAGAAATATTATTTCCGCCGCGCGTAACAGTGTGCGTATTCACATCAAGCGTTAAATCCGCAACGCTAAAAATATTTGTTGAATTTCCCGTGCTTTTACGCGTCATAACGCGTATTCTTGCCAAAAGCTCCTCAAAAGCAAACGGCTTTACCAAATAATCCTCCGCTCCGGCGTCAAGTCCCGTAACCCTGTCCTCTATGCTGTCTTTTGCCGTCAAAAGCAAAACAGGCGTACGGTTGGATTTTTGACGAATTGACCGCAGCGCCTCCAATCCGTTAAGCCGCGGCATCATTATATCCATAATAATCGCGTCAAATTCTCCGGCATATATATAATCAAGAGCTTCTGCCCCGTCATAGCAGCTGTCTACGCTGTATCCGGCTTTTTCAAGGCGTTTTGATATAACCCTGTTCAGGTCTTTTTCATCTTCAACAACAAGCAGTCTCATTTTATCATCTTCCTTTCTCGGCAAGCTATACACATTATATCACCGATTGCCGTTAAAGTAAATATATTTGACACAAGCACGCAAAACTCACCCGCGGCATATGCCGGACAGTGAGCTTTGCTGCCGTTTCCGCAACGCGTCTGTGTATTTTAGTTATAATGTTTGCGTACCGAAACGTTCTGTGCTTAATGTTTAAGCTATTTTACTGCCTGCCCGACACTACGGTAATCAGCTTTGTGCTTTCCTCCCACGAAACCTTCATACCGAGCTGTTCCGCGATAAAACGTATCGGTATCATCGTGGAATCGCCGCGTATTTCGGGTGCGGCGCTGAGTTTTTTCTCCTCGCCGTTTACATACGCCGTGTCTGAGCCGACAGTAAATACAACCTTTTCGCCGTCTTTTTCGGCGGTTACGGTTTGGTTCTCCTCATTCCATGAAACTTCTGCTCCGAGAGCCTCCATAACCGACCGGCAGCCGACGAGTGTTGACGAATTTTCAATAACCGGATTTTCGGCAAAGCTTACAATATGTCCGTTTACGTGAACACGAATAACGGAATTTTCATTCTTCTTGCCGTCAAACCGATTGTTTGGTCTGCCGCCGTTTTTATCATCTTGCGGATTAAATCCCTCCGGCGGCGTCATTTTATCGCCGTTTGGAGGTTCAACCCCTTCCGGCTGTTCCGTTTTTTCATTATCGGGCGGCGTTATTCTGTCACCATTCGGGGGTTCAAACCCCTCCGGCGGCATCGGCTTCTCTCCGTTCGGCGGCGTCATTTTTCCGTTTTCATCGCCCTGTCTTTGCGGCGGCTGTCCGCCGCCCTGCGGCCCGCCCTTTCCGCTGCGGTCTCCTTTTTGCTGCGTTGTTTTATCAGCCGTTCCGTTAAACTGCGCTTTAAGATTTTCCAGTCTGTCATTTACACAGTCAATAATAGATGAGCCGCCGAATCCTCTGCTTTTTTCACGTTTGCCGTTATCGGCAGATGATGTATTCTCCGATGCCGTTGTTGCTTTTTCAAATTCTTCCGCCGTATAAAATGCGGTCGGGTCTTTTTCCACATACGGTTTTATGATTTCCTTTATCTCGTTCACCCTGTCCTCAAAGCTTTCGAGAATTTCCATCATATCCTTGATATATCCATAATATTTTTCCTTGTATTCATCAACCGAAAGCAGCTTTTCAATAAGCGGCAGCTCCGATATATTGCCCGATGTACACGGTGTGTCTATTCCTATATCCGTATTGCTGCCCCCAAAGCCGCCGAACGACATATTAAAGTCCCATGGCACTACCGTAAACACGCCGTTTTTATCTTCATACAAATAATAATTATGGTGCATATTTCCGTTATAACTATCATAATTAGAAAGTACTGTATTTGACGCAATGTATTTCAATGCGCTGTCCACATTCAAAAAGCTTTCAATGTCGCCCTTTTCACCGTCTTTTATATTATTAAGCCTTTTTACAAAATCCTTAAAGCTTTCAAGATTATTGTCATCGCCCGATTTTAAATCGGCATAGGAATAATTTTCATCTTCTCTGTATTCAAGCGTTGCACCCTCGTCCATTTTATAAAAGTTGCCGTCCTTATAGTCCTCGCCGAATTCTCTTTCAAGGAAGCTATCGTCCAATCCCTCCACCGCCAGATAAAATCCGAACAGCTCTCCGTTTATATAAACATTGCAAAATGCCGTTTCCGGAACATTCATACCCATTTCCCTTAAAATTTCATAATGCAGATATTCGCGCATATATGACGGGTCGCTGTACCCGTTATTAAGGCACAATTCGTCCATTCCGAGCAAGGTCTGGTTTTTTACGTATTTATCAAACTTTATTCTGAAGCTGTATCGGTCGGAATCCGAATTTGTCATAGATTTCAGCGTCATATTTCCCTTTGTGCGTATTCCCGCATTTTCTACCTTTATGCCGTCAACAGTCACATCCGCGCTGTGATATTCTTCGTTTTGGGCATATTCGTTCATGTCGTTTAAATCCGCTTCGTTTATATCTATATTTATATCGATAACTCTATCCTTTTTAAAAATATCCTTATAGCTTTCCTTTGCCTGTGCCGTGAACGGCAAAACTGCCGACACAGCCGTCATTACCGCACTGAGCAAAAAAGATATCAGCTTTTTCATGGTGTTTTCTCCTTTCTATTTCACATTCTGCGGTGCAAGCGACAATATTATATTAAGATTTCCGTTTCTGCACCTTAACTCATTCAAAAATTCCTGCTCGTTCTCGTCTTTATTCATTGAAACCTCATAGCACACTTCAAACAACGAACCCAAGTCGGTAGTTCTGATTTTTGAAAGGCTATATTTTTGCGTGTATTTATCTAAAATATCATCAAACGCATTTTGGTAGTTTAGATCCTCAGGAATCGTTATTTTTAGATTTTTCCTCACGTTTTTGCTTTCAAAAAGATGTGTTTTTTCGGTCAGAACGAGTACCGCGCATAATATGGCGGTAAACAGCGCACCGTAAGCGTAAAGTCCCACTCCGCAAGAAAGCCCGGCGGCTATATCGAAAAATATAAAGCCGATGTCTTTCGGGTCTCCCGGCGCACTGCGGAAACGTATAATCGAAAGCGTTCCCGCAAGACTGAACGCTCTTGCTATATTGCTGCCTATAAAAATTATTATTACCGATAAGATTATCGGCAGCATAACAAGCGTTACGGCAAAGCTCTGCTGATAAAAGTCCTCATCCTGCGTTTTTCGGTATGTGAACGCGATTGCCGCACCCATAAGCAATGATATGAGCATGGTAACAAGTGCCGAAGATACCGTTATATCGTTTGAGACGTTTGACAAAATCTCGTTAAATAAAGTATTCATTTATACCAATCCTTTCTTTTCATGCCGAACACATCACTTTTTGCTTGTATTCGGCGCCGTATTTTGAAAAGTTGCTGCGATGTATATTAAGCTCCGTCAAAAGCTTTGTAAGCCACAGCGGTTTTGCCATGGCGGTTTTAATCTCCATAAGGTAAATACCGTCGGCGATGAGTTTTTCACCGTAATCTCCGTCCTCCAGCCGAACATCACAGCGTCTTGTGCGGATATTCATATCAAATGAAATTCGCAAATCGGGATTCCCTTTTTCAAAGTACGCTATACGGTCATACGCCAGATAGAGCTTTGGTTTCAGCTTATAATGATGAAGAAAATACGTGATTTCATCAAGTACCTGACCGTTCATGTAGCTTTGCTTTTGCGGCTGTTCGCCGGATTTAACAAAATCATAAGCTTCATTAAGCATAAGCGTCGTTCGGCGCTTGTTCACCAGACCGCGGTACTTTTTCTTGATTTCCAGATACACAAGTCCGTCTTTTTCCGGCACACCATAGGAACGAAGTCTGAGTTTTTCCTTGTATTCCGGCTTTGCAAGAGAATTGCGTATAAGATAATCGTCATCGGTGTCATAATATATATTTGCAATGGTATACGGTTTATGCCCGATATTGTATGCATCAAGCTCCATATTCTTATCCATTTCAGCTATGACGCTTTTATATGTATCGCTGTCCAGCAGATACTTGTGCTCATATCTGTTGAAAACCTCTATCGCCATTCTTATCATCTCCTTGCGTGTTTATTTTACTAAATATTATCAGAAAACCTAAGCTTTAACAGCTTTTATGAGTACATTATAATTTCCGAAAATTAAATTAACATTAGAAAATTAAATTTATCTGAATTTTTTTTGCAGCAAATAAAAAAGACAAGTTCACCCGAATGAACTCGCCCTTTTTTTAATATTATTGTATTTCATCTACGGCTTTCAGCAGATTCGTACACGCCGTTTTTATTCTCGTCTTATACGCTTCTATTTCCGATTTCATCGCAAGCATCTCACGATGCTTTTTTATATGCTCCTCGTCAATTTGCTTGGACAGCCTTGCCGCATCAAGCTTAGCCTTGCTTACAACCATCTGTGCTTCAAGCTCCGCATTTCTTTTCATTTCCTCCGAATTTTGCTTTGCCATGTCAAGCGATTTCTGCATTGTACCCTCAAGCTGCTTATACCTTTCAACCGCATCTGTGAGAATACCTATTCTGTCTTTCAAGGACTGATTTTCTTTGCACAGCTTTTCATAATCCTGTATTATCTCGTCCAGAAAATCATCAACCTGATCGCAGTCATAGCCCTTTATCTTTTTATCAAATTCCTTGTCCTGAATATCAACGGGTCTAAGCATAAATTAACCTCCTGTCTTAGATATATTTATTTAAAACAATGTGTATTCTTCCCTTTCGCGTTTCATTGCCCACTTCGGAGAGAATGAATCGTCCGCTGCCTTTAACGGAAATCATATCTCCCTCTTTTACGGTCTTTGACACGTCCGTAAGCTCACGAAAATTAAGCTTGACGCCTCCGCCGTTTATCAGACGCGCCGCCTCCTGCCTTGAAAGGTGTGCTGCCGCTCCCACAACTGCGTCAAGCCTTGCGGAGGCACACACCGTCTCCGTTTTTTCAAATTTTCTCTGCGGAATAACCACATCACCTGTTTTAAAACCTGTAATTTTTACGCCTTGATTTCCTATTTTTGTGATATTTTGCCGAATGTATTCCGCAACATCACTGTATACAAATATATATGCACATTTACCGTCAACGAGAATATCGCCTGTTTTTCTTCTGTCTATACCAAGCGACATAAGTGTTCCGAGGTAATCTCTGTGCGTCAGAGTACGATTATATCCGCCCTCTATTTTGAGCGTTTCTATCGGAAATTCTTCTTTGTCCGCTTCGCTCCATTCCGGAAAAACCCCCAAAATCTTTCGTTCGCAGTCATCGCAGCCGCCGAAAAACATAAAATTATATCCGCACGGAAAATAAAATCCGTCACGTATAGCCGCAATTTCGCCGCCGTCCAGAAAATCCGAAAACACTGCCGCTGCATATTTATCGCAAAGCCGCACCAAATCTTCCGTTTTGGCAAGCAAAAGCTTATCGCTGTCAGTCATGTACACACCGCCAATCACGTTAAAAAAACGTACTCCGACACCGCACGGCAATATCAAAGTACATTTTTACATCTTACATATTCCAGTCAAAAGAGTTTTTTGTCTGTGCCTGTAAATTATCGCCTGTAATATCAATATTGCTCGGCGCCGCCACAAAAATACCGCCCGATACACGGCGTATGTTTCCGCTGAGTCCGTAAACCGCTCCGGCTACAAAATCAACCACGCGTCTTGCTTCGTCGCCGTCCATATTTCCCACGTCAAAAATAACAAGGCGTCTTTCCTTTATTTCATCAGCTACCTTTATGGAATCGTCAAAGCTCATAGGCTTTATAATCTTGATTTTTGAATTTCCGTGTCCGCTGCCGATCGGCACTACTCTTGAAGGTCTTTTAAAGGTCTGGGTTTTGCGAGATTCCTCCTCCAAATCCTCATCCTCGTAATAATCCTCCTCATCATAGTCCTCATCTGTTCCGAATCCGACAAAGTTCTTTAAAGCTCCGATAAAGCTCATTCGTATACCCCCTCTTATTTAGAATAATTGCGGGCTCCGAATATCGCGCTTCCCACGCGTACTATATTCGCTCCGCATTCAATTGCCTGTTCATAATCTCCGCTCATGCCCATAGACAAATAATCCATACTGATATTATCGTATTTTTTCTGCCTTATGTCAACAAAAAGTTTGTGTATGTTGTCAAAATGTAATTTACTTGTAATACTGTTATCCGTTTTCGGTGCGATTGTCATAAGTCCGCGCACCCGAATGTTTTGAAAATCCTTAATTATGTCAAGCATTTCATATATTTTTTCAGGATTTATTCCGGATTTGGTTTCCTCACCCGAAATATTGACTTCGATAAGTATATCCTGCACAATTCCGGTTTTCCGTGCCTGACGGTCTATTTCCTCCGCAAGCTTTACGGAATCCACGCTGTGTATCAGAACGCATTTTCCAACCACATACTTTACCTTATTCGTCTGCAAATGTCCTATCATATGCCAGTTTACTTTCAGCACATCGTCATATTTATCACGTATTTCCTGCGGCTTGTTTTCGCCTATATCCGTAACGCCCGCTTTTATCGCTTCGTTTATCATCTTAGGCGGATGCGTCTTTGTTACGGCAACAAGCAGTACGTCACTGCGTTTTCTGCCGCTTTTTTCAGCTGCTGCAGATATTTTATTTTCTACAATTTTAAGATTTTCCGTAACTGTTCCCATAAAATTCTCCGTTCCGTCAGCGTTCTCCGACTATAATCGTGTCCATTTTTGAAATTTTGTTCTGCGCGGTTTCCGTTGAACGTATAATCGCCGCATTTTCCTCGGTATCACTGTACAAAATCTCACATTCGCAGCTGAACTGCTTATTTCCCGCTGTTGCGACAACGCTGTATTTTCCGTCGTTGGTACGTATCGCCTGCACCGGGACCTTATATCCCGTATAACTGCGCAGTATCACATCCACATCAGCGTCCCTATATGCAAACGCACTCTCCATATATTCGGGACATTTTATCATAACAACCGCTTTATTATCAGTCTGCGGCTCCGACACATAAGATATTGTTCCCGTTGATTCCGCATCGGAAATATTTTTAAATCTAAGCTTGACATTTGTACCTTTTTTATAGTCATTCAGCTTATCAGCATCCACAGTCAGTATAACATACCACAGATGATTGTTTACCACCTTGCAAATCGGGTCGCCGGTTTTAACGCTTCCGCTCACATTTCCGTAAGTGTCACGCTCACCCATCAGATTTTCAATATAGCTTACCGTATAATCATTTATTCTTTCGGGGTTAAGCACCGATTCCAGACCGTCAAGGTATGTAGTGAATATCCCTGAAATTTCCGTAAATATTTCGTCTTTATTCGTTCCTATCCTGTCCTCAATCGCTTTTTTCTGCGCTTCAAGACTGCTTATCTGATCTTCATAGCCGATTTCGCCGTTTTTCCTCAAACCGTTTATATAATCCTTATATTCCGCAACCTGCTCAACGTTTTTATCCCGTGCCGCCGCAAAAATACTGTTTGTATAAAAACTTATGTCATTTTCAACAGAGGACGAATCCGAGCTTTTAAAAGACGCTTTATATTGCAGGCTTTCCGCCTTTGCTATTTTTCTGTCTATCGTGCCGAGCTCTTTTATTGTGTCGCCGCTTATCACGCCGCTGTAAACGGTACTTATAATACTGTCCTTAGACACGCGCTCACCCTCAATGGCATGATTATAAATCGTACCTGTATTGCGCGCATAGTACACCTTTTCATCTCTTACTATAAAACCTTTTGCCGATATGCTTTCTTCATGCGTGGTAAGCTCAACGGGAATTGAATTAACCGGCGCATTAACATACCTTACGGCAAAGACCGCCGCTCCGATTGCGCATATGCAAAATATTAACGCTATAATTTTCTTCATCGCAAAAATTCCTATTTTTCTCTTTATTTATCTATTATTATATAATTTTTTTAAGACAAATACAAGTACCTTACCTATTTTTTTAGAATTTTCTTTCAAAATACATTATTGCACCTGCCGCATTGTAGAATTTTCCGAAAACATCAAGCCTTCGGTTTATAAATTCCAGCTTATCTTTGCCAAGCATCCGTATAAGACGGATAACAACAGTCTTTTCACCGTCCGGTGCGGCTTCTTCCATTGCATACGCTCTGTAACCGGCAAGCATTTTCGATACCAATTCGTCAAATTTGTATTCGCAAAAGCGTTCAACTCCGAATATTTCCGCAGCATGCTCCGCACCTTCAATCAAATCAATGCTGTAACGGCTTTTTGCGGCAACATATTCCCCTGTCGGAATATAAAAACGTTTTCCACTGTAAATTCCAAATGTGCGCTTACAGTCGTAATAGCCGTTTTCTATACTCCGCTCTATCCCCTCTCCGCCGAAATCCATAATTCCCACAAACGGCTTTTCACAGTTTATGTTTATTATATTAAGTCCGGCATCGCATATATCCTTTTTAAAGCCTATTCCGCGCACATCTACGCAGATAATATCTTTTATCCCCTTTTCCGCAAGCATATCGACCGGCATATTGTCAAGCAGTCCGCCGTCCGTAAATCTTTCGCCCGAAAGCGTTTTTGTCTTAAAAAACGGCAGGCTTGCGCTTGCAATCAGATATTTATACAATTCTCCCTCCGGAATATCGTCTTTAAAAAGCTTTACCAGCTTTTTATTTGTAAGAGACACCGACGCCAGACCGAAATCCAGTTTCGAGTCTCTTATCTTTTTTTCATCTATATTCTTTTTAAGATACTTTTCCAGAGGCGTAATGTCATATCCTCCGCCCGCCATTGTTTTTACAAGCTCTGACATATTTGAAATACTCAAAAAGTTTTCCGCCGCTTTTTCATCTATATCAATTATATCCGTAAGACGTATTTCTCTCCAAAGACGGCTCATGAACTCATAACCGCCCATGAGTACCGCTGCACCGTTCATTGCGCCTATTGACGTTCCGCACACTGCGCTCAGTCCGATATTCATTTCTTCAAGCGCTCTTACCACGCCTGCCTGATACGCACCCCTTGCACCGCCGCCTGCCAAAACAAGACCGTATTTCATATTAATCTCCGTTCCGCCGCATATGCGGCATAAAGCATAATACCGAAAAATTCTATATTAGTAAGCTTTGATCCAACCGATAAAATATATACATATTTTTTATGATTTAATCCTCCGTATCTATCGCCGGCGGAATCATTCCGCTGTAAACCGGCACATCATATGCCTTTACCGCCTGCGGGAACATACGGAATATTTTTTCAATATTTATTGCCTGATGCGTTGCCCATTCTATATCGGTCGCATACTGATGCTGACCGGGATTTTCGGGATTCCACAGCATTTTATACAGAGTGTTCTGTCTGCCGTCCGCGGAATTAATATAATGCTCGCTTATCCACTCCGTTCCGCCGATAATTGCGGAGGATACCGATGTCCAGCCTTTTTCGTATGCTCTTTGCGAACCGGACGCAACAGCGCTGTTGTCGTATGCGCCTATTCCGAATACGTTGTATACGGTCTGACCGTTCACGCTCACACCTCTTGAAAGCTTTGAAGTACCGTTTCCTGTTTCAAGACACGCATGGGCAACGAGATACACCTCCGAAACATTGTACATTCTTGCCGCGGCTATAAAGTCCGCTGCATGACCTCTTAAAACTCCCTTATCCGACAGGAACGAATTTAATGCGTCCTCGCTTATTCCGTTCGGGTAAGACAAGTCAAGGAACTGGTACTTATACGCACCCGTGCAGTAGCTGTTCGGATTCATCCATTCCTCCGTCTGCTCCCTTGACGCATACTGCGTCGCACCGTTGTATTTCGGCGGCGGATCCGCTTTCATCTGTATGTTTACAATGTCCTCAAGCGATATATCATATACCGAATACGTCACCTTACCGTTTACAGCCGAGGTATATATATTGCCTGCACTGTCCGTCTTAACATCGGACGAAGGCTGCACCGTCAGATTAAACACATCGCTTATACCGTTTACCGATGCAACGCTTATCTGTACCTTTCCCTCGGAAAGCGCTCTGACCTTTCCCGTCTGGGTTACGGTCGCAATTTTTTCATCGGTTGTTGACCATCTTAACGTCTTGTTTCTCGCATTTGCCGGAGATACCGCCGCTACAAGATTTATACCCTCTCCGGCTTTCAAAAATGCGTCCTCTTTATACTGATTTTCTATCACAACTCCGCTGACGTTTACAATCTGATTTACCACCGTCACATAGCATTTTGCCTTAAATCCGCCGTCCTCGCTCTCCGCCGTAATCTCGGTCATTCCGAGTGCGACGGGTTTTACGTGTCCGTTTTTGTCAACCGCGGCAATTTTATCATCCTTGCTTTCCCATTTAACATTCTGATTTGTCGCATTATCCGGCAGTATTCTGTATTCGAGAAGTTCTCCCGTACTGCCCATATATACCGTCACATTTGTTTTCGGCATAAAGACACCCGTCACCGGTTGCCTTACCGTCAGAGTAACTTCTTTTTCAAGCTGATACTCTCCGTCTGCGGTTACAAGTATTTTCGCCTCGCCCGGATTTTTCGCCGTTATATTTCCCTCGTCATCAATTTCAGCCACATCTGTATTATCCGAAGAAAACGCAAATTCTTCATTCTTTATATTAAGCGGATATACCGCGGCACGCAGCGAAAGCTCCGCTTCTCCGTCCTTTAAATCCACCGTCTGTTCCGTCCAGTCGGTTCTGATTTCGACAAAAGTATTGCTTGTGTCAAATCCGGAATAATGCTGCAATACCATTGAATAGCCGCTTATTGTCTTTTTTCTGCCAAATCCCTCGCCCTTGTCGATTTTCACCGCAAAAACAGCCAGCGCCGCCAAACACACCAACAACACCGCCCCAAAAGCAAACGTACGATATTTATTTTGACGCTGTCCTGCCGCACCGTTAACCTTTATTTCCATATACATCGTCCTTTTAAGCAGATTTCATGACTGTATTTTATCATCATGCCGAAAAAAATCAATAACCGCCGCAGATTATTTAAAAAAAGTTTACTTTTTGTTAAATCTATCGGCTATATATCCGTTAGCGATATTTTCCAGTTCGTCCTGTAAGGGCGAAAGCTCCTTAAAATCCGGATATTTCTTTTTAAGCGCATTTGTCAGAACATAATCGCACAGCTTGGGGTTTTTCGGAAACAGCGGGCCGTGAAGATATGTTGCCACAACATTTTTGTATACAATGCCCTCATATCCGCAGCCATCCGAATTTCCGTTTCCGTAAACAACCTTACCCAACGGCTTATGGTTTCCGATATATGTCCGTCCGCCGTGGTTTTCAAAACCGACAATTTTCTGTTCCAAAAAGTCCGCTTCAAGAATTATATTGCCTATAAGACGCTTTTTTCCCTGAACCGTATAAATATCAAGGATATCCAGTCCTTCTATCGTCTCTTTTTCAAGCTTGTAATATTTCCCCAAAAGCTGATAACCGCCGCAAACCGCTACCAGCGCTCCGCCGTTTTCCACGTAGTCATGCAGCTGCGTCTTATGTTCCAGAAGTCTTTTGCAGACAATTTTCTGCTCTCTGTCGCTGCCGCCGCCGAGAAAAACAATATCCGCATCGGACAAGTCAAAATCTGTGCTTTCACAGGTATACTGCACAACCTCCGCGTCTATTCCTCTCCAAATAAGTCTTTTTTTCAGGCACTCTATATTTCCCTTATCCCCGTAAAGATTCAATAAATCGGGATAAAGATGCAGAATTTTAATTTTCATTGCTATGTCTGCTCCTTTCATTTTTAAGCAGTCCGTTCAAAACCGATTCCGTCGGGTACAGCGCCGTATAATTTACAAGCACATACACAACCTCCGAATCGGTTTTAAGTGCAGCCGTCACTGCCTCCTCCATGCTGTGGGTCATCAAATCCACCTTCACATCGGCATACTTGAACCGCAGGCTTATATCCCACAGGCGTATTCCTGTTGTGGTAAGCGTATTTAAGTTTTCATCGCTTACCTTGTCAAAATCAACGTCCCATATCCACGATACGTCACGGCCGTCGTTCACTTTATCGTTTATGGCAATTATTACGTCCTTTTTCCGTTTATCGGAATTTACGGTCGAAATTGCCTGGTTAAATCCCGCCGGATTTTTTGAAAGGCTCAGTATAACCGGCTTATTAAATGCAAATTCCTGCATTCTGCCGATTTGCGGTCTGTAATTTTCAAGCAAAGCGGCAAAATCCTTTGTACTTTCACCAACGGTGTTAAGCGCGGCATAAACCGCAATTAAGTTATATATGTTATAAAATCCCTTGTAGTTAACCTCCATAGGCTCTGAATTAACAGTAAACTTCATAGGCGTGCCAAGCTCTACGTTCTTAACCTCAAAATCGATTTTCGGACGTTTAAATCCGCACTTCGGGCAATGATAATCGCCAAGCTGACTGTAGTGATAATAATTATACTCCTGTTCAGCGCCGCAGACAGGACAAAAACGACCCTCTTTTGTATCGTTAAGCTGCGGAAGAACCTTTTGCGAAATCCCAAAATATTTCACCTCTGTGTTTTTCTCTCTGCCGAACTGTGCGCACAAGGGGTCATCGCCGTTTAAAACAAGCTTCAACGACGGAACCTTTGCAATCGCCTTTTTTATAATATCCGAGGTTATGTCAATTTCTCCGTAGCGGTCAAGCTGATCGCGGAAAAGATTTGTGATAACCATAACATCAGGTTTCACCTGTTCAAACACAATAGGCGTATATGCCTCATCTATTTCAAGACATGCATAATCGGCGCTTACTCTGCCGAAAATATCCGCCGCCTGCAGATACGCCGTGGCGATACCGTTTAACATATTTGCGCCGAGCCTGTTGCACAAAACCTTATACCCCTTCGCTTCAAGCGCACTGCACATAAGGTTGTTTGTGGTTGTCTTTCCGTTTGTTCCGCAGGTAACGATTATTCCCTTTGAAACGCTCCTGTTTATTCCCTTAACCAGATCGGGACATATTTTTAAAGCAACTTCTCCCGGACTTGACGAGGATTTTTTTCCTATCAGCTTTCCGGCTATCGTCAGAAGCTTACCCGTCCATATTGCCAATAATCTTCTCATAAGGATTCCCCCGTATTTTCATTTTATCTGTACGAATAATTATACTATATATCTTCACGATTTGCAAGAAATTCCGTAAAAAGGGTTGAAAATTCTTTTAAAAGGGTTTATAATGTATATAAATATGGCAGTAGAACAGAGTAGGAAGCTGTGCGTAAAGTGTCCGCCGTACGGGGAGTTGACGGCGGAACGAAAAGAAAAAGCGTTTTTCGGTTTTTCTTGCGGTGCGGCTTTCGCATCCCGCTGGAAAAGACAATTCATCTCTTTATTTCGGCAGGCTTTGGTTTTGATGCTGAAAAAGGAGATGTTTTTTTATGCGTTATACGGAAGCGGAAAAATATATCGATTCTCTCAAAGGCAGAGGCATCGTTCCGGGACTTTCCAATATGGAAAAGCTTTGCGAAGCGCTCGGTAATCCGCAAAACAAGGTAAAAACCGTGCATATCGCCGGAACAAATGGCAAAGGCTCAACAGGTGCGTTTATTTCCTCCATTCTTCAAAGCGGAGGCTTTAACGTTTGCAGATATGTTTCCCCAGCGGTGGAAAATCACCGCGAAATATATCTTTATAACAGCGAAATGATTTCAGAAGAGGATTTTGCATACTGTATCGAAACAGTAAAGCAAGCCGCAGATGCGCTTGAAAAGCAAGGTGTTTTTCCTACCTCGTTCGAGGTTGAAACCGCTGCGGCTTTTGTGTATTTCAATCTCAAAAGATGCGGCTTTGCCGTTGTCGAATGCGGCATGGGCGGCGAACTTGACGCAACAAACGTTATCAAAAAGCCAAAATGCTGTGTGATAACCTCAATAAGCCGCGACCATTCGGCATATCTCGGAAATACGCTTGAGGAAATATCCTCTGCGAAATCGGGCATAATAAAAAAAGGCTCATACGTTGTATCCGACATTCAGGAGGAATGTGTCGGAAATGTTATTTCAAAAAAATGCGCCGAGATATCAGTTCCGCTTAAATTTGTAAAAAAAGCCGAAATCACCGCCGCCGGTCCTGACGGTGTGGATTTTGTATATGACGGCATTAATTTTCATTCGCCGCTGTGCGGTCTGTATCAGCCGCAAAATGCCGCTCTTGCCATAGAAACGGTAAAAACGCTCGGAGAAAATATTTCTGCTGCTGCAATTGCGGAGGGCATAAGAAATACCGTCTGGAAATTTCGTTTTGAAATCCGCGGCAAGTGGATTTTGGACGGCGCACACAATCCCAACGGCGCACAAAAGCTTTCCGACACACTTCGAGAATATTTCCCAAACGGAAAGCTTGTATACGTTTTCGGAGTATTCAAAGACAAGGACTACGACAAAATAGCACGTATTACCGCACCGCTCGCAGGCAGAATTTACACCGTAAAACCTCCCTCTGACAGAGGGCTTGACGCTGCGGCGCTTGCCGAAACGGTAAAAAAGTATGCCGAATGTGAAGTAACTCCGATAGAGCTTTCCGATGCGGTTAAAATCTGCGAAAAAGAAAGCTGCGACGCAGTGGTATGCTTCGGTTCGCTGTCGTTTCTTTCGTTTATCGGAGGTGTGCTGTAATGGAACGCTGCCGTAAAATATATAATCATCCGCTGTATCAAAAGCTTTTAAAAAACATAAACGATGCGGAAAAGGACAGAATTTTTTGTCTGCACGGTACGGAACATTCTCTTGATACAGCAAGAATCGCATACATTCTGTGCCTTGAAGAAAAGGCGGATATAGACAAAGAAATAATTTACGCCGCCGCTTTGCTGCACGACATAGGCAGATACGGCAAAAAGCCGCACCATGAAGCAAGCGCCGAGGCGGCAGAAACAATCATGCGCGATTGCGGTTTTTCGGAAGCTGAAACCGCACTTGTGAAAAATGCCGTACTTTCCCACCGCAGCGGCGGAAAAAACGGACTTTGCGATATACTTTACCGCGCCGACAAGCTTTCGAGAGCGTGTTTTATGTGCAAGGCGCAAAAAAACTGCTACTGGGCGGAAAATAAAAGAAACAATATGATAACTGTATAGAGGTACTTATGATAATACATGGAAAAGAATTTAAAAATCACACTTATATAATGGGAATACTTAATGTAACACCGGATTCGTTTTCGGACGGCGGAAAATGGAACAGTCTCGACAAGGCGCTCCGCCACACGGAGCAAATGATTAAAGACGGTGCGGCAATAATTGATGTCGGCGGCGAATCCACACGTCCGGGATATACAAAAATTTCCGACGACGAGGAAATCAGCCGTATTGTCCCCGCCATAGAAGCAATACGAAGCCGCTTTGATATTCCCATATCGGCAGACACATACAAAAGCAAAGTCGCAGAGGCGGCTTTAAGCGCCGGAGCCGATTTGCTGAACGACATATGGGGTTTTAAATATGACAAATATATGGCGGAAACCGTAAAACGTCACAATGCTGTATGCTGTCTTATGCACAACAGAGAAAACGCTCAATATACCGATTTTTTAAAAGATGTGGCAGAGGATTTAAAGGAGAGTATTTCTCTTGCAAAAAGCGCGGGAATTTCCGATGATAAAATAATACTCGACCCCGGCATAGGCTTTGCAAAAAGTCTTGAAGAAAATCTTCTTCTTACCTCACGTCTTGACACCCTGACACCACTCGGCTATCCCGTTCTTCTCGGTACGTCAAGAAAATCCATGATAGGACTTACGCTTGATTTGCCCAGTTCCGAACGCGTTGAGGGAACGCTTGTCACAACCGTATATGCTGTCTTAAGCGGCTGTCTGTTCGTACGCGTACATGATGTAAAAGAAAACTTTCGCGCGGTAAAAATGGCGGAGACGCTTAAATTTTCCGCTGTTTAAGGAGGGGGTTTTATGGATAAAATTATTATAGAAAATCTTTGCGTATTTGCAAAGCACGGCGTTTTGCCGGAGGAAAATTCACTCGGTCAGAAATTTATTTTTTCCGCCGAAATCGAAACGGATATAAAAAAAGCCGGAACAACCGACAGCATAGACGATACGCTTAACTATGCCGCAATCTGCGCCGACATAACAAGCTTTAATGCCATTAATACATTTTCGCTTATAGAGGCGGCGGCTGAACATACCGCTGAAATGATACTGAAAAAGTACAAATCTGCCGAATCCGTAAAATTAACTGTAAAAAAGCCGTGGGCGCCGATAGGTCTGCCTCTTGACTATGCCGCGGTGTCGATAGAACGCCGCAGCAGCACCGCATATATCGCACTCGGTTCAAACATGGGTGATAAACAGGCGTATCTTGACGGTGCGGTAAAGGCAATTAACGAGGACGAAAAATGCTTTGTCACTCAAATTTCGGATTATATCGTAACAGAACCTGTCGGCGGTGTCGAGCAGGACGATTTTCTTAATGCCTGCATTGAGATTAAAACGCTTTACTCGCCTTTTGAACTTTTGGATAAGCTTCACGAAATTGAAAACAGCGCCAATCGTATACGCACAATTCACTGGGGGCCGCGAACGCTTGATTTGGACATAATTTTATACAATGAAGAAATTATAAATACAAGAGATCTGAAAATTCCGCATACCGAGGCAGAAAACAGAACATTTGTACTTGAACCTCTCGCACAGATAGCGCCGTATGCAAAAAATCCAGTAAATGGTCTGACGGTGTCCGAAATGCTTCGAAAAATCAAGGCATAAACCGATATATCGTATAAATGTCTAAAAACTTCGACGAATTTTGTACAAATTAAGGGGATAATGTCACTTGAAAAAAAAGACGGAATATGTTATATTTGTATTGTAAGATAAATGTTTATAACACAAACGTTATAAAGAAGGAGAAACAATCAATGAACAATTCTTTAAGCGACAGTACTCCGATAGTCGGCAAGCTGTCGATTATCAGTATGAAGGGCTGTGAAGAAATCACGGCAAAAATCAACGAGTACCTCAAACGCTTCCGCGATTATGAGAATGCGGAAACCTATGTAGCGCACGTAACCTGCCCTCGTTTCGGCACAGGCGAAGCAAAATGCGTTATTGACGAAACAGTAAGAGGTCATGATGTGTACATTATATGCGACTGCTTTAACTACGGCGTTACATATAAGATGTACGGAGTAGAAAACCGCATGAGTCCCGATGACCATTTCCAGGATCTGAAAAGAGTTATTGCGGCAATGGGCGGTAAGGCAAGACGAGTTACGGTTGTAATGCCGATGCTTTATGAAGGCAGACAGCACAGAAGAGCCGGACGTGAATCTCTTGACGCGGCGCTGATGTTACAGGAGCTTGTGAACATGGGAGTATCGAATATAATTACTTTCGACGCGCACGATCCGCGCATTTCCAACGCAATTCCGCTTTCGGGATTTGATGATGTTCAGCCGACATACCAGATGATAAAGGCGCTTGTAAGGTCTGTTCCCGATATTCGTCTTGACAAAACAAATACAATCGTGATTTCACCGGATGAGGGCGGAATGTCCAGATGTATGTATTACAGCTCGGTGCTCAAGCTTGATTTGGGTATGTTCTACAAACGCCGTGATTATTCGAGAATCGTAAACGGCAAAAACCCGATAGTTGCTCATGAATACCTCGGCCGTGAGGTTAACGGCAAGGACGTTATCATCGTTGACGATATGATTTCTTCCGGCGAATCAATGATTGACGTTGCGACAAATCTTAAAAAGCAGGGTGCAAAAAGAATTTTCGTTTTTACGTCATTCGGCTTGTTCTGCAACGGTCTGGGCGTATTTGATGATGCGTATGCAGACGGTATAATCGATAAAATATTCACGACAAACCTTATATACAGAAATCCCGGTCTTAAACAAAGAGCGTGGTACTGCGAGGTTGATATGTCAAAATATGTATCGCTGCTTATCGATACTTTAAACCATGACGATACAATATCGCAGCTGCTTAATCCGGTAAATAAGATTGAAGCGTTGGTTTCAAAGCTTGATAAATAAATATTAGGTCATGGGGTGTTGATTTTCAGACACCCCTCTTTAATTCAGGAGGTTTTTAATATGCAGTGTATATTACTGGCGGCAGGCTACGCAACAAGGCTTTATCCGCTGACAAAAAATCTCCCAAAGGCGCTTTTAAAGCTCGGTGACGAAACAATTATCGATATGATTACCGACAAGATTTTTGAAGTGCCCGAGGTTGAAAACGTATATGTAGTCACGAATGCGCGTTTTTACGGCGTTTTCTGTGACTGGGCAAACAATCATTTGCAAAGCGGCAGAATAACGGTCTTAAACGACGGCACAACGGATAATTCCAACCGTTTGGGCGCAATAGGCGATTTAAGATTTGTAATAGACAGCGAAAAAATAGATGACGAGATACTCGTAATGGCAAGCGATAACATTTTCGGTTTTTCGCTTAATGATTTTGTCGGCGCATACAAGGAAAAGTCTGCCGATATGATTTGCGCGCATCCCATCACCGATGAAAACGATTTACATTCAATGGGCGTTATTCTGACAGACGAAAACGACAAGGTTACGGATTTTGAAGAAAAGCCTCAAAATCCCAAAAGCAATCTCGGAGTTCCGCCGTTTTATCTTTATAAAAAAGATACCGTTCCGCTTATCGCCGAATATCTCGACACCGGAAACAATCCCGATGCTCCGGGAAATTTCATTCCGTGGCTTATCGGCAGAAAAGATGTTTACGCATATAAGTTTGATGCCGTACGCATCGACATAGGCACTCCCGAAAGCTACAAAGACGCCTGTGAACTTAAAGCAAAAGGAATTTTATTTCAAAAATAGGGGATGTAAAAAAAGTCCAGACCGCAAAAAGGCAAATTTTATGATAAATAGAACGCATTAAAAACAATAAAATTTTATATTTTGTTAAAAATCGTATTTTATTCGATTTTTCTTAATTAAAATGCCTTTTTGCTACGAACAAACTGAACCACTCGGAGTATATACATACGCCGTCGGGTTCAGTTTGTCCGTTCTGAAACATTTTTTCCTATCCCCTTAAAGGAGTCGAAAAAACTTTTTACAGTCTCTGTTTTTTTATATTTCCGGTTCAAAATGCGGCATCAGCTGCAATTTAAACAAATTATTCCGGTGCATTTCATCAATACGCGCCTTTGTTTTTTCATCATCGATTTCACCGGTACGGATATATCTGTCAAGTACCGCATAAGTAAATCCCAGATTATCTTCGTCTGTTTTTCCGCAAAGTCCGTCAATCGGCGGTTTTTCAACCAATTCTTCGGGAAGTCCCAAAATTCTGCCTATCGCCTTGACTTCGGTAACCGTAAGCATCGACAGCGGCGAAAAATCCCCCGCACCGTCGCCGTATCTTGTAGCATACCCTACCCAATCCTCCGACAGATTACAGGTATTCGCCACTCTGCCGTTGCAGCTCTGCGAAACGGCATATACCGCCGCCATACGTATTCGCGGCGGAAGATTTATTCTTGTCTGCGGATTTATTTCCAAATCTTTCGGGAACTGATTTAAAACCCCGTCAATCGCATCTTTTACATTTATCGTATGATTTTTTATTCCGAGATGGTTTACCAAAAGGTGTGAGCAATCTATATCCGACTGCTCGCCGTACGGCATAAGCACGCCTATGACTCTTTCCTTTCCGAGCGCCTCCGCACATAATGCTGCAGTAACGGAGCTGTCCTTTCCTCCCGATATTCCGACAACCGCATTGCAGCCTTTGCCGTTTTTGTCAAAAAAATCTCTTATCCATTCCACACATTCGTCTTTTACCTTATTTGCATTAAACATTTTCAGTCCTCCTTTGATTTTCCTGTTGTCCTCCCAGCCGAGGTTAACAGCCTCAAGCCTGTATATCGGCATTCCCTCGTCCAGAAATCTCTGTTCATATTCTGTCACGACATTATCCTTAAAATCCGAATTATGCAAATCAAGCGTTATGTTTTCAAGCTTGAAATTCTCCTGCGCAAACGAATTTAGTGAAAATTCAAACAGCTTTCTGTTGTCGGTTTTAAACCATATATAATCACCGTACCGAAGCGTCTTTTTGTACTTGTCCAAAAAGTTTTTATGCGTCAGTCTGCGTTTTGCCTGCTTATTCTTTTTCCACGGGTCGGAAAAGTTAAGGTATATCCTCTCAATCTCGCCGTATTCAAAGAAATCTTCAATCCTTTCTGCGTCCATATCGGTAAAAAGTACGTTTTCAAGTTCTGCTGCGACAGCCTTTTCCATTGCCATTACGATAACGTCCTCAACCTTTTCGATTGCGATAAAATTAATATCGGGATATTTTTTTGCCATTCCGACCACAAAATTTCCCTTTCCGCACCCTATTTCAATATGTATGGGATTGCCGTTTTTGAAAAGCTCTCCCCACTTCCCTTTATACTCCTGCGGATTTTTTATCCAGATTTCACTGCACCTTTCCATTCTTTCGGCACAGTTTTTCTTTTTTCTCATTCTCATTTCAAAATCTGCTCCATTATAATTTATATATGCTTATTATACAATATTTCCCCGAAAAATACAACAAAAAAAATATTTTTTTATTCTCATAAAGTTACTTTCCTCTAACAACGGCGCAGATACTTGATATATGCCGCAAAGTATTTTTGTTCAACATTTTTTAACACTTTTTTAACTAAAATACTCTTGACAGACAGTAAATAAGAGTGGTAAAATATTCAGTGGATTTCATAACAAAGAATTTTCAGGAGGTTTTTTTCATGAAATACGGTGAAAGAGTTTTAGAAGAATTAAAAAAGAACCATGCTTCGGAGCCTGAATTTATCCAGGCTGCAACAGAAGTATTGGAAACAATTCAGCCCGCGCTTGACGCGCACCCCGAGTTCGAAGAGGCTTCCCTTCTCGAAAGACTCGTTGAGCCCGAAAGAGTAGTAATGTTCAGAGTTCCCTGGGTAGACGACAACGGCAAGGTTCAGGTAAACAGAGGGTACAGAGTTCAGTTCAATTCGGCAATCGGTCCCTACAAGGGCGGCTTGAGACTTCATCCGTCGGTAAATCTCGGCGTTATTAAGTTCCTCGGCTTTGAACAGATTTTTAAAAACAGCCTTACAACGCTTCCTATCGGCGGCGGCAAGGGCGGCAGCGACTTTGACCCCAAGGGTAAGTCGGATATGGAAGTTATGCGTTTCTGCCAGAGCTTTATGACAGAATTAACACGTCACATCGGCGCTGATACAGACGTTCCGGCAGGCGACATCGGAACAGGCGCAAGAGAAATCGGTTTTATGTTCGGTCAGTATAAGAGACTTAAAAACGTTTATGAGGGCGTTTTGACAGGTAAAGGGCTTGCATGGGGCGGTTCGCTCGCAAGAACGGAAGCTACCGGTTACGGACTTGTTTACTTTGCAGAAGAAATGCTTAAAGAAATGGGTACATCATTTGAGGGCAAGACAGTTGCTATCTCGGGTGCGGGAAACGTTGCAATATATGCCTGCCAGAAGTGCCAGCAGTTAGGCGCAAAGGTTATTACAATGTCGGATTCGAACGGCTATGTTATAGATGAAAACGGAATTGACCTTGACGCTGTAAGAGAAATCAAGGAAGTAAGAAGAGGAAGAATTAAAGAATATGCCGAAACTCATCCGTCAGCAAAATATGTTGAAGGCGCAGGACTTTGGCAGGCTGTTAAGTGCGATGTTGCTTTACCATGCGCTACGCAGAACGAGCTTCTCCTCGATGACGCAAAGGCGCTTGCTGCAAACGGCACAGCTATCGTTGCAGAGGGCGCTAATATGCCTACAACTCTTGAAGCAACCGCTTACTTACAGGAAAACGGAGTTTATTTCGTACCGGGCAAGGCTTCAAATGCCGGCGGCGTCGCTACATCAGCTCTCGAAATGAGCCAGAACTCACAGAGACTTTCATGGACATTTGAAGAAGTTGACGAAAAGCTTCACGGAATTATGGTTTCAATTTACAATGCGGCTACTTCGGCAGCTAAAGAATACAACCTTACAAAGGGCGGCAGATTAGACCTCGTTGCAGGCGCTAACATTGCAGGCTTCATGAAGGTTGCAACTGCTATGATGCAGCAGGGTATCTGCTAATCAATTAAAAAGTAATCTCTCCGGGACTGTTGTTTATTGCAGCAGTCCCGTTTTCCCTTTATTTAGGCACAGTATACAAATTCATCAAAAAACAATATACAAATTCACCAAAAAAACAATATACAAATTCACCAAAAAATTTGTTAAAAAACTGACAAAAAAACCATATAAATAATGATATAGTTGTGTTATAATATTAGCATAGGCTATTTGAGAGCTTTTATAAGCTTTTTAATTATAATGACAGCCGAAGGAGGAAAACTAATGTACAAAGAACCTGCAATTCCTTTCAAAGGAACACAAGCACAGGAAAAAGAACTGCGGGACTTTATTATGACGGAAAAGACCGAGCGTGGTGCGCTTATGCCTGTTTTACAGAAGGCACAATCGATTTACGGTTATCTCCCCATTGAAGTCCAGTCAATAATCGCTGACGAGCTTAATATTTCTTTAAGCGAAGTTTACGGCGTTGCAACGTTTTATTCGCAATTTTCATTAAATCCCAAAGGAGAACACCGCATAAGTATCTGTCTCGGTACAGCCTGTTATGTAAAAGGCGCCGATAAAATCCTTGCCGGTCTTGAAGAACGTCTCGGAATTAAAGTCGGAGAATGTACGCCGGACGGTTTATTCTCGCTTGACGCCTGTCGATGCGTAGGCGCGTGCGGACTTGCTCCCGTTATGCTGATTGACGAGGACGTTTACGGCAGATTGACGGTTGACCAGTTAGACGACATACTTGCCAAATACAGGAAATAAGGGGAGGAGATATAAATGCTTACAATCAAAGAATTAAATCAGATTCGCGACAAAATGTCCGATCTTGTTAAAATGCGCTGTCACGGCGGAGATGCAGGCGGCTGCGGCTTTAAGCGCCAGGTGCTTGTCTGCGGAGGTACGGGCTGTACCTCATCGGGAAGTAAAAAAATTCTTGAAGTTCTTGAGAACGAAATCAAATCAAACGGACTCGAAAATGACGTACATATCGTAAGGACAGGCTGTTTCGGTCTTTGTTCGTTAGGTCCTATTATGATAGTTTACCCGGAAGGCTCATTCTATGCAAGAGTTACTCCCGAGCATATTCCGCAGATTGTTCAGGAACATCTTAAAGGCGGAAATGTCGTAAAGGAATTTCTTTATGAACAGACAGTCTGCGACGACGGCACAATTAAGGCTCTTGACGAAACAGACTTTTACAGAAAGCAGCTTCGTGTCGCATTGAGAAACTGCGGTGTTATAGACCCTGAAAAAATTGAAGAATATATCGCAACGGACGGTTATCAGGCATTAGCTAAGGTTCTTACCGAAATGACCCCCGACGATGTTATTGATACAATGCTTAAATCAGGACTTCGCGGCAGAGGCGGCGGCGGTTTCCCTACAGGAAGAAAATGGGCATTTGCAAAAGCTTCCGTAAGCGATCAGAAATACGTCTGTTGTAACGCCGACGAAGGCGACCCCGGTGCATTTATGGATCGTTCAATCCTTGAAGGCGACCCTCATTCGGTACTCGAAGCAATGGCCATTGCCGGCTATACAATAGGCGCTGACAAAGGTTATATCTATGTCCGCGCCGAATACCCCGTAGCGGTTGACAGACTTAAAATCGCAATAGCACAGGCAAAGGAATACGGCGTTCTGGGTAAAAATATATTCGGAACAGACTTCTCATTTGATATTGAGCTGCGTTTGGGCGCAGGTGCGTTTGTCTGCGGTGAGGAAACTGCTCTTATGACTTCAATCGAAGGTCACAGAGGCGAACCTCGTCCGCGTCCCCCGTTCCCCGCAATCAAAGGTCTGTTTGAAAAACCGACTATTCTTAATAACGTCGAAACATACGCAAACATCTGCCAGATTATTTTAAAAGGTGCGGACTGGTTTGCCGGAATGGGTACGGAAACCTCAAAGGGTACAAAGGTATTTGCTTTGGGCGGTAAGATTACGAATGTAGGTCTTGTTGAAGTTCCCATGGGTACAACGCTGCGCGAAATCGTCGAAGAAATAGGCGGCGGCGTTCCGAACGGCAAAAAATTCAAGGCTGCTCAGACAGGCGGCCCGTCAGGCGGATGTATTCCGGCTGAACATATCGACGTTCCGATTGATTACGAAAATCTTATTCAGCTTGGTTCAATGATGGGTTCAGGCGGACTTATCGTTATGGACGAGGATACCTGTATGGTTGACATTGCTAAATTCTTCCTTGAATTTACGGTTGACGAATCATGCGGTAAGTGTACTCCCTGCCGTATCGGTACTAAGAGACTTTATCAGTATATAGAAAAGATAACAAGAGGTCAGGGCACACCCGAGGATATTGATAAGATTAAAGAATTGTGTCAGTACATGAAATCCACATCGCTTTGCGCACTCGGTCAGACAGCTGCCAACCCCGTAATTTCGACAATGCACTATTTCGGCGATGAATATACAGCTCACGTTAAGGACAAAACCTGTCCGGCAGGCGTATGTAAAAAGCTTCTCAAATATGAGATTGATGCCGACAAATGTAAGGGTTGTACTCTTTGCGCACGTAACTGCCCCGTTGACGCTATTTCGGGCGCGGTCAAGACTCCGCACACAATCGACCAGAATAAGTGTATCAAGTGCGGCGCTTGTATTTCTAACTGTAAGTTCGGCGCAATTGTCAAGAAATAAGGGAGGACTCATAAATGGTAAACTTAAAAATTAACGGTATCGGCGTTTCCGTACCGGAGGGTTATACAATCCTCCAGGCTGCAAAGGAGGCTAACGTTGAAGTTCCGTCACTTTGTTATTTAAAAGATGTAAACTGCATCGGTTCCTGTCGTGTATGCGTTGTTGAGGTTAAGGGCAGACGCGGACTTATCGCTTCCTGCGTGTACCCTGCCGAGGAGGGCATGGAGGTGTTTACAGATACTCCGGCAGTAAGAGCATCAAGAAAAAGCACAATCGAGCTTATTCTTTCAACACATAATAAAAAATGTCTTTCCTGCTCTCGCAGTACAAACTGTGAGCTCCAAAAGCTCGCTCTTGACTATGCGGTCGACGAGGACAGATTTGATGCCGAAGAACCCAGATACGAAATTGATGATTCATCACCGTATCTTGTACGCGATAACAACAAATGTATTCTTTGCCGACGCTGTACGGCTGCGTGCAGCAAGATTCAGGGCATAGGCGCCATCGGCGAAATTGAGAGAGGTTATAACACTCATATTGACTGTGCGTTTGAAAAACCGCTCGGTGATTCTGCCTGTGTGGGCTGCGGTCAGTGTATTGTTGCCTGTCCGGTAGGCGCTTTGACAGAAAAGAGCAATGTTGACGACGTATTCAATGCAATTTCAGACCCGTCAAAAACAGTTGTTGCGTTTACTGCTCCGTCAATACGCGCAACTCTCGGCGAATGCTTTGATATGCCGATTGGTACGAATGTTGAAGGCAAAATGGTTGCTTCGATGAAAAACCTCGGCTTTGACAGAGTATTTAATATGGATGTAACAGCCGACCTCACAATCATGGAGGAGGCTACCGAGCTGATTGAAAGAATCAAGAACAACGACACTATGCCGATGTTTACAAGCTGCTGTCCGGGTTGGGTTAAGTTTGTTGAGCATTATTATCCTGACTTTATCCCCAATCTTTCGACTTGTAAATCACCGCAGCAGATGTTCGGTGCGCTGTTAAAGTCATACTATGCTCAGAAAAATGGTATTGACCCGAAAGATTTGTTTGTTGTCAGTGTTATTCCCTGTACTGCAAAGAAATTTGAGTGTACCCGTGAGGAACAGCAGGAATTAGGCTTTGACGATGTTGACGTTTCGCTTACGACACGCGAGCTTTCAAGAATGATTAAGCGCGCAGGTATGGATTTTGTAAAGCTTGAAGATGCTAAATTTGACGATCCGTTTGAAATTGCCACAGGCGCCGGCGCAATTTTCGGCGCAACAGGCGGCGTTATGGAAGCTGCATTAAGAACTGCTGCCGATGTTCTCGACGGCACGACAAATATTATCGAGTTTAAGGAAGTACGCGGTACTGCCGGAATTAAAGAGGCTTCTTATACTCTCGGCGGCAAAACTCTTAATGTTGCCGTTGCTTCCGGACTTGCAAACGCACGCGCTGTATTGGAATCAATAAAATCCGGTGAAAAGCATTATGATTTCGTTGAAATCATGGCTTGCCCCGGCGGCTGCATCAACGGCGGCGGTCAGCCGCTCCAGAGCGACAGCGTAAGAAACAGTGTTGATTTAAAGACGCTTCGTGCAAAAGCGCTCTACGACGCTGACGAAAAGCTTGAATACAGAAAATCACATTTAAGCCCCGTTGTAAAGGCTTTGTATGATGATTTCTTTGAAGCCCCCGGCAAGGAAAAAGCTCACAAGCTTCTGCATACAACATATGTAAAAAGAAATAAATTCTAAAACAAAAAAATATACGTCTTAAAAGTCCGCTTTTAAGACGTATATTTTTTGTTTGTTTTCATCACAGCAGTTATAAAAACATCAAGAAGTTGCGATTTTTAAGTCTAAATTTGACAAAACATATTGACTTTATGTAAATTTAAGTATATAATATTTATAATTATTGTATGAGAGGTGTTTGGTATGAAGATAAGCTATAAAAAGCTATGGATAATGCTTGTCGAAAGAGAAATATCTCAGTCCGCATTCAGAAAAGATTTGAATATTGCTTCGGGAACAATGACAAAAATGCGCCGAAATGAAGAGGTAGCGCTTTCCGTACTTCTGCGCATATGCGAATACCTTGACTGCAACATCGGAGATATATGCGATGCGGTACGTGTTGAGCAAATGCAAGACTGAAAAATACAGTGTCGGAGGGAATAAGAATATGGAAATTCAATTCTGCCCTTACTGCGGGGCAAAACTTTATAAAAATGCACAATTCTGCAATAGCTGTGGGAAAGCAATTCTCGATGATTTGTGTGAAACCGAGAAATCCGAACGAAAAACTGTTTATGATGGAAATATACATAAATGTCCGAACTGTGGTGAGGTATTGAATGCGTTTTCTTCTAACTGTCCATCTTGCGGATACGAAATACGCGGTGCTTCAAATTCTGACGCAATCAGAATATTCTCTGATAGATTAACTTCGGCAAGCACTTGGCAAGAAAAAGAAGCAATTATACGAAACTTCCCGATTCCAAATACCAAAGAAGATATATGGGAATTTATGATTCTCGCATCAACAAATATATTTGATGAATCCGTTTCGAAAGTAAACAAAGCTTGGAAAACAAAATTTGAACAAAGTTTTCAAAAAGCAAAACTCATTTTTGAAGAAAACGATTTAGCAAAGATTCAGATGTTATATGACAACACTATCAAAAAAATCAAAATACAAAGCTTTGCATCCGGTGCAAAACTCACAGGCAGTGCCGTGATAAAATCCGGCAGCATCTTTTCCAAACTATTGAACGCACTTTTGAGAAATCTTTTGTGTATACTGAGCATTTTTGCTTTTTGTGAAGCAATTCGTATTGATCGAATTAACGAAAACGGAACCGGTTTTGAATTGTTGGGAGATATTTTTTTAATAACCTCAGCACTGCTGATTCTGAAAAAAAATACAAGCTACATTGATTTAGCATTTGTCATAGGAACAGGAATTTTAACATTAAATTTGTCTAAATTTCTTGAAAACGGTTCAGGTTTGCAATTATTTGGAGCGGTCACCTTGATTATCACGTTCATTGGATTTATCAAGAAAGCAATTAAAAGCAATTCTGTGAAAGGAGAATGATTATGCCATTATTCGGAAAACCCAAAGCCGGCGGATTCATGGATGAAATCCGATGCGACGAACCCTCATATTTAATATGGAAATGGCATCCGCACGGTTCGGAGCAGGGCAATAACAACAGAGAAAACGCAATACGCTACGGTTCGTCTTTGCGTGTGAAGGACGGAGAAGCGGCAGTATTGGTTTATAATCAGCCAAACGGAACATTTCAGGACTTCATTATAGGTCCGTTTGATAAAAAAATAGAAACAAAAAACCTGCCTGTTCTTGCAAGCATTGTCGGTTTGGCATATGCCGGCGGCACTCCCTTTCAGGCAGAGGTTTATTTCATCAATCTTGCACAAATTATACAGGTTAAATTTGCAGTACCGTTTTTTGATGTTTTTGATCCGCGTTTTACCGACTTCTGCGTTCCTGTTGCTGTCAGAGGTACGATAACTTTTAAAATAAACGACTGCAAAAATTTTGTAAAGCTGCACAGACTTACTAATTTTAGCCTTGATGATTTTAAAAAGCAAGTCCGTGACGCAGTGTCACGCTATGTAAAAGATACAGTTGCAAACGCCCCTGCCGCCAATAATATTCCGTTGGTGCAGATTGAAAGTAAAACAGGGTTAATAAATGATACAATTGAATACGATGCCGCCAAAAGACTCGGTGAGCATTTCGGTGTTACAGTGTCCGGAATTGACATTGGCGCAATAGAGCTTGACAAAAGCAGTGCAGGCTATAAGGAACTTATGCGTATCACAAAAGATACCGTAACAGCCGCAGTCGATGCCGAAACAAAGGCAAAGATAAAAAATATAACCGACAAGCAGCGCATAGACATGGAAAATTATGAGGAATCTTTAAGAATACAGCGTGAGGAAGGTCAGTATGCACAGCATAAAGCCACGCAAACAGCAAACATCGGAGCATATCAGATTGAAAAGCAGGCAGAGGTCGGCACAGCCGGAGCTGACGCATTAGGAAAAATGGGGTCTAACGGTGCAGGCGATGTGAATCTATCCGGCAGCGGCTTTAACATGGCGGCAATGATGGCAGGAATGGCTGTCGGCGGCACAGTCGGTCAAAATCTTGCCGGCACAATAAACAACGCCATGTCCGGCAGCAATTCCCTTCCGCAATCCGGAGTTGTCCCTCCGCCCCTCCCCGTTTCGTCATATAACGTGGCGATAAACGGTCAGGCGACAGGGCCGTTTAATACGGATATTCTGCGTCAAATGGCTGTTTCCGGACAATTTTTCCCTGACAGTCTTGTTTGGAAATCGGGAATGAGCAGCTGGGAAAAAGCTGAAACGATAGATGAATTAAAAAATTTGTTTACTGATATGATGCCTCCTATACCGACAAACGAATAACACATTTTATGGGGTTGAAATATTTCAGCCCCTTTTAGTTTGTGTCACAGGTATCGGCTACATAAAACAACGGTTCATATCCAAAACGCGCAGTAAACGAAAAACGCAGATTATTAATAATGCTGTCAACCGCATTTTCATAAACTATTGCTGCAATGGTATTATCTTCCTGTCTGGCGCAAAGACAACCGTCAAGTGAACGCAGTATATTTGCTATAAACTGTCTCTCCGCATTTACCGCACGGCAGGATTCAAGCGAGGTCTGCGATGCGTTTACAATTTCCGCAAAGCGGCTTATCAGGCAGCTTTTTAAACATTTTCGCGCATTTTCAATACGAGCGTTTTCCGAAATTATATGCCGCAGATATTTTATGTCGGCAGTTCGCAGATATTTACTACATTCCTCCAAAATATCGGGAGTAATTGCAGAAAACGAGGTGACGTGCGGAAAATGTCGGCGAATTACATAAAAAGCCTTTTGTGACGCCCGTATAAATTCATCTTTTGAAGTTTCAGTTTGTATCAAGAGGATTTTATAGCCGGTTATCGGCAGCGGAAATAATTCATGATGAGTGTCACACACTATTGAACAGTAACCTTTTTTTGCTGAAAATACGGCAGTATACGGAGCAATATTTTGTCCTCCTGCACACATTGCGGCTTTTGTCGCAATATCCTTTTCAATATCTGCAAGTTTAAGTAAAGAATTAAGGATTGCCGCATTAAAAGAAATCTCCCCTACTCCCTGCGGCAAAGCGCTGTCATAGAGTATTTCCGCTCCGAAAGACCGCATATCAGAAAAACGTGACACTATTTTGTATATTGTACTCTTGTCCGGAATAAGGCTGTTAAGACAAAATGCGCTGTATGCACCGGAACGATTATCCTCGATTTTTATTATACCGCTGTCTACTCTGTGTGCAGCGGTTTGCACTGACATTGAAAGTGTGCATGAAAGAAATTCCGAATTTTTTAATTCTTTGTGACCGAGCAACGTACACAACGCTCCAACCTTCGAAAAAACAAGATGATTACTCCCAACTCCGCATCGTTTGTAAAAATCATTTTTTAGTTTAATTTGGTTCAAAACAGTCACCGCCTTTATAGGTATTTTTCCTGTAAAAATAAAAAATATTCGGTAAAACATCAATTTTTCTTTATTCATACTTTCCATTACGGCGCATATACATATAACATATTAGTACAGGCAAAATCCATTTGCCGGACTTAAAGGAGGAAAAATCAGTGGAAGAATACAATATTTACAGTGACATTGCAGAGCGAAACGGCGGCGACGTATACATAGGCGTAGTCGGCCCCGTCAGAACCGGCAAATCAACATTCATTAAAAAGTTTATGGATATGCTTGTTATTCCGAATATCGGAAATACCTATCAGGCGGAGCGTGCACGCGACGAACTGCCGCAGTCTGCGGCAGGCCGCACGATCATGACCACCGAACCGAAATTTATCCCAAACGAAGCAGTCGATATATCACTTGGTGACAATGCGCATATGAAGGTGCGCATGATAGACTGCGTGGGATATATTGTAAAAAACTCTCTCGGATATTCCGAGGACGGAGAACCTCGAATGGTAAAGACACCGTGGTTCGATTATCCCATTGCTTTTAATGAAGCTGCGGAGCTTGGTACAAAAAAAGTAATCACAGAGCATTCTACAATAGGGCTTGTGGTTACTACCGACGGCACAATTACAGAACTTGACCGTGCTGATTACGTAGACGCAGAAACGCGGGTAATAGACGAATTGAAAGCCATAAATAAACCGTTCATTATCGTGCTGAACTCCACATCGCCCGAGTCCGCCGCAGCAACCGAACTGAAAAATGAGCTTAGCGAAAAGTATGATGTTCCGGTAGTTGCTGTGAACTGTGAGCATCTTTCGCCCGGGGATATTCATAATATCATTGAAACGGTGCTGTTTGAATTTCCGTTAAGTGAAATCAATATCGATGTTCCTGCCTGGCTTGAAGCGTTGCCGCCGGAACATCAGCTCAAATCCGATATATATACGGCAGTGATAGAAAATATGCAGGATATATATAAAATACGCGATACACGTCGTCTGTGCACTGCGCTTTCCGGCTGTCGGTTTATCGGAAGCGCCGACACAGAGGGAATTGATCTTGGTCAAGGTACGGTAAAAATGAAGATTGCACTCCCAAGGTCATTATTCTATCAAGTTCTCGGAGAACAATCCGGATTCGAGATAAGTGATGAAGAAAGTCTTATAACGCTCATGGCAGAGCTTGGAAAAATGAAAAAGGAATATGATAAAATTTCCTATGCGCTGCATGAAGTCCGTGAAAAAGGCTATGGAATCGTCTCGCCGTCTACCGACGAACTTACGCTTGACGAACCGAAAATCGTCAAGCAAGGAGGCCGCTTCGGTGTCAGACTCCGTGCAAGCGCACCGTCTATACATATGATGCGTGCAGACATCGAAACAGTGGTAAGTCCGATTGTAGGCACGGAAAAGCAGAGTGAGGAACTGGTACACTATTTGTTAAATGAGTTTGAAACTGATCCCGCAAAAATATGGGAGTCGAATATTTTCGGCAAATCACTATATGAGCTGGTTAATGAAGGTTTGCACAACAAGCTTTCCCGTATGCCTAACGAATCGCGCAACAAACTCCGCGAGACGCTGCAAAGAATTATTAATGAGGGAAGCGGCGGTCTTATATGTATAATTCTTTAATTTTGGAAAATAATGCAAAACAAACGGCGCTTTAAGCATAAGTGCAGGGCTGTCGCAGATTTTATCTGCCGGCAGCCTGAATGTTTATTTTCACGTTATATTTATGCTGCTACCGGCGGCAGAATGGAGATTAATATGAAAAAAATCCTTATTCCGTTTATTTGTGCACTGCTGCTTACCGCCTGTGCCCTGAACCGTACAGCGGACATCAAGATTACATCAAGCGAATACGAAACCGACATTTCCGCAGCATACGCGGAAACCGTGCGCCTTTCGGGACTTAAAAACCGAGAATTTGAAAAATCAATGAACAACTCAATAGAAAAAGATATAAACGGAGCGTTGGTTTCCTTTGATACGCTTGCAGCTTCGTCCTCCGACAAACTTCGCATGGGCAATCGCTGCGTACTTAATATAAAACAATACATAAAAAACAACGGCAACGATTTTATAAGCATCATAGAGGAGCATTACGTTTACACCGGCGGAGCGCACGGTTCTGCCACGTGGTATCCGAGAAACATTGATGCCTCTGCTGAAAAAGTAATCCTTTTGCCTGAGCTTTTTTGCACAGAAGATTATAAGAATGAACTAAATAGGCTGATTGATATTATGCTCGAAAAAAACAAAGAAAAATACAGCGACTTATGGGAACATCCAAAGGTAACATCAGATGAAAACTTTTATATTTCGGACGGAAATCTGGTGATTTTCTTTCCGCCGTATGAACTTTCGTACTATGCAAAAGGTTTTGTGGAATTTCCGATAATGCTCAATGATATACAGGGAATGTTAAAAGAGGAATACAAACGTCTTATATCTTAGTCTTAAAAAGGTAGAGGAATTTTGTTCCCCTACCCTTATTTTTTATGAGCGTAGGATTTGAACCTACTATATTCCAATTTTTCTTGATATTTGCAACATTTTCCAAGTCTAAACAACTTTAACTATTTCATCATCTTTTCTCACGTCTGCATAAATATTCATTGTTGCTTGAATATTTATGTATCATATAAGATACGTGTATAGTTGTCTTGACGGACGATTGTATAAATGAAATTAACGACTATATTAACTTAGCAAAACACACCAAACAATCGCCGGAATATATGAGTTCTGCGGAGTACAGGCATAATTTGGGATACATTATAATATCCGGAGAATAACAACTAATAGCTTTCTCCACCTCGTTTACCGCATCATATCCAAAATAAACACCCCTTAACAAACACATTCATATATTATTTCATTTATTTTTTCAGCGTCAAAATGCTCCTCGGCAAAAGTACGTGCATTTTTACACATCTGCATTGTCTTTTCAGGATGCTCTATGCACCAAATTACTTTTTCTGCCATTGCCTTATAATCATATTTATCCACAACAAATCCATTGTAGCCGTCAACAACAGTATCTTTACAGCCGACACTATTGCTTGTAATAACAGCCCGTCCGACAGCTTCAGCCTCCATTATAGAGGCAGGGCAGCCTTCTCTATAACTTGATAATAATAGTAATAATACATCTTCCAAATAAGGACGAACATCTTTCGTTGTTCCGTAATATTCAATACTGCCGTCATCTATATATTCCCGAATGTCAGAAACTTTTATTGTTCCTTCGTCTCCCAAATATCCAAAAACAGCATCGGGGTATTTGCTTTTTACAAGCCTTGCGCATTTACAATATTCATAAACACCTTTTGTTTCGAGCATACGAGCAACCATGATAAATTTTCGGGTGTTTTTTACGTCTGAAAAAGAGAACCTTTTCAAATCCACACCAATACCGTGAATTATGGTGCATTTTGATACATCAACTAACTTTCGTTCGGTAAATTCTTCTTTGTCGTCATTATTCAGAAAAAACACGCCATCTACTTTATCGAATGAAATTCGGTAAAGAGTATTAATAACAACGCGAATCAATCCCCACTTAATTCCGGTTTTTGTATAAACATCGCCCAGTCCTTCGACCATAGCGTGAATATTTTTTACTTTGTTTTTACTTCCTGCCAAAACCCCGAATATGTTCGGTTTTAGCTGATATGTAAGCAATACGTCGGGAGCTTCGTTTTTTATGATTTCGGTCAGTTTTTTATAATAAGTCACTATCAAAAACGGATTTAACCCTCGATTATCCTGTGAAACACAATAAAATCGAACGCCAAGCTTTTTAATATCTGCTTCTCTTGCAGAATCGTGAGCGATCACGCTAACGCTGTGACCTTTTTCTAATAAAAATTTAATCATACTGCTTCTGAAATTCATAACATTTTCAGAGGTTGTCATAATCAAAAGATATTTCATTCTAATTTCACCTCGCCCCGTTATGATTCAACACAACCAATACTGTTTTACATAAAATCACAAAGTCTAACCATAGCGAGCGTTTTTCTATGTACTCCAAATCATAAACCAGCTTCTCGGAAGCGGATAAGTCATATCCCCCGCTGACCTGTGCTAAACCTGTTATTCCGCCTTTTACCAAAAGCCGTTTGTCCCAGTTTTCAATATCTTTACAAAATTCGTTGTGAAAAATTTCCCTTTCCGGCCGGGGACCTACGATGGAAATATCACCTTTTAACGAATTGACAAATTGTAATATTTCATCCAATCTGAATGCACGCAAATAGTGTCCGACTCGCGTTACGCGGCTATCATTTTCGTCAGCCCATTTTGCCCCGTCTTTTTCTGCATCCTGACACATTGTGCGAAACTTATAAAGCATGAACGGCTTACCGTTTTTTGTTAACCGTTCTTGCTTATAAATAATTTCGCCGGGCGAGTCAATCTTTACCAGCACTGCAATGATGATGATAGGCGCTGCAAGAATAGTAAGAGCCATCAGGGAAGCTATAATGTCAAACGCTCGTTTTATAAAGTTGTATAAAAATTTCCTCTTAAAAATAATCGTGTTTGCTGTTTGAGTAGAATTATTTATACTGCTCCGAATCTCCTTAATTACCATATCAAATCTCTCAATCATTCGTATTTTTCAGAAAAGCAAATTTTATTATATCTCGCGGTATGCCGAACACTTACCATCGTTCAATAAGGATATTTTAGGGTAAAAAACCTCATTAAGATCAAGTTTTAGCCAGTATGCACCCTCAGCACATGAGCTGCATATCTGTTTTTCATCATTTGCCATTGATTTATGTTCCAAATCATTTTGCATTTTATCAAGCCTAAAATACTAATATAAATACACTTAAATTGTAGCACTTTTTTTAAAGTTTGTCAATCACTATGCCTAAAATTCGGCGTTTTGTATAAATTCAAAACATACAAAATCAGACCAACGATTTATAGCCAAAAATCATTGACCTGAAAACTATACACAAAAATTATAGCAAACGCTCGTTAAAATTAAACGAACGTTTTATTTTTTATGCACCTTTCTGAAGTTTTGCAACATAATTCCCATTATGTTGTGTTTGGTTAAATCGACGAACTTTTCAGCAATGTAAAAGTCCTGATTTCTGTACTTTTCTGTGGCAGACGTTCCATGTTCCCATTGTATAAATCCCTGTAATATTAACCGAGAAATGATCAAGTATATCGGCAAGACGCACTATATCCTTTTGCAAACTGTAAAATGTCCGTGCAAACAAATGTCTGAAATTGTGAGGGAACACCTTGTCTTTTGATACACCGGCGCTTTCACACAATCCTTCAGCGTTTTCCATATTGCACAGCGGTCAAGAGGTTTGCCGCTTTTCGTAATGAATACCGAGCCGCTTTTTATGTTTCGGGATTTAATGTATTTCTTTAACATTTGACATAGCTTTTTCGGTAAAAATATTTGTCTTATCTTTCCTTTGCAGTCTATAACCGCTTGTCCTTGCCTGACAGCTTCACAGGTTACATATTTTATTTCTGATACCCTCAATCCCGTACTTGCTATTGTCTGCATTAAATAATATAACCGTTCATTTTTCTTATCCTTTGCTGCAATCAACAGCCGTTCATATTCCACTTTTGATAGTTCTTTTGATTTATCCGCAAATGCTACTCGAATGAAGAATCTTTCAAACTATGATGTAACATATATTTAACAACTACAGAGAAATTCTACAAAACTTTTTACTTCAAAAACCTTGACATGATACACGGAATTTTATATAATAATATAATGGTGTATTTGTATATTTATAGCTTAAATACAGAAAGGAAGAATTTAATGATGAAAAGCGTTGGTGTAAATGAGATACGCGAAAGATTCCTGAGTTTTTTTGAATCCAAAGGCTGTTTAAGACTCGGAAGCTTTCCGCTTGTTCCGAAAAACGATGCAAGCCTTTTGCTGATAAATTCCGGCATGGCGCCGATGAAAAAATGGTTCACCGGAGCAGAAGAACCGCCCCGTCACAGAGTAACCACCTGCCAGAAATGTATACGCACGCCTGATATTGAGCGCGTAGGAAAAACCGCCAGACACGGTACGTTCTTTGAAATGCTGGGTAATTTTTCTTTCGGAGATTACTTCAAGCACGAAGCCACTGCATGGGCATGGGAATTTCTTACCAAGGTTATGGAAATCCCGGCGGACAAGCTTTGGGTCTCTGTTTACGAAAACGATGACGAAGCAAAGGATATTTGGATAAATGAAGTAGGCGTAGCCCCCGAAAGAATCGTAAAACTTGGCAAAGAGGATAACTTTTGGGAACATGGCACAGGTCCGTGCGGTCCGTGCTCGGAGATTTACTTTGACCGCGGCGAGGAATACGGCTGCGGCAGTCCCGACTGCGGCGTAGGCTGTGACTGCGACAGATACATGGAGGTCTGGAATCTCGTATTCACGCAGTTTGACAAGGATGAGGACGGAAATTACAATCCCCTGCCCAAGCCCAATATCGACACCGGAATGGGGCTTGAAAGACTGGCGGTTGCAATACAGGATGTGGATAATCTTTTTGAGGTTGACACAGTTCAGGACGTTATGCGCCATATAAGCAAAATCGCGGGCGTTCATTATAAGGAAGACGAAAAAACAGACGTATCTTTAAGAGTAATCACCGACCATATCAGAAGCACCGTTATGATGATTTCTGACGGAGTTATTCCTTCAAATGAGGGCCGCGGATATGTTTTAAGACGTCTTTTAAGACGTGCGGCGCGTCACGGCAAGCTTTTGAATATAGACAGACAATTCCTGTTTGAGGTTGCCGACACCGTTATAGAAACTTCAAAATCGGCATATCCCGAGCTTGAAGAAAAAAGCGAATATATTAAGAAAATTATTAAAAAGGAAGAGGAACGTTTTGACGCTACAATTGATAACGGTCTTGCCGTTCTTAACGATTATATAGCCGACGCAAAGAAAAACAACCGCTCAACCCTTACCGGAGATGAAGCCTTTAAGCTTCACGACACCTATGGTTTTCCGCTTGACTTAACTGTCGAAATGGCACAGGAACAAGGTCTTGACGTTGATATTGACGGATTTAACAAGGCAATGGACGAACAGAAATCAACCGCAAAGGCGGCAAGAAAAGACGGTTCGAGCTGGGATGCAGAAGAAAGCTACGACTTTGAAAATGCAAACGGCGCAACAATATTTACAGGCTATGACAAGCTTTCGGACGAAAGCAAAATTGCCGGAATCGTTGCGGTAGGCGAAGTAGCATCTGAAATAACAGAGGGTGAGGACGGAATAATCGTCACCTTCTCTACCCCGTTCTATGCTGAAATGGGTGGTCAGGCAGGCGACATCGGTTTAATTACGTCAAACAACGCAAAAGCAGAAGTTAAATACACAAAAAAGACCGGTGACGGCATTTACCTTCACGAAGTAACTGTAACAGAGGGTACATTTGAGCTTTCACAGGAGGTTACGCTCACAGTATGCAAAGAAAACAGAATGGCCGTCAGCAGAAATCACAGCGCAACTCATTTACTGCACAAGGCATTAAAAGAAGTTCTCGGCGCACACGTTGCACAGGCAGGCTCGCTTGTTACGGATTCAAGACTGCGTTTTGACTTCTCGCATTTCGAGGCAATGACATCACAGCAGCTTAAAGAAACCGAAGACAAGGTAAACAAAGCAATCCTCGACTGTCTGCCGATAACCGTTCAGGAACTGCCTATTGCCGAAGCTAAAAAACTCGGTGCAGAAGCACAGTTCGGCGAAAAATACGGTGATGTGGTAAGAGTTGTCGCAATGGGTGATTACAGTATAGAGTTCTGCGGCGGTACACATCTCACAAATACCGCACAGTGCGGATTGTTTAAGCTTGTTTCGGAAAGCGGCGTTGCTGCCGGAGTAAGACGTATCGAAGCCGTTACCGGAAAAGGCGTCCTGGAATATATAGACGAGCAGGACAGAATTATTACGGAAACCGCTTCCGCATTAAAGACCAACCAGGTTCATGTGCTTGATAAAAAGGCTGTATCGGTAATGGACGAGCTGAAAGAGCTTAACAAAAAGTTAGAAGAATTTACTTCCAGAATTGCCGCAATGCGTACAAAGAACATGATGGCAGGAATTAGGCATCTGGAAAAGGTAAATCTTATGACAAGCCAAGTGGACGGGCTCAGTGTAAACGAAATGAAAACGCTTGCCGACCGTGCAAAGGAACAGATGACAAACGGCGTTATCGTACTTGCCGCAAACACGGACGATAAAATCACATTTGTTGCAATGGCATCAAAAGAGGCTGTCAGCGCCGGAGTTCACTGCGGAAAGATTATTAAGGCAGTAACCGAAATCTGCGGCGGAAAAGGCGGCGGTAAGCCGGATATGGCACAGGGCGGCGGCAAGGACGCATTAAAGATTGACGACGCTCTTGCAAAGGTGGACGACATCGTAACCGAAATGATAAAGTAAAAAGGAGGCAGTATAATGGATAATTGCTTATTCTGCAAAATAATTGCCGGAGAAATCCCCTCAACAAAGGTATATGAGGACGATATGATGCTTGCATTCCGCGATATTGAACCGCAGGCGCCGGAGCATATTGTAATTGTTCCGAAAGCGCATATTGACAGCGCAAACGCCTTAAATGCAGATAATATCAAATATGTTGCGCACATTTGGGAGAAAATTCCCCAAATCGCTAAAGAACTTGGCATTGCCGAGGACGGCTACCGCGTAGTAAACAACTGCGGACAAAATGCCGGTCAGAGCGTACTTCATCTTCACTTCCACCTCATGGGCGGCCGACAATTCGGCTGGCCGGCAGGCTGATGAGAATATTGACATCAAAAAAAAAACGGCTTATCTCACGTATAAGCCGTTTTTTTAATCATTACATATTAACAGTTACATTACATACTTCTTTGTCGGACAATACAATATTTCCGTCAACAGCTCCGTTATCCGCCGTAACGACCATCTTTCCGGTGTTGTTGTTAACCACCTTTATATTATAAACCGTACCTCGGTACTTTCTTGTAATATTACATTCCTTAATATCCGCCGAAAGACACGGCTCAATTCTGAGACCGTCAAACTCCGGACGAATACCCAAAATATACTGCGAAACAGTATAATAGTTCCATGCAGCCGTACCGGTGAGCCATGAATTTTTCGCCTCACCGGCACGCACTGCGTCTTTTCCGGCAATCATCTGTGAATACACATACGGTTCCGTTCTATGAATATCGCTTATATCCTCAATATAAGCCGGTGTAATTTTCTTATACACCTCAAATGCTCTCTCTCCTCTGCCCATTGCGGTTTCGGCAATCATTATCCACGGATTGTTATGGCAGAATATACCTGCATTTTCCTTATATCCGGGCGGATATGACGAGATTTCACCAAGCTCCGTATGATACACGGAATACGGCGGCTGATTAAGCGTTATTCCGTACTTACATTCAAGATATTTCTGCACCGAGTCAAGCGCCTTTAACGCCTTGCCGTTATCCTTACCCACTCCTGCCATTACGCAGAAGCCCTGGGATTCGATAAATATTTTGCCTTCTTCACATTCCTTACTTCCGATTTTGTTTCCGAAAGCATCGTATGCGCGCAGGAACCACTCGCCGTCGTAACCGTCCTTTTCTATCGCCGCAGTCATTTTTTCCACTTCGTTCAGAACGTATTTTTCCTTTTCGGCATTTCCTGTTTTTCTGTACAAATCCGCAAACTGTTTTCCGATAAACACAAACATTCCTGCAATAAGCACGGATTCAGCAACACGTCCGTTTGCTTCACCGTAGGTCTGGAACGATTCGTCCGGCTCTGTTGAGAAACAATTCAGATTTAAACAGTCATTCCAGTCGGCTCTGCCGATAAGCGGTAAGCCGTGCGGCCCAAGATTGTTCACAACATGGTCAAAAGAACGGTCAAGATGCTCCAAAAGCGTCGCTGTGTTGTTTTCGTTATTATCAAACGGCACATTTTCGTCAAGTATGCTCATATCGCCGGTTTCCTTTATATACGCGATTGTGCCGAGTATCAGCCACAGCGGATCATCGTTAAAGCCGCTGCCTATTTCGTTATTGCCTTTCTTTGTAAGCGGCTGATACTGGTGATATGCGCTTCCGTCCTCAAACTGTGTTGATGCAATATCAATAATTCTTTCTCTTGCACGCTCCGGTATCTGATGTACAAATCCAAGCAAGTCCTGGTTGGAATCACGGAATCCCATTCCCCGTCCTATACCAGATTCATAATATGACGCACTTCTCGACATATTGAACGTAACCATACACTGATACGGATTCCAGATATTTACCATTCTGTCGAGCTTTTCGTCATTTGATTTTATTGTATAAACCGAAAGCAGCTTATCCCAATAATCCTTTAATTCGGCAAACGCCTTGTCACAAAGTTCGGAGGTCTTAAATTTATCCGCCAGCTCATGCGCCTTTGTTTTGTTTATGACGTTTAAGCTATCGAATTTTTCCTCCTGTTTGTTTTCAATATATCCGAGCACGAATATATACTCTTTCTCCTCGCCCGATTTGAGAGAAACGTCAAGCTGATGCGAAGCAATCGGATACCAGCCCGATGCCACTGAATTATATGATTTCCCCTCAATCACCGCATTCGGTGTGTCAAAGCCGTTGAACGCTCCCAAAAATGTATCGCGGTCAGTATCAAAGCCCGATATTTCCGCATTTACGGTATAGAACGCATAATGGTTTCGTCTTTCACGGTATTCTGTCTTGTGATATATGCAGCTGCCCTCTATTTCTACCTCTGCTGTGTTGAGATTCCGCTGATAATTCAGCATATCGTCCTGCGCATTCCACAGGCAAAATTCCACAAATGAAAACAACTTTATTTTTTTATCCGCATCTGACGTATTGGTAAGCTTTATTCTGTGTATTTCGCAATTATCATTCACCGGAACAAAGAAGGTTTCATCGGCTTTAATACCGTTTCTTTCACCGGAAATCACAGTATAGCCCATACCGTGACGGCACTCGTAGCGGTCAAGCTCTTTTTTCATCGGCATATACGACGGCGTCCAGCAATCACCGTTATCATTTATGTAAAAGTATCTTCCACCGTTATCGGCAGGCACATTGTTATAGCGGTAACGCAGAATGCGCCTATGCTTTGCGTCCTTATAGAAGCAATAGCCTCCGGCTGTATTTGAAATAAGCGAAAAAAATCCGTTTGTTCCGAGATAATTTATCCACGGCAGCGGTGTTCTCGGAGTATTTATTACATATTCCCTGTTTTTGTCGTCAAAATATCCGTATTTCATTTAAATAATCATTCCTTTCTGTTTTCTAAATACCTTCAATATATTTTAATTATATCATATGATATATTCATTAATCAAGAAATCAAGAAAAAAAGGCAGATCGTGACCATAAAAGATTATTAATTGTCCAAGATGAAACTCAATATCCCAAAAAAAAGCAGCTGCGGTATTTTTTGCCGCAGCTGCTCTTGCCTCTCCATAAAAGACTTATTTTTCAATTTTAAGAATTTTAAACTTAACCTCGCCGCCCGGGGTCATTGCCTGAACGGTTTCGCCTGCCGTATGATTAAGGCACGCCGCGCCGATTGGTGACTCATGCGAAAGCTTATTCTTGTACGGGTCAGCCTCGGAGGTTCCGACAATCTGATAGACCTGTTCTTCGCCGAAAATTTCAAGCGTAACTTTCTTTCCTACCGTAACAATGTCCTCGCCCTCGTCCTCAACTACCTTGGCGTATTTGAGCATATATTCTATCTGGCTTATTCTCGCCTCAACTTCTGCCTGTTCGTCCTTCGCGGCATCGTACTCGGCATTTTCTGAAAGGTCGCCGAACGAACGCGCTTCTTTTATCTTCTCCGAAACCTCTTTACGGGTAACATTTTTTAAATGCTCAAGCTCTGCTTCAAGCTCGTTTTTACCCTCTTGGGTCAATACAACTTCTTTTTCCTCTGCCATTATTGTTCTTCCCTTCTAAAATAAATATTTTATTTTTCCATAACATTGCTGTGCTATATTATACAATTTTTGAACCGTGTTGTCAAGCGATTTTTATTGATTCATGTCCGTGCCGAAAACATAATCGAAATATGCTTTTTTTGCACTTTGCAGATACGCTCTTGAAATCTTTATCTTTTTTCCGCAGTCAAGTCTGAACATATCTTTTTCTATGCCGCTGATATGCTCGAGATTAACGAGATAACTCTTATGGCATCGGCAAAAATCATGCACAATCAGAAATTCCTCAAAATCCGCCAGTTTTCCGACTACCTCCGTTTCGCGGCTTTCGGACAAAGTGAAAATGACCTTCCGCAGATTACTTTCCAGACACTGTATATTAGACAGCAGCACCTTTGTTTCCGTGCCGGAATATTCGATTGTAATGTACTGCTTTGCTTTTCTGCCCGAAAGCAGACGTTTCATACAAGCCTTTAAAAGCTCCGTATCGACCGGTTTTAACAAATAATCAAACGCCAGCACGCGATAGCTTTGTACGCCGAATTCACTGCTCGACGATATAAAGACAACCGGCGTTTCGGTATCCGTTTCGCGCAGCTTTGCAGCAGTATCAAGTCCGCTCATGTCCGGCATCAAAATATCCAGAAAAATCAAATCATATGGCTTTGATAAATGGCTTTTTAAAAGCTCGTCTCCGCTGCTGAATTCCTCCTTTGAAAAATCCCCGACAGCTTCTTTAAGAGCCTTTGCCAAACTTTGCCGTTCACTTTCCAAATCATCACAAATAGCTATCCGCATGAACACCGTTCCCTTTAATAATCCATTTTAATAGTCAACGGACGAAACATATCTCCTGCAAAAAGCTTCGGACAGCGATATTTTCCACGTTGCCGTCACCAATAGCAGTTATGTGTTTCGTCCGTAATAGTAATTCTTATCTGTTAATTCCGCAGTCCTCTATTTCAAGCATTGCGTCTTTTCTCGAAAGCGATATTTTGCCTGTTTTCGGGTCAATTTCCATAACCTTAACAATCATGGTATCACCCTCATGACACACATCCTCTACCCTTTCAACTCTTGAACTGTCAAGCTTTGAAATATGGCACAGACCGTCCTTGCCGGGCAGAATTTCAACAAAAGCGCCGAAATCCTTTATTGTCTTTACCGTACCCTTATAAATTCTGCCCACCTCAGGTTCTTCAACAATAAGCTCAATAGCTTTCTTTGCGGCATTTCCCGATTCCTGGTCGAGTGCGAAAATATGAATTGTTCCATCCTCTTCGATGTCAATCTTTGCACCTGTATCAGCCACTATGCCCTGGATTACTTTTCCGCCCTGTCCGATTACTTCACGAATCTTTTCCGGGTCGATTGACATTGTCATAACCTTGGGCGCATACTGTGAAAGCTCTCCTCTTACCTCCGGAATTGCCTTTAACAGTACATCGTCTATGATATGGTATCTTGCATCTCTTGTTTTTCTTAATGCTTCTTCAATTACTTCGTAAGGAAGTCCGTCATTCTTAATGTCAACCTGGATAGAGGTTATACCTTTCTTTGTGCCGGCTACCTTGAAGTCCATTTCGCCGTAGAAATCTTCCAGACCCTGAATATCAACCATTGTTGTGAAGCCTTCGTCGGTTGTGATAAGACCGCACGAAATACCCGCAACCGGAGCTTTTATCGGAACACCGGCAGCCATAAGTGCAAGTGTAGAACCGCAGACGCTGCCCTGTGAGGTTGAACCGTTTGACGAAAGAACCTCCGAAACGCATCTGATTGCATACGGAAATTCCGAAGCGCTCGGAAGTACCGGAACAAGTGACTTTTCTGCCAGTGCGCCGTGACCTATCTCACGTCTGCCGGGGCCTCTTGACGGCTTTGTTTCGCCTACGGAATATGACGGGAAGTTGTACTGGTGCATATACACCTTTTCCTCCTGGAGATCTATTCCGTCAAGCTTCTGTGCTTCTGAAAGCGGAGCAAGAGTTGCAACCGTCAGAACCTGTGTCTGTCCTCTCGTAAACATTCCCGAACCGTGGACGCGCGGCAAAACGTCAACCTCTGCCGCAAGCGGTCTGATTTCGTCAAGACCTCTGCCGTCAACACGTCTGCCCTCATAAAGCCATGCACGCACGATTTCTTTCTGCATTTTGTACATGATTTCGCCTAAGGTTTCTATGCTCTCGGGAAATTCCTCCGACAGATTTTCGATAATTCTGTCTGTTATAACGCCTATTCTCTCATCGCGGACATTTTTATCGTCCGTATCGAGGGCGTGCTGAATATTTGCATATTCCGTTTCTTTAATTCTGTCATAAAGCGCATGATCTATATCATGAGCCTCATACTCCATTTTGGGCTTGCCTATTTCAGCCTGAATTGAGCTGATAAAATCGCATAATTCCTTGATTACGCCGTGAGCATACTTTAAACCCTCAAGCATAACGCTTTCTTCAACCTGGTTTGCACCTGCTTCAATCATTACGATTTTCTGCTTTGTACCTGCAACTGTTACGTGCATATCGCTCTTTTTCTGCTCCTCAACGGTTGGGTTTATAACATATTTGCCGTCTACCAGTCCGAGCCATACTCCGGCAACAGGGCCGTTCCAAGGTACGTCCGAAATAGAAACGGCAATCGACGCACCGATAAGCGCGCATATTTCGGGAGCGTTATCCTGCTCAACCGAAAGAACAGTTGTAACGATTGAAACATCGTTTCTCAAATCAGCCGGGAAAAGCGGACGCATAGGTCTGTCAATCATACGGCTTGTAAGAATTGCTTTTTCGGTCGGCTTGCCCTCGCGCTTTGTGTATCCGCCCGGAATTTTCCCTACCGAATACATCTTTTCCTCATAATCTACCGACAGAGGAAAGAAATCCACGCCCTCCCTCGGCGTACGCGATGCCGTAACATTCGCCATTACAACGGTATCGCCGTAGCGAACAACACAATGTCCGTTTGCAAGCTGCGCCATTTTTCCGGTTTCCACAACAAGCGGTCTGCCGGCAAGTGTTGTTTCAAATTTTCTGTAATTTTCAAACATATTTTTTCTCCTTTTCTGTTTTTTCGGAGATACGCATTAGCAGATAAACACAAGCGACAAAGACTGTTTTTTTATCGACTCTGTTTATTTGCTAAATGGCTGTACCTCCGCATATATACGCAACACAGGCAAACGGATACCGTTTGCCTGCACTCATATATTCTTACTTTCTCAAACCTAATTTTGCAACCAAAGCACGGTATCTTTCGATATCCTGGCTTTTGAGGTAGTTCAAAAGACCACGTCTTTTACCAACCATCATCAAAAGACCTCTTCTTGAATGATGGTCTTTTTTGTGCATATTAAGATGCTCGTTGTTTAAATGATTGATTCTCTCTGTGAGCAATGCAATCTGAACCTCCGGAGAACCTGTGTCTCCTTCATGTGTAGCATATTCAGCTATTAAAGCCTGTTTACGTTCCTTTGTCATGAAATTCACCTCCTATGATAAATCATCCCCCTATGCCGAGAATCTGTCGGTGACTCGGTATTCCAGGCAAGGGTTTAACCTTAAATACAAAAAATCAAATCGTAAAACAAAATTACTTTGTTTTTGTTGTTCTGTTGAAACGTCTGTTGAACTTTTCAACTCTGCCGCCTGTATCAACAAGCTTCTGCTTACCTGTGAAGAACGGGTGACACGCCGAGCATATTTCAACCTGAATATTCTCCTTTGTCGAGCCGGTCTCGATTACATTTCCGCAGGCACAAGTAATTGTTGTTTGCTTGTATTCGGGATGTATTCCTTCTTTCACCGCAAAAACCTCCTTTCGCAATTTCTGATGCAAACATAACGCACTATTTAAGAGTATATCATAAATTCGTCAGGTTTGCAAGAGTTTTTTTCGTTTTTTTTCAAAAAAATCAGCTTCTGTACGCAATTATATCCGTTCTCATGGTGTTTTCGTCAATCTCACATATGCCGTATGTGCCGCCGAAACGTATGCTTCCGGGATTTAAGACTATCATTCGCCCGTTATTATCGTTATAAGGTATGTGCGTATGCCCGAACACACACAGCTGCGCTCCGCACTCCTGCGCCCTTGCGGCAAGCGTGCGGTAATTGCTTTCATATTTCACCCTGTACGCATGACCGTGAGTTACAAATACCTTTTTTCCGCATATTTCCGTACTGATTTCATTCGGCAGCTGCGCATAAAAATCATTGTTTCCGCTCACGCCGTAAATTGCGGTTTCAGGAAAAACCGACATCAAATCCTCGCAGTCTCGCGCACAGTCTCCGGCGTGTATTACCGCGTCAGGCTTAAACCTGTTTATAAGCTCCACGCAATCGTTTATATATCCGTGCGTGTCGGAAAATATCAAAATTCTTTTCATCATATTTATCTCCGTGTTTGTTTCTTTACTCTAACATTATAACACATAAAATTTAAAATGTCAAAAAAAGTCGCAAAATTTTTCTGTTTTCACGCCAAAATATGACAAAATTTTCTTTTTAATCGTGTTATAATAACTTTTAATTAAACAATCCGGATAATTGTACAAGCAATTACCTAAGATAAGGAAGGAACTGATAATTTATGGCGGAACTGAACACTATGGCGGCTGCGCCGTTAAGACGCCCTGTTTTGAGAGATATTTCCGTAAGCGCACTGCTGTTTTTGTCGTCACGTGCGTCGGTTATAGGAATGTTTCCGTTCGGAACGGCGTTTTTTGCGGCTGTATTCGACAAAGGAATAGCATACATAGGACTTGTGCTTATGTGCGGAGGACTCATCAGCGCGGGAGCGGGCATAAATACGGCAAGATACGTCATTGCCGCGCTTTTGTTCTGGATATACGCAAAAACAAAACGGCACGACAGCAAAGTTATCGACTCGGCGGTGTGCGGTGTGTCTACCTTTATAGGCGGACTGCTTATACTTGCGTACAGCTATGCCGGAGTATATGACATAATGCTGCTGCTTATAGAAAGCATCGTATCGGCGGTTTCCTATATTATGTTCACAAAATCGTACGGTTTTCTCGAAAACCGCAGCTCACGCAGCAAAATTTCACAGGAGGAGCTTTTGTCTGCCGCCGTATGCCTGGGTATTTTTATAACCGGACTTACCGGCTTTCCCCTCCCCTACGACATTAGCCTTGCAAACATTGCGTCGCTTTACACCGCCATGTGCATATCCATGCACACCGGTCTTGCCGCGGCAGGCAGCGGCGCCGTATGTATAGCTTTTATAAGCGCTGTTTCGGCATATTCCTCTGCGCTTGCCTGCGGATTTTACGGTATAAGCGCAATTTTTGCAAATCTCTTAAAGTCTCTCGGCAGATTCGGAATTGCCGCCGGATTTATAGGAGGAATTGCCGCCTGTGCGCTTTTGACGGAAAATATGCAGATGCCCGTTTCGGCATATGATACGCTTGCGGCGGTTATTCTGTTTCTGATTACCCCTAAGGCGGTTCACCGCCGCATGAGCATATTTTTTTCAAAATCACTGCATATAGAAGCGGTCAGCGCCGACGTGCGGCTTAAAGAATATCTTTCCATGCGGCTCGAAAATGCCGCCGCCGCATTTAAAAACCTCAATGAATGTTTTATAAGCGAATCGGAAAAACGCCTTAACCTCTACCGTCATGAGGTGAATTCGTTTTTCGATGAAATGTACACACGTTCCTGTGCCGGCTGTACAATGGCGGCAAAGTGCTGGCAGACTGACTTTGAGAGAACATACAAAAATATTCTTTCGCTCCTTGAAGCAATCGAAAACAGCGGTACGCTTTGCACGGACGACGCACCGCGCGGATTCAGAGAACGCTGTATCAGAAGCGATGCCTTTATAAACGAATTTAATCATGTGTACGAGCTTTTCAAAAAGGATTTGGTAAGAATCGGAGATGCAAAGTCGGAACGCGACATAATCGCCGGACAGTATGCGGAAACGTCAAAGCTTTTGGAGGAAATCTCAACCGATGTACTGGAAGGCTTTTCATTCCGCGAGGATTATGAGGAGGCTGTCGTTGCAGAGCTTGACAAAATCGGCATAACCGCCTTTGAGGTAAGCGTTGTGGAAAGCTCTCTCGGACACCTTGAAGTTTACTTAGGACTTGGAATAGGTATAAACACCGAAAAAGCGGAGGCGCTTTTAAGCACGCTTTTTGACACGCCTATGGGACTTGACGAAAGCAGCACCGGAAGCGGACTGCTTAAATTCGTTTCAAAGCCGCGCTACGATGCCGAGGTGGTTTTAAGGCAGGTTAAAAGCGATGCGTCTGAGGTTTCCGGCGACAGCATCGCCTCCTTCACCGACGGCAGATACAGAAAATACGTTGTTATTTCGGACGGCATGGGCACCGGCAAAAAAGCAATGCACGAAAGCCGCATAACTCTAAGGCTTTTAAGAGAATTTCTCTCTGCCGGCTTTGACCCCGAAGCGGCAATAGGTATCGTCAACTCTGCACTGTGCTTAAAGCTTGAAAAGGATATGTTTGCGACAATCGACCTGCTGTGTATTGATCTTTTAACCGGAAATACGGAATTTTACAAAATCGGTGCGGCACAAAGCCTTATAAGCCGCGGCAACAGCATCGAAACGGTATTTTCCTCAGCCGCTCCGGCAGGCATAATGGCTGACATTAAGCCGCAGGGACAGCTTAAACGCTTATCGGACGGCGATGTGGTAATAATGCTTTCCGACGGCGTCAGCGACGCGGAGTGCGGAGAGATGCGCACGGAATGGATAAAAAAGAAACTGCGCACCGCCCCGTCGGATCTGGAATCAACCGTTCAGGACATAATTGAAACGGTCATTGAAAAGAGCCACGGCATGATTGCGGACGATATGACAGTCGCCGCAATACGAATTACAGAGAATATTGTGTAAACTTTTTGCAATAAATCAAGAAAAAACGTGCCAAAAGCAAAAAAAATTGTAAATATTAAAAGAAAATTACATTTAGATGTAGACAATTTACAATTTTATTGTTATAATATTAACGTAGGCATTTTTCAGAATCAGATTTTTCGGTTCTGAAATAAAACGTACGCTATTTTTGGGTGCGCGTTTATGCTGTACTAACAATTATAGGAGGAGATTCCAATGTCAAAAAAGTATGTTTACCTTTTCAGTGAAGGTGACGCAAGCATGAGAGAGCTTCTCGGCGGTAAGGGCGCTAACCTCGCCGAAATGACAAAGCTCGGTCTGCCGGTTCCGCAGGGATTTACAATTTCAACCGAAGCCTGCACGCAGTATTATGAGGACGGCAGAAAAATAAACGATGATATCCAGGCTGAGATTATGGAATACATCTCAAAGATGGAAGAAATCACAGGCAAGAAGTTCGGAGATTTAGACAATCCGCTTCTCGTATCCGTTCGTTCGGGTGCAAGAGCTTCAATGCCGGGTATGATGGATACCATTCTTAACTTAGGTCTTAACGAAACAGTTGTTGAAGTTATGGCTAAGAAATCAGGCAACCCCAGATGGGCTTATGACTGTTACAGAAGATTCATTCAGATGTATTCAGACGTTGTTATGGAAGTCGGCAAGAAGTACTTTGAGGTACTGATTGACAAAATGAAAGAAAAAAAGGGCGTTACTCAGGACGTCGAGCTTACAGCAGAAGATTTGAAAGAGCTTGCTGAAGAATTTAAGAAAGAATATGCAGAAAAAGTCGGCGAACCGTTCCCCGAAGATCCGAAGGAACAGTTGTTCGGCGCTATCAAAGCAGTATTCCGTTCATGGGACAACCCCAGAGCTAACGTATACCGCCGTGACAACGATATTCCCTATTCATGGGGTACAGCCGTTAACGTACAGATGATGGCGTTCGGTAACATGGGCGAAACATCAGGTACAGGCGTTGCGTTCACACGTGACCCGGCTACCGGTGAAAAGCATCTCATGGGCGAATTCCTTATGAACGCTCAGGGTGAAGACGTTGTTGCAGGTGTTCGTACACCGCAGAAGATTGATCAGTTAAAAGAAGTTATGCCGGAAGTTTACGACCAGTTTGTAAAAATCTGCAACACTCTTGAAAATCATTACAGAGATATGCAGGATATGGAGTTCACAATTGAGGACAGAAAACTCTATATGCTCCAGACAAGAAACGGTAAGAGAACAGCTCAGGCTGCTTTGCAGATTGCGTGCGACCTTGTTGACGAGGGCATGATTACAGAAAAAGAAGCTGTTTTGATGATCGATCCGAGAAATCTTGACACTCTCCTCCATCCGCAGTTCGACCCGAAAGCATTAAAGGCTGCAACACCGGTTGCAAAGGCATTGGCTGCTTCACCCGGAGCTGCTTGCGGTAAAATCGTATTCACGGCAGAGGACGCTAAGAACTGGAACGCTAAGGGTGAAAAAGTTGTTCTTGTAAGACTTGAAACATCACCCGAGGATATTGAAGGTATGAAGGCTTCACAGGGTATTCTTACAGTAAGAGGCGGTATGACTTCACACGCTGCCGTTGTTGCTCGTGGTATGGGTACTTGCTGTGTATCTGGCTGCTCGGACATCGCTATGGACGAAGCTAACAAAAAATTCGTTCTTGCAGGCAAGACTTATGTTGAAGGCGATTATATTTCAATCGATGGTTCAACAGGTAATATATATGACGGAATCATCCCGACTGTTGACGCTTCAATCAGCGGCACATTCGGCAGAATCATGGGCTGGGCTGACAAGTACAGAGTTCTTGACGTAAGAACAAATGCTGATACTCCCGAAGATGCAAAGAGAGCAAGAGAGCTCGGCGCAGAGGGTATCGGTCTTTGCCGTACAGAGCATATGTTCTTTGAGGGCAACAGAATTGACGCTTTCCGTGAAATGATTTGTTCGGATACTGTTGAGGAAAGAGAAGCTGCTCTTGCAAAGATTCTTCCCATGCAGCAGAGCGATTTCGAGAAGCTGTATGAAGCTCTCGAAGGCAACCCCGTAACTATCAGATTCCTGGATCCCCCGCTTCATGAATTTGTTCCGACCGATGAGGCTGACATTGAAGCGCTCGCAAAGACACAGGGCAAGAGCGTTGAAGACATCAAGTCTTTGATTGACTCACTTCATGAGTTTAACCCGATGATGGGTCACAGAGGCTGCCGTCTTGCAGTAACTTATCCTGAAATTGCAAAGATGCAGACAAGCGCTGTTATCCGTGCCGCTATCAATGTAAAGAAGGCTCATGCTGACTGGAATATCGTTCCGGAAATCATGATTCCGCTCGTAGGCGATATTAAGGAATTAAAGTATGTTAAGAAGGTTGTAGTTGAAACAGCAGACGCTGAAATTGCAAATGCAGGCATCGACCTTAAATATGAGGTTGGTACAATGATTGAAATTCCGAGAGCCGCACTTCTGGCTGACGAAATTGCAACAGAGGCTGAATTCTTCTGCTTCGGTACAAACGACCTTACTCAGATGACATACGGATTCTCACGTGATGATGCAGGTAAGTTCTTAGACGCTTACTATGACGCTAAAATCTTCGAGAACGATCCGTTTGCAAAGCTTGACCAGTCAGGCGTAGGTAAGCTTATGGATATGGCTATCAAACTCGGTAAGTCGGTAAGACCCGATCTCCACGTAGGTATCTGCGGAGAGCACGGCGGCGACCCGACATCTGTTGAGTTCTGCCACAAGCTCGGTCTGAACTACGTATCGTGCTCACCGTTCAGAGTTCCTATCGCAAGACTTGCAGCTGCGCAGGCTAAGATTAAGGAAGATATGAACAAATAAAAAGCAAAATTAAATAACCTTGAAGGACGCTTGTCCTTCAAGGTTATTTTTTTATTCCGAAGTGTTCTGAATATTTTTTTCTTTGACTTCCAGCGCTCTTTTTCTGAATATTTTCGGAAATGATGTAAAAATCACTATGGCTGTAATAATTCCGGCAATGAAATCGGCAATTCCCTCCGACATATACACACCCTTAAAACCAATAAAATGCGTCAGAGCATAACAAAGAGGAATCAGAATTATCACCTTGCGCGTCACTGCCAGAACCAGCGCCGATTTTGCCTGTCCCAGAGCAACATTAACATTTTGCAGCGTCATCTGCACAAAAAACATAACCGAACCCATCAAAAACAGCGGAGTATACTGCTTTACAATTACCGTAACCGTATCGCTTGCCGAAAACAAATACGCATACATTTCGGGAATCATGAGCGAAACCGACCATATCGAAACCGCAAAAATAAACGCTATTATCGTCACGCTTTTTATACCTTGTTTTAAGCGTTCCGCATTTCCCTTTCCGTAATTAAAGCTTACAAACGGCTGCATTCCGTTTCCGAGACCGTTAAGCGGCAGTGATATAAGCTGCAATGCACTTAACATAATTGTCAATGCGGCGGTATAGTCCTTGTTGCCGCCTGTCGCGCGGTTCAGATTGACGTTAAATACAATCTGAATAGCACACTCCGTAATTGTCATAATAAACGGCGTAAAGCCGAGCGATACAATATTCATCACTCTTTTGTGTGACATCCGCATATTCTTTATATGAAAGCGAAACAAACTTTTCCGCGTGCAAAAGAAGCCGATAATACATATACACGAGCAAAACTGTGAAATAACCGTTGCAAGGCTTGAACCGCTCACGCCCATTCCAAATGTGAAAATAAAAATCGGGTCAAGTACGATATTTATGACAGCGCCTATTAAAACGGAGCTCATTGCTATAAACGAGTAGCCCTGCGTGAGTATAAACGGGTTAAGACCTTGCGCAAGCATAACAAAAAGCGTACCGCATGAGTATATTTTCAGATATGATACGGCAAATTCCACCGCGCTCGGCGGACAGCCGAACAGTACAATTATCGGCTTTGCAAAAAGGAATGTTCCTGCGCCGATTACTATACCTATTACGGACAGCAGCACAAAAGACGTATTGAAAATACGGTCTGCTTCATCACTGTTTCCCTCTCCGAGTTTTATTCCGGCACGCGGTGATCCGCCAAGTCCCACAAGGTTGGCAAATGCCTGAATTATCAGTGTAATAGGCAGCACAATCCCCAATGCCGCCAAAGCGTCCATACCTGTTCCGGCAATTTTTGCGACATACATACGGTCGACAATGTTATATAAAAATGTAATCAGCTGTGCTATAACAGCCGGTATTGTAAGTTTAAAAACCAAAGGAAGAATTTTTCCCTCTCCCAGTTCATTTGTAATATCAGTTTTTGCCATATCATTCATTCCTGCATTTTTTATGATAATTGTATCATAAATGCAGAAAAAAAGCAACACAGCCTTGGATTTTATCCAAGGCTGTGTGTAGGTTTACAATAGATGTGTTACATTCCGGAATATTTTTTTACGAGGTAAACTCATAACAAAATATTTCGGTAA